>NZ_JAHGAM010000005.1:0-451855 GCF_030248595.1 Vibrio sp. D417a | reverse complement strand
CAGCAACAGCAACAGCAACAGCAACAGCAACAGCAACAGCAACAGCAACAGCAACAGCAACAGCAACAGCAACAGCAACAGCAACAGCAACAGCAACAGCAACAGCAACAGCAACAGCAACAGCAACAGCAACAGCAACAGCAACAGCAACAGCAACAAAAGTCTCAAAACGAAGGGAAAGAAGCGCAAGGACAACAGTCACAAAATCAGCAAGAATCTGAAAATAAAAAAGAAAAACAAAAAACGGAACAACATCAACCGCAACGAGATGACAAGCAAGTGAAGGATCAAGGTGAACCAATACAGGCTAAAGCGCATCCCGAAAAAATGCATCAGGATGATCCTGAGTTCCGTCGACTAGAAGCAGTAGAAAGTGCTCGCGACCCAAGCTTTTTGATCCGTGCGCAAATGCAACTTCAAGCGCAACAAAAACAACCTCCACAACAATCTCAAAAGGAGTGGTAAGCCTGTGATGAACAAAGGCGTAAAACTGGTCTTTATTTTTGTGGCCAGCCTAATATCCAGTTTCTCGGTGATGGCACAGACACTTCAAGCTAGTGTGAATAAAACACAAGTAGCCAAGAATGAAGTGATTAACCTCAGAATCATTTCAGATACTGAGCTCAGCTCAGACTCAATCGACTTCAATGTTCTAGAGAAAGACTTCTTCTTGGGTCAACCTCGTTATGGCCGCTCTAGCAATAACATTAACGGAAGAAAATCAGTGCGTACCGAGTGGAGTATCTCAATTGCACCAATGAAAGAAGGTGTTCTGACTATTCCAAGTTTTTCCGCTGATGGTATGAAAACGGAGCCGATCAAACTACGTGTCAACGCGAGCCAAACAGACCCCAATCTTGATGATCTATTTAGCTTCAATATTACGGTCGACAACAGTACGCTCTACCCTCAGCAATCTGCAACATTACGTATACAGCTTCTAATCAAAGCGGACACTCGACGCCTAGATAACCCGCAAATAGTACCTCCGCAAATTGAAGGCATGAAGCTTGAGGCACTGGGTGGCTTACAGCAAAGACAGAAGATCTTAAATGGGTTAGAAGTAGCGGTCATAGAGCAGTCGTTTCGCTTAACGGCCAATCAACCAGGCACTTATACCTTGATAGGTCCTAAACTGACCGGTTCTTATATTTATGGCGACAGCTTGACGGGCTCAACCAAAATAATGCCTATCAATACCAAAGCGGAACGCATGCCAATAACGGTCAAACCGATTCCGAGCGAATTTAAAGGTGAATGGCTTCCTGCTTCAGCGTTAGAAATGACACAGAGCTGGCAAGACGATCAAGGTAATCTACTGTCGATTAACGCGATCAACACAGTAAAGCAAGGTTCTTCACTCACTCGAACCATTCAAGTTAAGGCTCGCGGTACACAAGCCGAATATCTGCCACGAGTCAATATTAGTTACCCGAGTTCACTGCGCGTGTATCCAGAACAACCTAAGTTCGATAGCGCGAGAGATGGCACCGTTACCATGACGGTGAAACAAGTCATTATTCCTACAGAGGCCGGGAAATATACCTTACCAGGATACGACTTGAACTGGTGGGACAGTCAAAATGATGAAGCGAAGAAAACAACGTTACCAGAGCTAACATTAGACGTAGAGAAAAATGACACTGGGCTAATCACGTTGCCGGAATCGCCTCTTTCAGCGCCTTTAGTGTCAGCCCCTAGTCCTGAATCAAGCGGCGGTGTAAACAGTCTCTGGCGAACGTTAACCTTTGTTTTCTCAGGGCTTTGGATAATGACATTAGGAATCGCAATTTGGGCATGGAAAAAGCGCCCAATAACAGCGAGTGGAACGGTTTCAAATACTGAACAACCACTTTGCATCGACGCGCTAAAAAAAGTCATCGAAGAGGGCGATGCTGCGAAAATTGAACGCTCTGTAAATGAGTATTTAACCACTCATCAAGACAGGTTAAACCCTGGTGACGTACAAGTAATTAAGCAAGAGCTTAATGCCATGAATCAAGCGCGTTTTAGTGCTAACCAACAACCTTGGAGCCCTGATTCGCTGTTAGCGAAAATTCAAAACCTTGGCAAAGCAAACGTAACGAAAACCGACCACCAACTCGAAAAGCTATAAATAACTAGATAACAATGGCAGCTCTCATGAGCTGCCAATTCTCTTATCCGGCCAAATTTTGCTTTAGCGGTTTTATCTAGAGCACCAACCGCCGCTTCTTCCCTATCAAGTTGCTCTTATGAACATCACTTACTCAACAAAACTTGGGGCTCGTATTCGTATCGCCTTACACAATTTCGCCCATGATTCTTCGCTTGATAGAGTGCCTTATCCGACAACTGATATAAATGGTCGAAATTAAAGTCTTTGCCTTTCGCTTTATAACAGGAGTAACCGACTGAAACGGTAAGTAACTCTCCTTCTGGGTTGTGTCGATGCTTTATCCCCTCGCCCTCGATGCACTGACGAATGCACTCTGCTCTCAGTCGAACCTCCTCTTGCTCAGAACCAATCATGAGCAATGCAAACTCCTCACCTCCGATACGGCAAAAAACTTCATCTTCACCTTTGGTATGATGATCCAAGATATAGCCAATTCGCATCAATGCGATATCGCCTTCGAGATGACCATAGTGATTATTGAATAAGCCAAAATGGTCAATATCAATCAGGATCAGGCCAAACGACATGTCGTCTTCACACTCTAGGGCACAATATTTTTGCATCACATGTTCTAACATGCGGCGATTACCAAGACGCGTCAAAGGATCGAGCTTAGAAAGTACCTCAAGCTGTCGATTGGCTTCCTCCAACTCTTTTGTTCGGTTCTGAACCTCCAGCTCTAAGTTTTCGTTTAATTCGCGAATCGCCTCTTGAGCTTGAGTACGTTGCAATACTTCAGCTAAGCTGGACGCGAACATACGAATCACTTCACGTAACTGAGAAGTTAACGGCGCACGTGTCAGCAAATTATCAACAGCGATAAAGGCGATAGGACCACTGCTATTTGAAGTCAATACCGTCATCGCAGCCCAACCAAAGCCAACAATATTACAGTCATGATAAATAGGCACTGATTCTTCAAATGCGACTTCGTTTGGCATTGAGCGAGCCAGATTTATAAGAGAGAAATCTTGGGTTTCGCCAAAGAAGTAAGATTCATCCACCACGTTACCTTGAATATCGGTACCCCACGTTCCTTGCATGTAAGAGCAATTTTCATCAGTTAAAAACACCGCCATTCGATCAATACCAAGATTTTTAATGGCGAAAGTGACGGCCGATTTGCATACTCCACTGACAGTAGTGCAACGTGATAACTCAACCATGCTTGAATGCAGCATGCGTACGTTTTGTTCTTGGCGCTTACGAATGTAAATTTGAGAGAAGAGTGAACCAAACGAGTCCAACATCTGTTTTTGATATGCCGTTATCGGCTTACGATGAATAAAGTTATCTAGCGCGAACCACCCAAACGGTTCATTGCCATCGCGTAAAATCAACATCGCATTCCAGCCCTGCCCGATGACCTTGCCTGCTGTGTATATTGGCGCGTCTTCTACAATAACTAAGTTGCTCTCGAGGCTAGATAACGCGGTGATATACTCCTCGCTAAGTTGGTGTAAATCATATTGTGTGTGAAATTCATCAATCGTAATTCCTGACTCATCCGTACCGTATGTACCACTGAAGCTACGCTTTTTCATATCGAGAAGCATCAGTGTAGAGCGATCAAACCCAAGTCGTTCACGTAACGCTTCGACGGCTTTGTAGTACAAGTCCTTTAAAGAATCAGGATTAGAGATTTCGAGTGCAACTTGCTGAACTAACTTCATATTTTCGATAAAGCGCTCGCGTTGGCTAATCTCATCAACATATTGCGCTTCACGAATATCTCTGTGCCTGATCTCTTTCGAGGCATTTTTTTCAGCACGAATACATTGCCAACGCGCCGCTGCGAGTTGCATTGCGTCGTAACTTTCTTCATAGATATTATGTGCTGTGCGAGCATGAACAGATTGAATCAGTAGGTAGGTACGTTTGATAGGCGTGTTGTCGAGCATCATGATGTAACTATCACCCCCTAAATCTCGGGTGTGATTCCAATTACAAGTGTTGATCGCCAGAGGTATGATGCTTTCAGAGGTGTCAAACTGACTTGCCCACTCCCAGAATGTCTCAGGATAGTTTTGGGTTGGGTAAAGCTCTCCGCGAGAGAAGCTCATCGAATGACGAGGGTTAATTGAAGGATCTTCAAAAATAGCGAGGGCTTGAGGGGAGAACAGACTCTCTAAATGATCAAAGATTGCCTCCGCTAGCAACCGATGGTCCCTCGTTGAAGACACTTTTCTTGTAAAACTTCTTAAACTCACCCTACCAACCTAATCTACTTTTTTATCCTCGATAAAAAACTACTTAGGCCATGATATGCAATCAATACGTTCAAATTTGAGCTGTTAAGTCATTCGCAAAATTATCAGACTTAGTGTTACATTCGAGAACTCTTCAGCACTTTTAAAGCCATGTTTCACATAAGTTACATGCTTTATAAACTGAGGAGGAAAGTTGTACTTATTTACAAGATTTTTGTGTTGGTAGATGTTTTAAGCCTACGACTTAAAAAGAAAAAGGCCCCTCATTAAGAGGGGCAAAGTTACCATCGCTTATAGTTATTTAGTTATGCTTGAAATACGGTGGATTAACCGAAATCACCATTTACGTAGCCTTGAGTACGGTCGTCTTGAGGGTTGCTAAAGATCACTTGCGTATCGTTGTGCTCAACCAGTTCACCCATTAGGAAAAACGCAGTGCGGTCAGAGATACGACGCGCCTGTTGCATTGAGTGAGTCACGATAACGATGGTGTAGTTCTTCTTTAGCTCTTCCATCAGTTCTTCGATTTTGTGTGTCGCAATTGGGTCAAGTGCCGACGTTGGCTCATCCATCAGAATCACATCCGGCTCCATCGCGATTGTACGTGCAATACATAAACGTTGCTGCTGACCACCAGAAAGACCGAATGCGTGTGATTTAAGGCGATCTTTCACCTCATCCCAAAGTGCAGCACCGCGCAGCGAACGCTCTACCACTTCATCAATTGTCTTTTTGTCTTTGATACCTTGAGCACGTAAGCCGTAAGCCACGTTCTCGTAAATGCTCATCGGGAATGGGTTTGGCTTTTGGAATACCATGCCGACTTTGATGCGAAGGTCAGCAACATCAATGTTGCCGTAAATGTCTTCGCCGTCCATCGCCAATTTACCTGTAATTTTCACGCCTTCGATTAGATCATTCATTCGGTTCAAACAGCGTAGAAGCGTTGATTTTCCGCAACCTGACGGGCCGATAAGTGCCGTCACTTGGCGAACTGGAATTGGTAAGTTGATCGATTTCAGTGCTTGGTTGTCACCGTAGAATAGGTCTAGGTTTTCAATATCAAATTTGTTCATTGTCTTAATCTCTTAATTCTTGAATTCGTGTCTTTTAACGTGCGTTCTTAATTTGTGTTGTTAGTAAGTTGCGGTGTTAAAACGTCTAGCAATCAGTTTCGTTACCATGTTGATCAAGAGAACAACTACGATAAGCACTGTTGCCGTACCGTAAGCCTGATTCCATTCTTCAACGGTAAACAGTTCGGTAGTCAGTTTGTATAGGTGAACGGTTAGCGTACGACCTGAATCCAATAAAGAATCCGGAATACGTGCAACCATACCTGCAGTCAGGAATACTGGAGCAGACTCACCAATGACACGACCAATACTTAGAATGACCGAGGTTAAGATACCTGGCATTGCGCTCGGAAGAATCAAACGCCAGATAGTGTAAATCTTAGAAGCACCGAGGCCATAAGAGCCTTCACGGTACGTTTGTGGTACTGCCATCAACGCTTCTTCCGTTGTACGGATGATAACTGGCAGGATTAGGATACTTAGCGTCAATGCACCCGACAGAATCGAGAAGCCAAGGCCAAGAATCGCCACGAAGAAAGTCATACCAAACAGGCCGAAAATGATCGACGGGATACCCGCCAATGACTCGGTACAGAATCGGATGATTTTCACCAAACGACTGCCCACTTTCGCGTATTCGGTCAAGTAGATTGCCGTCATGATACCGAGTGGCGCTGCCACTGCGATAGAAGCGATAACCATGTAAATGGTCGCCACAATCATTGGGAAGATACCGTGCTCTTCACCTGTGCGCGTATAGTTATCAGTAATGAAGTTCCAATCTACGTGTTGTAGACCGTTTGATAGGATGTACCAGATAATCCAGAACAAGAAACCTACCGTTAGTGCTGCCGAGATCCAGACAAATGCGTTAAAGACATTATCTTTGAACTGGCGTGCTTTTTTTAGTTTTGCGCGATCCATAATAGTCACCTTTAACGAGCGATTACTTCGCTTTTTCTCGGTTTAGGTACAGTAGTACAGCGTTCAACGACATGATGAAGACCAGAAGTACTACACCTGTAGCGTAAAGTGCGTTCGCGTGAACACCACTTGCGTAAGACATTTCAATAGCGATGTTTGCAGTTAGTGTACGAGCCGAATCAAGGATGCCTTCTGGCATTGCCGGCGCATTACCCATAACCATGATAATCGCCATGGTCTCACCCAACGCACGACCGATACCCAGTATCACACCTGTCATGATGCCTGAGCGAGCCGCTGGAACGAGCAACTTAAAGATGGTGTAGATTTTCGATGCGCCCAGTGCCAAAGAACCTTCTTTATAAGTACGAGGGACAGCGCGGATAGACGTTTCAGATACCGTAATTACTGTTGGTAGAATCATCACACCAAGAACAATAATACCGGCCAAGATAGTGTTACCTGCAGGTACATCAAATACCTTCTGAATCAATGGAACGATAATAACCAGACCGAAGAAACCGTAGACCACTGAAGGAATACCGGCTAGCAGCTCAACCGCTGGACGGATAATGTCTGCTAATCGCTTTGGTGCGATTTCAGCGATAAAAATGGCGGTCAGAACACCAATTGGAACCCCAACAATGACAGCACCAGCCGTCGATACGATAGATGCCACAATCATGGTGGCGACACCGTAAAGCGCAGGTGGTAACCAGTTTTGTCCTAAGACAATGCCCGATACGCCTGCTTCTTGGAATGCCGGAATACTCTCTCGAACGATGAAGTATGCAATAACGGCTAATGAAACAATGCCGATTACGGCACTCGTTAGGAACAAGCCGTGGAAGATGCGCTCTTTCCAGTCTACACGACGCTTCTCGCGTAGGCCTGACTTGCTGATAGCTCTAGCGTCAGTATTCATAAGCTTTTCACTATTTGTTGCGATGGTCATTTAAAAATCTCACGGTTCTGGGCAATGCCGTTGAACACAATGGATAGAAAAGGCTCAGCCCGAAACGTTGGGCTGAGCAAACTTTAGAGTCCCGATGGGATTAGTTAACTGAGATGTAACCTTTTTGGTCAACTAGCGCTTGCGCTTCGTCAGTTAGCATCCAGTCTAGGAATTTTTGCGTTTCTGTTGATGGCTTGCCTTCTTTGTAAAGAACAAGGAATGGACGCGCTACTTTGTAAGAACCGTTTTTAACGTTAGCTACCGTTGCATCAACGCCGTCGATTGCTAGTGCATTAACAGTGTTGTCTACAGTACCAAGAGAAATGTAGCCGATTGCGTATGGGTTAGATGCAACCATTGTTTTCAGTGCGCCGTTACCGTTTGCAACTTGAGCACGTTGAGAGATAGCTGATACCTTCTTACCAGAAATCTTCATTTTTAGAGACATGATGTCTTCAAATGCGCCACGAGTACCAGAAGCTGTGTCACGAGTAATGGCTACGATTGGCTTGTCTGCACCACCGACTTCTTTCCAGTTTGATACTTCGCCTTTGTAGATTGCAGTCACTTGCTCGGCTGTTAGACCTGGCAGTTTGTTTTGTGGGTTAACAACCACTGCGATACCATCACGAGCAACCACTTCTTCGATTAGTGTTGATTCTTTTTCAGAGTCTTTTAGATTACGAGAAGACATACCAAGGTCTGCTGAACCATTTTTCGCTGCTTTTACACCAGCTGAAGAACCAGGACCTTGAACTTCGATAAATACGTTAGGGTTCTTCTTCATGTACGTTTCAGAGAAAACTTCCATCAGTGGAGTTACGCTGCTAGAACCCACTGCAGAGATAGTTTCTTTAGCAGAAACAGGAGTCACTGCCATTGCGCCTAGAAGTGCGATTGCACCGATTACTGTCTTTTTCATCACAATTTCCTTAAGTGGCTTTATTGCCGTTGTGTTTCACTTGAACGGTGCTCACTTTAGAATTTGAATATGACAGTTGTGTTTCACTTAGTTGAACCCTCTATGACACGTTGTCATTTCTAACTATTAATTCCGCGACTTATCCCTCTCTCAATTTGAACGTAACGTTTTTATAAGTTGCCTCATGTTCAAGATGATAACCCCATCGATTTTGGTACATTTCATAACAATTAGATATGAGTAACTCATTGATTTGGCGAATGTAACAATTAAAATCGAAATGCTTATTTATAAAAAAGATAATAATCAAACCGATAGAGGGTCAATCTCATGCGTCAATTTCTTAGTACGCTTTCTATTAAACTTCAGGTTTTTCTGCCTGTTCTATTCACAGTTATATTACTCATCATTGGACTGAGTGTCGGAATCGGTAAACTCGATCAAGCATTCAATAAGGTTTCGGCTTCCACCCATAAGCTAATCATTCACAAAGAGGAACTTAGCGGCATCGTAGACAACACTTACGCCATGCGCATCAAAGCCATTTATAGTCTATTTAGAGCCGAAGATGTTCAGTCTCTCAACCAAGAGCTTTCTGAGCGACAAAACAAAAACCGCGATTTTCTTAACTCCATCGACAATCTCCCTGGCGTTCAAAATGAAGTCAATGCTATGCGTAAGGCCATGAATCACTATGTTGATTTCACTCGCGTTACCATGACACCTCTGCTCACCACTAAACACTCTTCTGATTACACCACCTCTGATTTCAATCAAAAGTACGAATCTGCAATGGCTGAGTATCGATTAGCTGGCGAAGCGATGATCAACGCCATCGACAAACTATCTAAACAATTGAATCAAATCGTCACCGATGAAGTCGAAACGAATGGCGAACAACATTCAACCACGCTAACTTACAGCGCCGTCTCGCTTGCGGTGATCTTGAGTGCCGCTTCACTTATTAGTTGGGTACTCGCCAGCTACATCGTTGCGCCGATTCGTAACCTTCAAGTAACGATGCAGGAAGTCGCGAAGGGAAACCTACTAGTTAAGGCCGAAGCCATCGGGAAAAACGAAGTGTCTCAGCTGGCTCGAGATGTAAACCAGACCATAGAAAAACTGCGTGAAACTGTAAGCGCATTGGTTCGCATTAGTGAAGATGTGGCATCAGCATCAACCGAGTTAGCAACTGTTATGACTCAAAGCAGCGTCAACTCGGATCAAGAAAAGCAAGAAGTTGAGCAAGTAGCCTCGGCGATCAATCAGCTAGAGTCGACCGCAGCTGAAGTATCGACCAATGCACAAGAAGCCGATAGTGCATCAAATCAAGCACGTACGTTAACCTCACAAAGTATAAGCATGTTTGGGGAAAGCACTCGCGCAAGTGAAAAGATGGCGGAACAACTTAACGAAGCCGCTGCCGTCGTGACTTCGCTAAAAGATCAATCAGAACACATTGGTCGCGTGATCGAAGTGATTGAAGGTATTTCTGAGCAAACGAATCTACTTGCACTGAATGCAGCGATTGAAGCTGCACGAGCGGGCGAAAGTGGCAGAGGCTTTGCGGTAGTGGCCGATGAAGTACGTATGCTGGCAGCTCGAACTCAGGAGTCCACCAAAGAGATCCAAACCATTATAGAAGAGCTACAGCAACAATCTGGTCACGCAAATGAAAGTATGCATTTCAGCTTAGCCATGTTGTCAGACAACCAAGCTCTTACACAAGAAGTTAGCCAATCACTTGCTAATATCAGTAATGCTATCGCCGATCTGAACTCAATCAACACTCAAGTTGCGACCGCATCAGAAGAGCAGAAGCAGGTCACGGCTGATATCAACAACAACTTAACGAACATCTATGAACTAGTGAGCCAGAACGTCACTGGTATCACTCAATCCGCCGCGGCAGCGCAAGAGTTGTCTGGTTTAGCAGAAAACCAAAAACATCAGCTTAAGCAGTTCCAAGTTTAAATACTCTGCTCAACACGATAAGTTCCAAAGGTTAGAAAAGAAAAAGCTCCGCACTGGCGGAGCCTATCATAAAGGCAAAGCTATCAACCCTTATTAACGTAATAATTATTATTCATCTGTCACTAACAAGAGAGAACTTTTGAAACTTGAGTTTAACGGATCTCTATTGAAAACCTCACCATTAGTCGTATCAAAAGTTGCAACATGCTTACCGTCGCCATTAGGTGTGTTGCTCCAGACATAACGCCCTAGAACATCATCTCCATCTGTCAGACTATAGCCGCTAGCAAACCCTGTACTATTTATGGCTGGGCTGTGGCAAGCTCGCTCAGTTAGAGATACCAGCTCTTTGATATTTGCTAGTCGCCAATTTTTTTTGTCTGCAAAATTGTGAAGAGGATGGTTGCCGTCCTTATTACGAATTTGTTTGGCTGTGGAGAGAGCGAGTTGCCATGACATTGTAGATCGCGTCCCCTGGCATTCTTGATTTCCTACATTCCATGTCATACCAACTGGACAGCGCATCCATGTAAGACCTGTTTTTAAGTCAGTTACGGTACCGTTATCAGAATATGTATAACGCGTGTTAGGTGCCGTTTTAGCAAAGTCAGTAGAACACTCTTGTGCAGCCATTGCAGTTTGAGAAGCCAAAGCAAGAGATAGTACAGTTATTAATTTCTTCATCTTATTGGCCCTTTACTGCTACTAGACGGATTGGGAATTGGTATGAGTCATCGGCGTCTGCACTTGTGTTGCTTGAGCGAATATCGACGAGTGAAATAGTGCCTCTATCTACGCCCCGAGAGATAATTGCAGGAAAATAAACCTCAGCATCAACGAGCTGTGATGATGTATTCACAAACGTAAAGTCGCTATGCCAAAACGCACCATACTCTAAATAAGGACTGCCTATCGTTTGCTGTGGGAAGTATTTAACATTGAAACCATACACGTTGTGTGGCGCATATTCCTCGTTCGGAGCGAACCGCGTTTGTTCACCAAAATCTAATAAGTCATATGTTTCACGGTAAGTAGGCAAGCGCCAACCATTGATTCCACATAACGATTGTTTGTTTATGTACTCAACATATTGGCTAGTGGTACAAACTTCATCACCAGCGTCTTTACAACCTGCAAGCTCTACATCTTTGCTAAATGGCTTAAATGTTTCAGACTCAAACGCAAATAGGCGATCTTTAAATTGAACCGAGCTCGCATCCGCACTCTTGTTTTCCCAAACAAGACCAGTACGCTCGTCCATAGTACAAGCCCACTCAGTCGCATCTGCAGCTAAAGCTGCACCTTGTGAATCTAGCTTAACGAACTTAAAGCCAGCGCCTGTCGACGTTTGCTTGTCCTCTTTGTCGAAGCCGTATTCCGCATCTTGACCAGGGTAAGACGCTTGAACCTCAGCAACGTCTGCTGCTCCTTCAGCAAAATAAAGAACGGCGCCCGTATCGTTACTACCAACCGTTTGTTCAGCAACCGCTACAATTTCTTCAGCAAATGCACTTACTTCCGCTTCAGACAGAAGATCAGAGGCCAATGATTTACCCTGGAAGCTAAGACTTTGAGCAAGCAGCGCTACGCCTTTGATCATTTGCTTTGGTTGCATCGCAGCTAATAGCACAACCGTGTTTTGCTCTAGCTTGTCTAGCTCGCTAGCTTCTGCGTTAGACATCACCGTACCAGAAAGAGAAACGCCGGCATCGGCGAGTTGCGCTTTCACAATCTCTTCAGCTTGAGCAACGGTTTTACCGTCAATTACAAGACCCGCGAGCAACGTTGTTACACCATTGACCGTGTTACCCGTTGCTAAATTTTGACCCGGAGCCGCAAGACGCAACGTTTGGTTTGAACCTTGATCAACTTGAGCAAGAATGGTGCTGGTTAGTACGTTTTTGTCGCTTGAAGTCAGGCTAAATTTACCGGCATTATCCGTTTTAGCACTCGGTTCAGTGGAATCACAAACGTAGTTTTGGTTTAAATCGATACATACTGGCGTATCAAGAAGTGTACCTGCAGAAACGATGGTGCCAGCTACATCATAGGTCGGTGCCGACGTGTCACCACCAGAACCTCCGCCACAGCCAGCAAGGGCTAGTGACATAGCAACGAAAGAATATTGAAACTTCATAGATTTTATCTTCTTTTGATTTTAATTAACGAGAGCGAATCACTCTCACCATTGAAAGCAGGAAAAGTCCTAACAAGGTCCAAGGCGAGCCACTGCCACCTGAACCACCGCCACTGCTTTCTTTAGTGGTATCAGCACTACACTGATACTGAGCAAAGTGACTCACACCCCACTCTTTCAACACCCCAGAGTTCCCTGACACGCGGTCAGACACTTCGAGACGCCAAGTACCCCAACTCGGTTGACCGACAAGTGCTTGTAACTCCTCGTCATACTGAGCGGTGAAGTAACCTTTAAATCCTTTGGTATTGCTTGATTGATGGCTAAGTAGCACGACCGATTTGCCTTGTGGAGACACAAGCGTCACTTGCAGATCTTGCAGTGAGTCATGTTCGATGTTCAGGTAAACCGCAAACGAATCATCAATCGTGCGTGACTTGTCCGATAGCGTCTGAGAGAACAGTCTGTCGCCCTGTTCCGGCAAAGCGGAGTTCACTGGTTGAGGCTGGATATCGAGCTCTGGCGTACCATTAACCAGCATCACCTTTTCACTCCACTGGTGAATCTTTAGGCCTTCAGAAAATTGATAATCCAATGAAATAGAGGAATCGAATTGCGTGCCACATGTTAGACCGCTTGGTAACGCCACCTTCATTGAGGTCGAGTCAGAAAGCGTTTCATCAAAGTCGAAAACAGATGCGTTGTTTAGCTGCCATTGCCCTTTGATGTTCGCTTCACGGCCAGTTTGGCTCAGGCTCAAACCAACGTCTTGACCTTGTGCGATGTATCGAGCGTCATAGCGAACACGAAGAGGCGCTTTAAGTAAGTTGTGTCTGTTGAAGCTGTCCGTCAGGAATTGGGCGTAGTCTTTATTTGGGAACAAGGTGTTTGCGGCAAACACGGTCGACTCCGCCAGATCATGCATTTTCACGCCACGACCAATGCCGTACATACCTTCAAGAACAATGGCGTCAAACTCGCGGAACACCCTATCGGTATCATCACCGTATCGTTCAACCGATGCTTTAAGCGCTTGAAACAGCGGCGTTGACCATAGCTCGTCACCTAGTTCACCGCCCACACTGACGTGCGCTGGGTACTCTGAGCTCTCGAAGTAACGTGCTCTTTGGTTCCATAAGCTACGAGTTGTTTTGCGTGTTCCGAACACACCGTCCCAGTTGAACACCGTATCTAACTCGAATTCTTGACCACGACGCGAAGCATCCAAATATTGAATGCGGTAGCTCGCGCTGCCCGCCCAGTAATCAGCAAAACCCTCTGCGATAGCACCAGTGTGACCGTACGCCCAATCCGGTACGATTTGGTAATGAATGCCATGCCCAAGCTCGTGTATCACGACATCAGCATCGACTGCATCCGGAGAAACACCACCGACACCCAGCATGAGTGCTTTCGGACCGTAATAGTAAGTAGAGTTATCTTTTGATAAACCGCGAGCGTCAAAACGAAGCGGTTCGTCAAACAAGTCGTAAGTCAGGCTTGTCAGATATTGGATCGAGCTATCAAGATGATAAAAAGCCATCAACTGTGGGAACGCATTGTCACCAAACTCGGTGCTTTGCATCTCATCAACACTGTCAAATGCTTGAACCCCTTCTGCGCTGAGAAAGTCCAACGTATCGAGTACAGGCGCTTCACCAGGTGTTGGGGCTGCAAATAAGCCCGTCGCATCCACTTGCTTCAATCTTGGGTTAGACAAATAGAACTTACCGCCGGACTGTAAAACCTCAATCGACTTGGTGACGTACTCGATCGGCTGAGGGTAATCGGATAGTGCTGACCACGTCGATTCTGGTGCCGCTTGCTGTTGCATGGTGCGAAGATCTGGGTTGAACAAAGAAACCTCAACATCAACCAGACTTCCAGAGCTCAAAGCAGGTGGCTCTTGTGCTTGCAGTTGGCGAGGTGATTCCAATTCCATTGCAACTGTTGGTTTGCCGTTACGAATGATCGTATCTTCAAGGCTCTTAAACACTCGCACAACGTGATGATTTTTATCGGTTGTTACTACGAGGGTGCGCTGTGCTTGATATTCACCGTTTACCCAAACATCAAAATTGTAATGCTCACCAAGCTGAGACTGGGTTTTGTAACGGAACTTAAACTCGCCCGCTTCCGAGTAGTGGCTGTCTAGATAAGTTTTCGCTTGCGCTTCATTCGTTACCACAGAGTCCGTTGCGGGATAATCCCACTCTGCAGCCTGTGCCGCAGGGGTACAAGCAATAAGCAGCGAAAACGCCAATGGTTTTAGCTTCATGATTTCGTCCTAGAATTCGTATTTTGCATTTAGCGTGAAGTAGCGCCCAGGCTCAGTTGAGTAACGCTTACTTTCCTCAGCGATACCCGCTACGTCTTGGTATCGGATGTATTCTTTGTCGAACAGGTTGATGATGTTTGCGCTAACACGAAGGTCTTTGGAAACGTGGTAAGTTGCGCCAATATCAAACGTATTCCACGCACTTGTCTGCGCGCACTCTGTCGCTAGACCAAGCGTGGTCTGGCATTTAGGAACGCGATCCATGGCCGCGGCCCAGTTCCAAGCCACGTAAGCATTGAAGTCTTGGTTGACGTATTTCAGTTGAGCGTTACCTTCGAATGGCGTAATGCTTCGAACGTATTCACCTTCCGCGTCTTTGCCATCTACGTAGCCAAACTTGGTGCTGATGTTCCATCGCTTAGTGATCGCGTAACCTGCAGAAAGCTCTGCACCATACGTCTCGACACCATCGAGGTTTTGGTATTGTTTAATGTAATTACCATTGCTTGAGTCAAAGCCCGTGGTCACAACGTCGATGAAGTTTTCAAACTTGTTGTAGAACAAAGACGCATAGACATACGCACGACCGTTATCGAACTTGTTACCGATTTCAAATGAGTCGGAAGTTTCAGCTTCTAGATCCATGTTTGGTGCAATGACAAACGGCGTGAGCGGCACAAAGTCGTGGCTTACGAAGCCATACGCTTTATCGTATTCCGGAGCACGGTAACCATGGTTATAAGATACATAAGCAATGTTGTTGGCAAATACCTCACGAGAAACCGACAAACTTGGAGATACCTCTGAGCTATCCATGTCTTTTAATGGGAAGCCGCCCACTTCACCCGCACCGTCTGGCGTGAGACGGTGCGCATCAAAGCGTAGGCCACCTGTGATGGTCCATTTATCCAGTTCCACCATGTCTCGAACATACAAGCCAATGTTATAAGCACGAGCAGGAGCGAAAGGTTGTTTGGTCGAAGGCGTTACCCCGTTCCAATCAATCTTGGAATCGCTATCTGTGCGCTCGTAATAGTCTGTAGAAAGCTCAACACCGTAAGCCAATTGGTGCTCAGCATTTGCTGCATAAATCGTATTGGTGAAATCGCCACGGAAGCCAATTGTTTCGTCAATGAAGGTTTTGTGTTCCAGCTCGCGACGCTTGGTGATCAAACCATTGTGATCCACTTGGCGCATTAAACGGTTGGTGTCTTCCACCACTTCGGTGTGACGCCAGTAAACTTTGGTATCCAACTCTTCGAACCAAGTTGGATTAATCGGAGTCACCTCTGCACCAATATAAGCGCTGTACTCTTCTGTGGTTTCATCCTCAGCAAAGTCTTCAATATGCCAAATTCCATCAGGTTGAATGGACGGCGAACCCTCCAAACGCTCTTGGTTCTGGGTGTAGAGTTCCGCTTTGGCTTTCAACATCACCTCTTCATTGAAAAAGTGGTTGATCGTATAAGCACCGCTGTAACCATCGAGGTCGCGATTATACAAATCTTCATCAAAGTTACGTGTCTCTTGTCCTTGCCAGTATGAAACGTTAAACAAACTCTCTGTATCACCGGAACGGAAAGCTAGATTACTCGTGCCTTTGTACTTGTTGCTGATATCGGTGTAAGTACCGGAAACATCGGTGTAGAAGTCTTTGTCTTTTAAGAAATCACCCGGCTGACTGGATTCTAAAATCACCACACCGCCAATCGCGCCAGAGCCATGCACCGAAGAACTTGCCCCTTTAATGATTTGCAGCGATTCAAAATTGGATAAATCAAAAGTATCTCGCCCAACTGCATCATTAATGTCATTCGCACCGAAGCCATCCGCAGAACGAATGCCATCACGAACGATCATAATGCGGTTACCCGTCATACCACGGATGGTAATGTTTTGCGGACGTCCTGCACCGCCCGTCACGCTTACACCAGGTTCGTTACGCAGCACGTCATATAGCTCGGTCTCGCCTCTTTCTTCGATTTGCTCGTTTGTGATAACCGCGACACTACCTGCCACTTTTGACAATGGCTGATCGATTTTATTGGCGGTTACCACCACCTCTTCCATTGAGAAAACCTTAGATTCGGCGTGCACTTGACTGGCAGCAAGTACCGAAAGTACTGCCGCTGACACTGGGGTAAGCTTCATTTACTGCTCCGCTTTAGATGTTTTAATGAGTGATAGTAGAAATGCGTATTCTTTTGCTTGTTGTTCTTGCG
The DNA here is from genome assembly GCF_030248595.1 of Vibrio sp. D417a. Taxonomy (NCBI): domain Bacteria; kingdom Pseudomonadati; phylum Pseudomonadota; class Gammaproteobacteria; order Vibrionales; family Vibrionaceae; genus Vibrio; species Vibrio sp. D417a. The sequence continues at coordinate 434,999 of NZ_JAHGAM010000005.1, read as the reverse complement.
CTTGTCGCGGGTCCATTTGGTGGCCCGAATTAAAATTAGTTTGCAACAAGTACGGCCCGTTGCGCTCACTTAACGCTGAAACTTTAGCGAGATACTTTGCGCCTTCCCAATATGGCACGCGCAGATCGATTAAACCGACTTGAACCAACATGGGTGGGTAAGTGTCTTTATGGATATTGAGAATCGGATCGTACGCCTTCATTAACGCCAATTGTTCAGGTTTGGTTGGGTTACCCCATTCGCCATACTGCTGTGTGGTAAGCGGAAGTGAGGTATCCGACATACTTGCAACCACATCAACAAAAGGCACTTTAAGTACGACACCTGAAAACAATTTAGGATCTTGATTAACCGCTCCGGCCACCAACGTGCCACCAGCACTAGAACCGATGGCGAAAACCTCTCTATTGCCACGTTCGAATGTTTGCAGCGCCTTCGCGGCCGCGACAAAATCACCAATAGAATTGGCTTTTCGCACACCACGGCCTTGCTCGTGCCATTCATCGCCAAAGTACCCACCGCCACGGACATGGGCGATAGCGTAAATCACACCTTGGTCGAGTAAACTGATAACCTGAGGCATAAAGTACGGTTTCATCGTAAAACCATACGCGCCGTAACCGTAAATCATCACAGGAGATTGTGGGTGCAATTTGTCTTTGCGATACGCCAAAGAGACCGGGACAGAAACGCCGTCGTGCTTAATAAAAATACGTTGGGATACATAACGCTGACTATCAAAGTCTTGGTAAGCATCTTGAGAGTACAAGGATTTATTCAGCGTTTTTACATCGAACTCTTCCCACTGAGGAGGCGTAGTCATCGACATGCTTCGGATACGAATCTTGTTTGATTCAAAATCGCCCAACGTGCTTAGCCAAGCGACATTACCATCGTGTTCCAATGGCAGTATCACTTTTTCCTGACCTTGGTAAGAATACACCGTCAAAGTCGACACATTGTTTGGCTTGCTAAGTGCCACAACTCCTGCATCATAAAGGTAGAACTGTTCAAGCGGCTCACGAGGATTGGTGAAGCGTTGCCATGTTGCGCCAAGCGGTGCGAGTTCGACTTGGTAAAGGGCGAACTTTCCTTCAAGGTTGCTTTTCAGATAAATGTAACCTTTCGCCACATCCGCGTAATATTCCACACCCACTTCAGGCTTTCGCAATGAATCTGAGACAGTGCCCGTTTCTAGGTCGACAAGCTTCTGCTCTGTTGTTGACTCGTTGTTGCTTTGCAGCACAGCATAACGGCTATCTGCCGCACGATAGAAAGAAAGTAACCAATCTGACTTGGGTTCATTCCATAGGACTGTTTTTGCCAAAGATTCAGTGGAGATACGTAAGATCTGATGAGGTCGCTGAGTGCGCTTTTCCTTTGCAACGAGGAATGCCACTTTCCCGTTAGGTGACAACAATACGCCACTATCGACGTGCGTCGCCAGTTCCGTAGATTGGCCGGAGAGTAAATCAACAACCACGGCGCGATATTGTTCGCTGCCGTCGATATCTTCCGTGAAAAGTAATGTGTCACCATTCACTTGCCATTGACCAAGTTGGTAGTACTGATGCGCAGATTGTCGTTCATCGAAATCGAACACCACGTTTTCTGGTGCATGTTGACTCGCACGGGATAACAGTAAGTAACGACCATCGCGACGCGTTAGCGTCCACTCTCTTCCACTCATGATCGACCATGGCTTATCACCTTTGTCTGCCACCATGGTACCCCAGTGCGTGAGTAGGTTTTTTGTCAACGTCTGATAACTTTTTTGGTGCTGTTCAGTTTTGTGGTTTTGTTCTGTTAGGTAGGTAAGAACTCGCTCATCTTTACGAGCATCATCTCGAAGCCAGTTGAAATCATCAGCAGCAAAGCCAGAACTAGAGGTAATTATGAGCCCTAAAAAAACATGAGTAAATTTCATATAGAGAGCGAATTCATTTATAGGATTAATACAATGGCGCGTATTCTGCCCTTAAATAAAAATGAGATCAATTATCATTTTCATAATCATGTGAGGTTTTTATCTAGTGTGTGAGGAAAAACGTTTGCTTTGACCGAGGTAATAAAACTTAATAACTTCCTAAATTAGCGTTCTATGCTGTTTATAAACAACCAGACAAATATAAAAGCTGACAAACGAGTGAGTATGGAAAGACGCTATTTCACCTAGCGACAGACATAAAAAATCCGAGTGCGAACACTCGGATTTTTAAGAACTAAAATCAATGGGAAACTACAGCAGCTTTTACTCTTCAGAGCTCGGTGCCGCTGGTTTTTTCTTAGGGATGAAGACATCATCACCCACAGATACGTTTTTGTAGAAGCTCTTGTCACGCTTTGCTGGTTTTTTCGCCGATTTTTTCGCTTGAGGGCGAGCTTTCTTTGCTGTCGCTTTCTTATTGCGGAAATCTGGTTTAGGTGGCTTAAGGCCTTTAAACTTACCTTTCAAATCTTCGAACACTGAAAACTCAAGATCTTGTTGTAGGTATGCTTCTACACGTTTAAAGCTATCCCAGTCTTTTGGACCAACAAGAGAGATTGCATCCCCTTTGTTTCCAGCACGACCAGTACGACCAACTCGGTGTACGTATTCTTCGGTATGCTTTGGCATATCGAAGTTGATGACGTGTGTCACAGTTGCAATATCCAAACCGCGGGAAGCAACATCAGTCGTTACAAGGATCTTAAATACTGCGCGCTCAAACTGACTCATAATGGTGTTACGTTGAGTCTGGTTCAAGTTACCACTCAGTGCTACAGCCTTCAGTTTCTTTTCGTTTAGCTTTTCTGTTAGTCGCTCAGTATCATCACGCGTTGCCGTAAAGATAATAACTTGACGATATTCAGCCTCAGAAAGAACACGATCTAAAATTGCCTCTTTATGATCCAGATGATCACACAAGTAAAATTTTTGCGTAATATCTTTATGTTCTTCGTTAGAAACGCCGATAGCAATACGCTTTGGCGCATTGAGCATTTCAGCCGCGATTTCATTGACGTCTGCATGATCTAATGTCGCAGAGAACATCAACGTTTGACGACGACGATGCTTGGCTGCTTTATGAATGCGACGAAGCTCTGGTGCAAAGCCCAAATCCAACATACGGTCTGCTTCGTCAAGAATCAGCGTTTCCAAACCATCCAGATAAAGCGAACGATGATCTAAGTGATCAGCCAAACGTCCTGGTGTCGCCACGATAAATTTCGGGTAACGACGCAGAGCTTTTACCTGATCGTTAAAGTTCTCACCACCCAAAATCAGTGCTGCTTCATAAGATAGGCCAGCTAGCATAGAACGAAGCTCACCATATACTTGTTTCGCTAGCTCACGAGTAGGAGCAAGGATAACCGCGCGAGGGTCTTTCGCAGAAAACGATTTTGTCTTTAAAGACTTATGAAGCATTGGCAATACAAACGCCAAAGTCTTGCCCGAACCCGTTTTCGAAGATGCCAATAGATCCTTGCCTGCAATCGCAACAGGAATCGCCTGCTGCTGAATGTCAGTCGCTTTTTTAAAATCGTAGTGTTTTAGGTTCTTCAACAATCGGTTGTCTAGGCCTAGATCTTTAAATTGCAAAGTATTCTCCAATAAATCAGTCAGCGTCTGAGCGCTCTGTAGTGTCGTTTCCGCTCTAACGCAGCAAAAAAATAAAGCTCGGTATAATACCGCAAATCATAGGAGTATAGATAGAGATCACACAAACTAATTCCCTGTGGTAACGGTAAAACATCATTTGTGGCTCAGTTCAGAGTAAAGCCTAGCCTTTTTGATATGCATCTGAACGTGAAGTTTAATGAAAGGCCTTTCAGATATGTCTTCTATTCTTCAACAAAACGACGTAAATAGCAGTTATTTGGGCCAATAAACTTTCATTTGTGTCAATATCGTCTAAATTATTGATATCAGGAACGTGGCAAATACACCTGCTATGAAAACTGTTGTGAGAGCGAGGGAGAAGATAGACTATTCACCTTTGTTAAGCTCAGGTAAAAGTTGACGTCAGGTACTCCATGAAATTCTTGGGTTTTTTTGACTTTTGCTACATCATGTACTGATAAAATGTAACCACATTTAACCTCGCTACTGTATAAAATAATAGTTGGTGGCGAGACTTTCACTATAAGCAAGGAGTTCTTATATGAACAAAACGTTGATCGCAGCTGCAGCAACTTCAGTACTTCTACTAGCCGGTTGTGCTTCTTCTGATGACGCAGCAACAGCAAATGCAGCAAAATTAGACGAACTAAGCAACCAAGTTAGCCAACTAAGCCAAGACGTACAAGCTCTTCAATCTGACGTTCAAAAATCAGGCGCAGCAGCAATGGCTGCTCAAGAAGAAGCTGAGCGTGCTAACGAGCGTATCGATAACATCGCTCAGTCTTACACTAAGTAAGATTTGATACCGCGTCTTAACGCCCGTTAAGGCGCGGTTATTTCGACAGGAACCCCATTCTGTGCAGCGATTGCTGCTTTAGCCTTCACGTTTTTCATACCGAATTCATCCAGCCACCACTTTAACTCTTTCGGCACTTTGAGTTCATCTTTCTCGCCATTACTACGAGTCAAAGGCTCATGTGCTTCTAAGAACACACTTCTGTCAGGTTCAAGTGTCATTTTGATAGGCTGATTAATGATGTTAACGTCTTCGCCGTTACGAACCTTGTCAAATAACCACTCAATGTCACTTGGGTCCATACGAATACAACCCGCGCTGACTCGCATACCAATCCCAAAGTCCTTGTTGGTACCATGAATTAGGTATTCGCCATTCCCGTAAGCTAAACGCAATGCAAACATACCAAGTGGATTATCAGGCCCCGCAGGAACAACGGCTGGTAGGTCAATGCCCTTTGCTTTGTACTCGGCACGAATAGAGGCTGGAGGAGTCCATGTAGGGTTCGGTCGTTTTTGGCTGATACGCGTTGTCATTACTGGGGTATCGCGCCCTATTCGGCCAATTCCGACAGGAAATACATGGACAATATCTTCTCCTTTCGGAAAGTAATACAAGCGCAGCTCGGCTAGATTAATAACGATACCTTTATAAGGTACGTCTGGGAGGATTAGCTGTGTCGGAATAGTAAGAACATGCCCCTCTTCTGGTAAGAAGGGATCCACGCCTTTGTTTGCGGCCATTAAACCTAGCATACCCACATCGTAGAGCTTAGCGATATTTGCCATGGTTTCGCCTTCTTGCACGACGTGGTTTTCAAGGCGACCAATTAAACGGCTTCCATCCTCTGGTAATTCGTACATCTTAGCGAATGATAGACCACTCACTAAAGATAACGACACAGATAGCAGGGTACGTTTTGCGAAACTCATTGATCGCTTTTTGCTAAGCATTTCACTCTATTCCTTGGCACTTTTAAAGAGCTGTAAGGTTATCTCTCTTTCTGTCTTGTGATCAACCATCGGCTTGTGATATTCCAGTAAAGAAAAGCCCTCCCAAGTCCAAGGTTTATGGATGTATTTGTTCGGTACACTTTTGATTTCTGGTACCCAGTGGCGCACAAATTCACCATTAGCATCGAACTTTTCGCCTTGGCTTATCGGGTTAAAAATACGAAAGTATGGCTGCCCGTCACAGCCCGTAGAGGCAGACCATTGCCAGCCACCATTGTTCGCTGCAAAATCGCCGTCCACCAGCTTACTCATGAAGTACGCTTCTCCCCATCGCCAATCAATATGTAAGTCCTTGGTAAGAAAGCTCGCGACAATCATACGTAATCGATTGTGCATCCAACCTGTTTGATTGAGCTGACGCATTGCTGCATCAACGATTGGGTATCCTGTTGTTCCTGTCTTCCATCGCTCAAAGGCTTTCTCATCATAGGACCACTGGATTTTATCCTCCCAATCGATAAATCCTTTGCCTTTGACGAGTTTTGGTTCGAAAACCAATAGGTGCTGATAAAACTCACGCCAAATGATCTCACTTAACCAAGTTGCTTTCCCTTCTGTAAGGTCATTTTGTTGATTTTCAGCATACAAACGAGCAATACACTGCCTTGGTGATAGCGCGCCAATCGCAAGGTATGGAGACAGTTGGCTAGTGCCATCAATAGCTGGAAAGTCTCGCTCGCTTTGATACGCGTCACTGCGCTCCCGTGCAAATTCCCTAAGCTGCTTCAAAATATCATTAGTCGAAGCCAGCCAGTCTTCACTGGATTCTCGAGGATAGCTAAATGTGAAGCTTGAATTAAATCGAGCCGACTCTAATTGTTCGAGTACCTTTTTATTGAGTGGCGCTTGCTCGTGAGGTTTTACTACCGTCGGCATATGGAACTGCGTTAACCAAGCACGCTTGAATGGCGTAAACACCTTAAAATATTCGCCTTGCTTATTAAGAACCGTCGTTGGCGCGTGCACACATTTGTCATGAAACAGTTCAAATTCGATATCGTGAGAAGCTAACGCTTCACTTACTTGTGTATCGAGCTCTCGTTCGTTCACCTCATAGTGAATGTTTGCCATGACAGACGTGGCTTCAAGTGTTTCCGCCCACCCACTAATCACATCTGTACAATCGGAAAACGACGGTACCTCTTTGTACAAAAAGGGAATATTAAGGCTTTCAAGCTCCTCGTTAAGACAAGCTAAGCGACGAGCAATGAGGTCTGCCTGCATCGGCGCCATGTGATGCTCCCGCCACTGCTCTGGCGTCGCGATAAAGCAAGCGACGACAGGCTGACCTGAATCCAATGCCGCTTTGAGTGCCGTGTGGTCTAACGTACGTAAGTCACGTCGAAACCATACTAAAATCATGGTAGCTCCTATCTTTTGTCTACTAAGTTAGGTGTAATTTCTCTATCACTTCAGAGCACCCCATCCGATCACCTAACTGTGCGTGAAGCATTTTGATGGACGCTACTTGTTTAGCAGCTAGCGCTTTGTTGGAGAAAAGGTAGATAAACGAACCATTTTCAACGACCTCGTGATCTAGTAGACCAGAAACATCATCAACCTTATCGATCAAAGTCGTGTGATACCCTTGTTCGCAAAGCTTCGCTGCTTGAATCCAACTCTCAGACTCTCTGTTTTGTTCAAAGCTAATGAGCAGACACTTTCCTTTGGAAGCGGCTTTGTTTTCAGAATCGATAACAAGGGCAAGTCGAGTGATCAAACAAGTCTGAAATAACCCTACTTGTAAAGATCGCAGCGATCCTTTCACCATGTCTAGCGCATCAAATACTGGGCTAATAAACTGATCAATAACGAGTTTTAGTGGGTACTCTTTAAGAACAGAGGCAAGTAAACTCTCTGCTTTTCCTCGATTCAGGGTAGACAGCGCAAGCAGCATGTTTTCAACTTCTTCGAGTGTGCGAACCTCGTTTTTGACTTCGACATCGGCGCTTTTTCCTAGCAGCCCCTTCACTTTACCAATCGAAATCCCCTTCGCGAGCCAGCTCTGGACTTCGCGAATCGTATCGAGATCTTGCTGGCGATAAAGTCTGTGTCCTTTTTCAGTTCGCTGAGGTTGGATCAAGTTGTATCTTCGTTGCCAAGCTCTCAGCGTAACTGGTTTTACACCCGTGATTTCTGCGACATCTCGGATCGCGTATAGTTTTTCTTCTGAACTACAAACCATAGCGTAATCTCATCTCCTGCGGATACGGTTCTAAAAACTTCTGTTTTGATAAATACTCGTCTGGGTAAGTATTTAAGTAATGCTTAATCAACGTAAGTGGTGCTAGCAGAGGCAGCATTCCAATACGGTAGTCGTGAATCACTGTCGCTAACTCTTCTTTTTCTTCTTTAGTTAGTGAGCGTTTGAAGTACCCTTGTAAATGCATCAACACATTTGTGTTATTTTTGCGGCTAGCCCGATTCGTTAACGCCTTCATCAGTCCTAAACGATACTCTTGGTAAAAGTCTTCAATTTCATAATTAGCGACATCGGCAACTAAGCGGCCAAGGGATCGGTATGACTCTGGGTGGTGTGCCATTAACGTCAGTTTGTAGCGCGAATGAAAGTCGATGATTTTGCCACGAGTAGGCTCACCATCCATCGAGTCGTAAAAGTCATTTAGACAAAATACTCGAGTAATAAAATTTTCTTTCAATACAGGGTCGTTAAGTCTGCCATCCTCCTCAACAGGCAACCAAGGCATTTTTTGCATCAATGTTTGTGTATACAAGCCAACACCTTCTTTCGCAGCACTGTTCTTGCTGTAAACCTTGACTCGCTCCATGCCACAAGTTGGTGACTTGGCACAAACGATGTAACCACAAAGCTGCTCGCTTTGAAGTTCATCTACTTTATTGGCCGAGTAAGTGAGCATATTGTCGGTATGATCATTTTCTGGATTTTTGGTTTCAACCAATGCAACACGCTCTTCATTAGAAACAAGACGAATGGTTGGACGGGGTACTGGCATACCTACGCCGACTTCAGGGCATACCGAAACAAAGTCAAAATACGGGCTGAGCTCTTTAGTCACAAAGTTGCTCACCTTATGACCAGAGTCAAAACGCACTCGTTCACCCAAAACACACGAACTGATACCTACTTTGATTGAAGATTCCATGATGACGCATCCCTATACAAAAAATTTTGTTGTATAACTTATAGCAAGCCTTTCCAGATTGTACAAGAAAATAAGTTGTACAATTTAATCGTTTTACTTCACTCGAAAGTATTTCGATCAACCAGCTTTCAGAAAAAAGTTTGGCCCAAAAACAAAGAATTTGTGCGCGCAATCGACAAACTGCTCAAAAGCAAATCGATTGCTCTTTTGGTTTCAACAGATTTAGTTATCAATAGGAGTTGCAGTTTCTAAATGCGTGATTTTTGTGACTAAGCTCTCAAGGGGCTACTGTACGTCCCGATATTATTGCCTCAACGAAAACGAACAAGTTCAACAGAATTGGTAATAGCGTTCTATAATAGAGGCGTTTTATCAAAACAAAACTTTGGAGAGCACTTATGGCAACCCCACACATTAACGCACAACCAGGTGATTTCGCTGAAACAGTTCTAATGCCAGGCGACCCGTTGCGCGCTAAATACATCGCTGAAACGTTCCTAGAAGATGTGAAACAAGTTTGTGACGTTCGCAACATGTTCGGCTTTACTGGCACTTACAAAGGCAAAAAAGTTTCTGTAATGGGCCACGGCATGGGTATCCCGTCTTGCTGTATCTACGTACACGAGCTAATCGCTGAATACGGCGTGAAAAACGTTATCCGTGTGGGTAGCTGTGGTGCAGTACGTGACGACGTGAAACTAATGGACGTTGTTATCGGTATGGGTGCTTCTACAGACTCTAAAGTTAACCGTATCCGTTTCAACAACCACGATTTCGCAGCAATCGCTGATTACGGTCTTCTAGAAGAAGCAGTTAACCAAGCGCGCGCTCAGGAAGTGCCTGTAAAAGTAGGTAACGTATTCTCTGCTGACCTGTTCTACACACCAGAAGCAGACATCTTCGAGAAGATGGAAAAACTAGGCATCCTAGGTGTAGACATGGAAGCGGCTGGTATCTACGGCGTAGCAGCTGACCTAGGCGCGAAAGCACTGACTATCCTGACAGTTTCTGACCACATCATCCGTGGTGAAAAACTAAGCTCAGAAGAGCGTCAGAAGTCGTTCAACGACATGATGAAAGTTGCACTAGAAACTGCAATCAACATCTAAGAACAAATAGTAAGTAATAATTTGCAGCCAGAGTTATGCTGGCTGCCCGAATTATCCCGAGGGGGCGATTGTGTCTAACGGCGAACTGCCAAAAGACGCAGATGGGTTACAACTCAACTTTTGTAAAACATTGGCGTGTGACAACTTTGGATTGAGTGATGCAAAGCGTTACGTTCTGCAACATGCGAACCCTAAGCGTCCGGCGATGGTATGCCGTGAATGTGGAGCTTTCCCCCCCTTACTTAATAATCGCGATGTCGTGAACGAACTTCATCGCCTGCGGCACGTCCACAGTGACGGGTTGCCTGCTTGCCGTAATGATGATTGCGACAACTTTGGACTTTCTGTCCACACTCACAAACACCTCTATCACGCTTTCGGTTACAGTGGCGATCGCCAACGTTACCGCTGTAAAGTGTGTCAAAGTACCTTTGTCGACAAGTGGTCTGGTGCCAACAAGAAGCTTCAATTTCAAGAGAACTTGATGGGCTTGTTGTTTACGGGATATTCAGTACGAGAAATCTGCCGCAAGCTTAGTATTAACCCAAAAACCTTTTACGATCATGTTGACCATATAGCTAGCCGCTGCCGCCGTAAGCTGGCAACCATTGATGCGCGCTGGGTAAACCACGCAACGCATTATGAATTGGCCTCAAACTATATTGCATTGCAACCGAACAGCAATAATGGTGTGTATTGGATTGTTTCTGGCGAAGCGCATTCTGGCTATATTCTTTGCCAGCACGTCAATTATTCCACTGATGAAGAGCCAATCGCAACTCTCGATCATAATCCTTACGATGAGGTGTCTCGTTTTGTTTCCCAGGAGTACGTAGCGGAAGCAAGTGAACCGCTTGCGGAACCTTCTCATCACCTCAGAGAGCGAATTGACCAAAAATACCAAACAATTTTGGCTCGCGGTAACGTAGAAGACCCTCTTGGTAATCTATCTGTATTTCATTACCCTTCAAAAGGGGCATTAGTCCGTCCACCATACACCTCATATGCACACTATTTGCACGTACTTGATATGTGCTGCCCAAACAAACGTGTATCTCTATACATGCCTCAAGACCCCCTACTACGTTCAGCTGCACTGAGCGTTTGTTTACCTCGCATTAAAGAGAAAAGTGTCGACTTGATGTACGTAGAAGAGGACGCTAGTTGGGACATGAGTACTCCCTTTGGCAAAGTCGATATCGCCTATATGAGTTGGTGGCGCGATCGTTGGGCAATCTCTAGTCAAAACGAAAACCACAAAGGCATTTGCTACCTCGCTGGCGATCAAAATGAGCCTGAAAAATGGTTTAACGTTGCGACAACTCGTCATGTGAAGTTTTATCAAAACCGCTTTCAGATCCTTTTCGAAAGCTTCATTAACGAGCCACGTCGCAAATTACGACCTGCTGGTATTTTACCTCTTTTAGATATATTCAGAGCTTGGCATAATTTGTGCTATCAGGATAAACAAGGTCTTACCGCTGCACAAAGGTTAGAAGTCTCTGATGCACCTTTGACAATCAAACAGCTCCTATCGTAGCTATTCTATTGGTAATTTAGATGTAGTAATTAGGGGTTGTAACGGTATACATTACGGCCCCTGATCGTTTACCAAAACGTTATCCGCATCGCTTTGGTAAAGAAACATGCATCTAACCACTTAATATTAGGTGTGATTTCCAGTTCGATAGTCATGGATGTGAACGTTGGATAAAAACCAAATTCAGCTAGAAGATGATCTCACTAAGCTTAAAGGCCAAATAAAATCGGCCCCTAAACATACCTTTAATGTTGCGCAGCAATATCGTATCCGCGCGGAACAAATTTTATTTGTGGACGGAGAGATCAAAGCCTTACTCATCATGGCGCAATGCTGTTGGTGCCTAATGGATTACCGACAAGGCTTAAAACTCGTCAAAGACGCTTACAGCAAACAAACACAGCTTGAAACCGACGATCATCTCCCGGAAATTCTCCATCTTTTTGCACTCCAATATTGGGGCCAAGCAAAGTATTATTCCGCGCAACAATATTGGATTAATGCGCTCGAACAATCTGCTCTTGTTGATGATGTTGAAATTCAAATCGAATCTCTAATTGGGCTTGGTAATGTATGGCGCATCACTAATGAACACCAACTTGCCGCTTCAACTCATGAGTTAGCCGTTAAAGTGGCAAACAATGTTCGTATTGCTTGGTTAGAAGGCAAAGCGCGCATCCTATTAGCTTGGGACTATTACTTACTAAATAAGTTTGTCGAGATGCTTACGGTACTGGATGGAGCAACCGAAGTATTAAAAGATCATGATGACAGTACGTGGCAAGCCGAGATCTGGGACTTTAAAGGGTTAGCACTGCTTGGACTAGAACGCCTTGATGCGGCCGAAGAAGCCACCCAAAAAGCCCACCAGCTTGCCATTGAGCATGACCTCGTTTGGATGAAAGCACACTCTTTTATTAGCCGAGCAAGACTTGAGCTTTTGCGCCAAAATACAGACAGCGCTGCCAAGTTGCTACTTGCAGCAGAAGAGTCTGCACTCAGTTTCGACCACGGTGAGCTACTCAGCCAAATTTGCTTCCAACAATCACGAGTCGCTGAAGAACAAGGTGACTTTGAGTCTGCGTTTAACGCGTTCAAGAAATACCGTAAGCACGCACTCAAAATGCTCAAAGAACAAACTCATCGAATCAGCATGGATAAAGCAAGAGGCTCTAAACGCCAACTAGAGCAGCGAGCACGTAAGCTGATCAATCATATTCGCTCTCAGCACGAATACGACCCTGAAAAACAGTTCTCTAATGTCGTTTCTGAGACCTACTGGTGGGAACAGTTAGTTTTGTTTAAAACGGAGCTCAAACGCTCTAACCACGCCATCATTATGATTCAGCATTCAAACCCTGAAGTTCTCGATGTTTGTACCGAGCTCGTTCATGCATTGACAACCTCCAGCGACCTCATCTCGAGAATTTCCAGTAACAGGCTAGCAATGTTAATTGCAGAAAAAGGTCAAGCAGCAGAAGAGGTCTACCGCACTGTCCAAGCGATGTTAGACATCTATCCATGGAAGCGACGCGGAATCAAAGGCCCTAAACCGATACTGTATTTGCAAGATATCCTGACCTTCCCATTCACGTTAGAACAGCTCGAAGAAAGTTATATTGAGGTAATGAAGAATGGAACAACTGCTTAGCAAGGTGACTGACGCAGGTATCGATCCTTCTTCCGTTTCAGGTGAAGAAGCGATTACGCTATGGGAACACATAGGGTTACATATTGCGTCAACAAACCGAGAGAAAGCGCATTGCTATATCATTAGCGCCGAGTATCGAAGAGAGATCAAACAGCTCAACGACAGCATTAGTGAATTGAAACAAGCGCTTGAGTTGCTTGTTTTACCAGAGGATGTAGAAGATATTCTTTCTGTGAAAGCAAGCTTGAGTGAGCGTTTAGTTGAAGTAGGTGACTACAATGCGGCATTAACCGAGTATGTTGCTTCAACCAATATCGCCGTCGAGTACGGCTATATTGATGAGTACGTATTGGCCATTATTGGAATGGGTAATTTGTGCGATGCCTATGGGGATCACCAACGTGCATTACGTTATTATCAAAAAATAGATGCTATCGATCACGCTATTGGCAGTCGATCCCTACGCCTTCGTTACAAGCTGTACATGCTTGCCTGTTATATCAGCTTGAACCGTACCGCAGACGCCAAAGAGCTATTGAGTGAATGTGAAGAACTGAGCATTCTCGTCAGTGATAAAAACCTCGCCGCACAAATTCACCTCTACCGAGCCAAATTACATCGTCTGCAAGAAGACTACCCCAATGCGTTGCTGGCTATTTCGAATGTTCAGTATACAACGGGTAGTGCCACGACATACTGGTTATCCACGATGGTCAAAATTGAGACTGCGTATTGTCTAAACGGTGTAGGGCACACTTCTTTAGCTAATTTAACGTTGGACTCCATCAGTAAAAGGATTCAAAAGCAGCTATCTCCTATCGTTACTCAGCATTTTTATAACGCGATGAGTCAAGTTTACGCCTCTCAAGGGTTGTATCAAGAAGCATTAAATTGTGAAAAAAAAGCGCATAGAATCGAATCTGATCTTGTAAAACATATTCCGATCGGTGAGTTAGGGTCTGCTCAACTACGCCGACTTTCACGCTTTGAGTTACAACTCAAACTCATTTTGTCAGAGCTAGAAAACAAAGAACTAAAAGAAACCACCAAGCAGCATAAAAATACTGTTGCTCAGCTACAGCAGGACGTCTTTACCGATCCACTTACGTCTTTACACAACCGACGCTGGTTAGAAGTTAAACTAAAAGATCTACTTCTGCACGATACTGCATTTGCATTGATGGTCATCGATATCGATCACTTCAAATCCATCAATGACGAACTAAGCCACTTGGTGGGCGACAAAGCGATCAAAAGTGTGTCACAGGAACTGGCGTCCTACTTCAGATTTAAAGGCGCATCGTGCGTACGATTTGGTGGTGAAGAGTTCCTCGTGATCCTTGAGAATACCCAACTGGAACACGCAGAAATGCATGCCGAGAATTATCGTGAACGGATTTATCAATATGGTTGGGACGATATTCTTGGTGAACGGGGGCTGACCGTATCCATAGGGATTACCTTGCATCGAGAAGGCGAGAATACTCAGCGAACTTTTTATCGTGCAGACAAAGCTCTTTATCGCGCCAAAGCCAATGGCAGAAACCAAGTCTGTACCGAACTTTAAACCATGCCCCCGGTTGATATCTGGGGCTTTAGTATACTTGTTACTTATCCTTCCTATATCACTTCACTGCTTGTTTAAATAAGTACTCAGCAACACCTTAACTGTCAATGAACATCAGTGGATACTTACATCGCATAAACATAATTCCTACATAAAAACCGCTTGATTCATCTGTAGTTAAGACAAATACTTAAATTGTTAATTTACGTAGATTTTCCATTTCGCAATACACAGGTAGGTAAGATGTTTCTAGACTATTTTGCACTTGGGTTACTCATCTTCGTTGCTTTAGTGATCTTTTACGGAATCATTGTCATCCATGATATTCCATATGAAATCGCCAAAGAGAGAGAGCACCCGCACCAAGACGCAATTCACTACGCTGGCTGGGTCAGCCTTTTCACTTTGCATGCGCTGTGGCCATTTTTATGGATCTGGGCAACATTATGGCGCAAGGAACGCGGCTGGGGTTTTAAACAACTAGAACAAGAAACACACGACATTCATCACCGCCTTGAAGAACTCATCGATGAAGTCAACGAACTCAAAAACGAAGTATCGATGTTGAAACAACAAAAGATTCAGCAAAAGCCTTTGCCTGAACAAAGTAAAGAGGACGAATAATGGACTTATTGCTGATTCTGACTTACGCAGCTCTTTGTATTGCCATTTTTAAAATTTTCAATATTCCTCTAAACAAATGGACCGTTCCAACCGCCGTACTTGGCGGCGTAGTGTTAGTGGGCACACTCGTGCTGCTTATGAACTACAACCACCCATTTACTCAATTGGGTAACCAAGTGTTCCCGACTACGCCTATCGTCTCTGGCGTGCGTGGCCGCGTGGTGGAAGTGCCAGTCCAGGCCAACCAACCGCTCAAAACGGGCGATATTCTTTTCAAAATCGATCCTGTGCCTTTTGAAGCAGAAGTTGCTCGCCTGGAAGCGAAAGTCAAAGAAGCAAGCCAAGGTGCGTTGGGCTTAGAGTCTGATCTAAGAGAGGCAGAAGCTGCTGTATTGAAAGCGCAAGCGGACAGAGATAAAGCACAAAGGGAATTTAGCCGATATCAAAGGGGCTTTGATCGTGGCGCGTTTACTGAACAAGATTTGGATACTCGACGCCAAGCGTATAAAGCGGCAGAAGCCATGTTAGACGTTGCGATTTTGCAACAAGAACAAGCGCAAATCGCTCTGGACTCTGAAATCGGAGGCGAAAATACCCAAGTCGCGCAACTTCTTGCCGAGCTACGTAAAGCAGAGTTTAACCTAGAGCAAACCGTCGTTCGTGCGCCAACCGATGGTTACGTTACGCAATTGGCTTTACGTCCTGGTGTTATGGCTGTGCCGTTGCCACTTGCCCCGGCAATGACCTTCGTACATACCGAAGACATTACGTACACCGCGGCATTCAGACAAAACTCATTACAACGCTTGAAGCCAGGCTTTGAAGCAGAATTTATGTTCCGCGCTATCCCGGGCAAAGTGTTCCGTGGCGAAGTCATTGACGTGATTCCAGCCATTGGTGAAAGCCAAATTCAAGCGCGAGGCGCTCTGCTCGGGACTGATGCCTTGCGCACGAGCGGACGTGTGTTTGCGAAGCTGAAAATTACCGACGACTTGAGTGGATACCACCTGCCAATGGGTACTGCGGTTGAAGTTGCAGTTTATTCAGACAGCTTTACTCACGTATCAGTGATGCGCAAAGTGCTTATTCGTATGAAGAGCTGGCAGAACTATTTATACCTCGACCATTAATGAACATATAGCGCCTTCATTTATTGGTAAAAATAACATCAAACCGTGTAATCAGGGGCTGACGATCAGCCCCTGATTCATTCTAGCCATCCAGATAGATAGCATTCCCACTTTTATTAATATTCTGTATAATGCGCGCCTTATTTTTAATGCTTGCTAAAACCAAAGCCAGTCAAAGGGATGCGTGAATCAAATCACACATTTCCTGAAGAAAAATAGAGCAAACAATAAGCAGCTTGGTTGTTTTGAATATATGTTACACAATCAAATAACTAACGCTTTCCGACAAAACAATTAAACGTTCTTTAAAATCGACTATTGAACTGAGGTTATCTATGAATCTTTCCGCTAAAACTGTTGTGGTTATTGCAATCGGTGCTGCTCTTTACGGTATCGGCGGCTTACCTATGTTTGGCATCCCTGTGTTTGCAAACACAACGCTAAAACCAGCCATGGCAGTATTAGCATTGTTCTCAGTACTATTTGGACCACTTGTTGGCTTCTTGGTTGGTTTTATTGGTCACTGGGTTACTGACCTATTTGCAGGTTGGGGCGTATGGCTCACTTGGGTACTTGGTTCAGGTATTGTTGGTTTGATTATCGGTCTATTCCCTTCTCTAACGCGCTACCGTTTGGAGAAAGGTGATTTCAATATGAAAGACTTCGCGTTATTCGTATTACTTGCGCTATTAGGCAACGTATTTGGTTACGGTTGCTCTGCATTCCTCGACACGATTTTATACGCAGAACCGTTCACTAAAGTGTTTACCCAGCTTTCTATTATCGCGATCGGTAACACCATTCTTATTGCTATTGTTGGCTTCTTCATTCTTAAGTCTGTCGCTAAACGTAACAAGCAAAGCCGTAACTTAACAGAGGCTTAATGTCGAATGACAATCGAATTTTCTAACTTCTCTTTTAGATATGAGTCGCTGGACAAACCGACGCTAAAAAATATCAATCTAAGGATAGAGAAAGGAGAGAAAATCGTCATTATCGGTCCAAGTGGTAGTGGTAAATCTACCCTTGGGCAATGTCTTAACGGACTGATCCCACACGCAATCAAAGGGGAAACCAGTGGAACATTGACCATCAATGGTCAAGACACCGCCCCTTTCGACATGCACCAATACACTGAGCAAGTTGGCACCGTACTGCAAGATACGGACAGCCAATTTGTCGGTTTGAGCATTGGCGAAGACATTGCATTTGCGCTGGAGAACCAGCTAACTTCAAATATCGACATGTACCCATTGGTCAAAGCCACGGCCAAAATGGTCGACTTGGAACAGATGCTAGAACGCTCACCCCACGATTTATCTGGCGGGCAGAAACAGCGTGTTTCTTTGGCGGGCATTCTCGTCGATGACGTCGATATCCTTTTGTTTGATGAACCACTAGCTGCGCTTGACCCTAAAACGGGTAAAAAAACCATCGAGATCATCGATGATCTACACCGCGAAACGGGCAAAACCATCGTAATCATTGAGCATCGTCTTGAAGACGTTCTGCATTGCTCAGTTGACCGTATTATCTTGATGGAAAGCGGCAAAATCATTGCCGATACAACGCCAGATGAAATTTTAGCGTCGCCTCTGCTAGAAGATTACGGCATCCGTGAACCGCTTTATATTTCAGCACTGAAAGAAGCAGGCTGCGCGATTGAGGGCGATGCAAAACCTTCTAGCTTAACTACCTTACCGTTGGAGCAATATAAACCGGCAGTACAAGCATGGTTTGATGGTTCAACAGCACAACCACCTAAAACGCCAGCCGAGACTTTGCTTGAAGTCCGTGGCCTCACCTATTCTTACGACGGTGAGAAAAACGCGTTAGAAGACGTGAGTTTTGACATCAAGCGTGGCGAGTTTGTCTCTGTACTTGGCAAAAATGGCTCGGGTAAATCGACCATCACCAAACTGATTATGGGCGTTATTGAAGCGGATAGCGGCTCAATGAGTATGAATGGTCAAGATCTTAACGAACTGACCATCTTCGAGCGCAGCCAGAAAGTGGGTGTGGTGATGCAAAACCCGAATCACATGATTTCCCATCACATGATTTTCGACGAAGTGGCCTTCGGCCTCCGTAATCGTGGCGTTGAAGAGAAACAAATCGACGCTAAAGTACTTGAAGTCCTAGAGCTGTGCGGTTTGAGCAAATACCGTCACTGGCCAATCGAAGCATTGAGCTACGGCCAGAAAAAGCGCGTAACCATTGCGTCAATTTTGGTCTTGGAACCAGAGCTTCTGATCCTTGATGAACCGACGGCAGGTCAGGACTATCGAAACTACACGTCTATGCTGAGTTTCATCGAAAAGCTCAATCGCGAGTTGGGCGTAACCGTAATGATCATCTCTCATGACATGCATTTAGTGTTGGAATACACCTCGCGCTCTATCGTGATTGCAGACAGTACATTAGTCGCGGATGCACCAATGACGCAGGTATTCAGCAGTCCAGAGCTACTAGACCAAGCAAACCTCACTACCACAAGTTTGTTTGAGTTGGCTACGAAAGTTGGTATCGAGGACACCAATGGCTTTATACAGCACTTTATCAATGTAGAAAAAGCGCACCGCCAACAAAAAAGCGACGACGTAAACCAACTAGAGAAAGCGGTGGCATGAAAGACAATAAGATGAAGTTTGGTATCAACTACATCGATACCCAATCGCCACTTCATAAGTTGAATGGCATTACTAAGTTCTTGCTTTTCATTGCTTGGGTAACGGTGGTATTGACCACATTTGACTTGCGAATCATCGCGCTGTTGATCGTGCTTGGTTTAGGCTTACTGAAAATGACCAAAGTGCCCTTTCATGTCTACAAACCGCTGTTATTCGGTACAGGCACGGTATTACTGATCAATGCCCTGTTTATGTTCGCGTTAGCACCGCAACAAGGTACTGAATTCATGGGCTCATCAACGGTTTTACTCTCGTTACCCGGTAATTACTCGCTCACTCAAGAGACGTTGTTTTACCTAGTAACAGTGACGTTGAAATACTTCAGCATGTTTCCAATCGCGTTGGTGTTTGTATTTACCACTCACCCGACGGAGTTTTCAGCCAGCTTGAACCGCTTGGGTGTACCTTACAAAATCGCCTATGCCGTAAGCTTAACGCTGCGCTACTTGCCGGAAGTGAAAAAGGACTTTGTTAACATCATGCACGCGCAACAAGCACGCGGAGTAGAACTGAGCAAGAAGGCTCCGTTGTTCACTCGTATGAAGAACGTCGCGAAGATTCTTGGACCTCTGATTTTCTCTAGTTTGGACAGAGCCGATCAAATCTCAAACGCGATGACGCTACGTGGTTTTGGCCGCCACTCCTCTCGCACTTGGTACAGCTTAAAACCACTGACCAAAGCCGATATGATCTGCATGGCGGTAATTGCGGTGATAGTGATTGCTGCGATCAGCAAGCGTGTGATGGACACACAACTGTTCTGGTATCCGTTTTAAACTCTGAAACTTCAAACTGAACATAACGTGGTTAGTGTTGTGACCACGTTATCTTCCGTCTTTCCCCTCGATAACTCGCCTGTTGGCTTCTTGCTTGCAAGTATTCAAAAGAAGCGGTAATTTCAGCGGCTCGCTGATGTGCCAGAAAGTTGCTTATTCAAACGACCAACATGAACTAAACTCATCAGTTTTATCAGGGGCTTAATGATCAACTGCGCACTGCCTACAATGAAAAGCCAAGTACCACTTTCAATCAACGAATCATTCAAAAAGAAAAAGCTACCAATTAAAAACCAAATAGCAATGAGTAGGTCGTTTGCAGCACCTAACGCCTCATAGCGGCGCTGAATAACGATGTGACGGCTTCCTAGATCTAAATCCAACTCTCTGCCATGTATCTGCACTGTATAGCTCCCCTCTTATTGTTTCGCGTCAGTTATGCCCAAGTTATTTCGAAATACTTAGTTCTAAACCCTAACGGACGTGGCATGCATTGACAACCATTGGGGGGGGGGGATTATCTATTTGCAATCAAAAGAAAAGGGCGCATAAGCACCCTTTTCAGCGAGTCTAATTACAGGTATTCACTTCAATGGCTAGATAGTGAGTGCCAACTTAACTCCACTTCAACAAGCGAGTTTCGTTGCCTTCTTCCGGCTTCGCTGGAATATTGAGTGACAACAGCAAGCTCACTGCTGCCATACCAGCGCCGATGTAAAATACGCTCGCAGGTGAAACAAGCCAAATGACACCAAACGTAACAGGTATTACAACTGCAGCAATATGGTTAATCGTAAACGCAACGCCTGCGGTCGACGCCATATCGGCAGGATCGGCAATTTTCTGGAAGTAGGTTTTAATCGCAAGCGCTAACGCGAAAAATAAATGATCGACAACATACAATGCTGCCGCCCACTCTGCCGTTTGCACCAAACCGTACCCGACGAACACGAAGATCAAACCGACGTATTCAAACATCAACGCTTTGCGCTCACCTACAACGCCGATAAAACGGCCTATTCGCTTCGCAAACAAGAAGTTAAAGACATAGTTAATCAGGAACAGCAACGTAATATCTGCGGCGGAGTAACCAAACTTTTCTACCATCAAGAAACCAGCGAACACCGTAAAAATTTGACGGCGTGCTCCACTCATAAACGTAAGCGCATAGTATAACCAGTAACGTTTACGCAGGATGAGCTTCTTGTTCTGAGGAACTTTTGTCTTAAATTGTGGGAAGGCAAATGCCATCACCAAAATGAGCACAAAACCTAAACCACCAGCCATTAAATAGACCGTTTTAAAATCAAGTTTGAGCTGTTCGAGCGAAACCCAAATGGCGCCGTAGGTAAACAGAGAAGCCAAAGCTCCAACAGAAATAAACTTACCCAGCATTTCTGGCGCTTCTTCTTTAGATAGCCATTGTAAAGACAAAGACTGCTTGAGTGTTTCAAAGTAATGGAAGCCGGTGGACATTAACAAGGTTGTAAAAAGTAGACCGTACAAAGTGGGAAAATAACCTGTTAATGCCGTACCAAGCGTAAGCATCGCCAAAGAGACGAGCATAAAGCGTTGCTCTCGGATAAACAGCAATACAAACACGGCGGTAAAGGCCAAAAAACCCGGAATTTCACGCACACTTTGCAATAAGCCTATGTCGGCACCATCAAAGTTTGCTTTCTCGATAACAAAGTTGTTCAACAACGCCATCCAGGTAGAAAAAGCAATGGGCACGATAATGGAAATTAACAGGAGGAAATTTTGCGGCGTTCTCCAGCCGTGCGATGAGGTAGTCATGATGTTTCCTTTAAATATGAAGGCATCATCATAGCTTTAAATGTAACAAATTCGCAATATCATTATTATTTTCAGCCCAGAGCAAGCAGATATGGCTGAGGGATATTGTTATGAAGATAAACATCGCACTTAACTCCTTGGCTAAGCGCGATGTTCAAGTATCAAGAGAAATAAAGCATGAGTAAATGTGCTCAGTGGCTTAATCAATGACTTTTACTGATAGGCGATTTTTAAATTCAAACACATGTTCTGGACATACATCCAAACAACGACCACAGCTAATGCAGTTTTGATCCATAACTCGACGATCTCCCTCTTTCAAAGGCTGCCGAAGCACTTCTGGTTCTGGGCAAACGTAAAAGCAATCCATGCATTTGGTGCAATCTTCGCGGCGAACCGCAGTAACGCGCAACAGGCTTTTTCGGCCTATCACGCCATAGGTAGCCCCCAGTGGACATAAGTGCCCACACCACCCATGCTCAACCAAGAGTAAATCCAACACGAACACCAGGGCGATCAACACCCAACCTGCGCCCATACCAAACACCAACCCGCGATGCAGTGCCGCCACCGGATCTAACCATGTCCAAAGAATTGCGCCAGACAGCGCACTGCCCAACATCAAAACAGGGATCAGCCAATAACGAATCATGGGAGACCAACGATAGCTCGCTTTAATGTTGAGCTTTCGACGCAACCACGCCGCCAAGTCTGTCACGATGTTCAACGGGCACACCCAAGCACAAAATGCGCGCGGCGCCAAAATCGCGTAAAACACCACGACAATCACTACGCCTAACAACGCATTAAACTCCGGAACATGCCCTGTCGCCAAAGCTTGAAGCACAATTAACGGGTCACTTAACGGCACAGTATCGAGCAACATACTTGATGACAGATTACCAGTTAGAATTCCCAGCGTCGGCCCAGCCATAAATAGCGCAATGATGGTGAACTGACATAGCCGACGTAAAATCAAAAACCGATGCGCGCGCCACCAACCAAGCTTTTCAAGCGCTTCTTTGCCAGCATTTTGAGCTAAATTCTTTGCCATTACTTACCTCCTTTTAGCGATTCAAGCGCACCTTCCGGCACAGGCGTCTCACTAGGGAGGATATTTTCGAGTGGTTTGTCGATCTCTTTCCAACCAAAATTGTAGTGGCTGCCCACTTTGCCTTTCGCCAAATCCGTCGGGACAACTTTAATAGCAGCGACATCCAACACGCACGCTTGTTCACACTTACCACATCCGGTACACACTTCGGAATTCACTGTAGGGATAAGTTTGGCGTGATAGCCGGTTCGGTCGTTGTGAACCATCTCTAACGTGATGGCTTCATCAATCAGCGGACAAACGCGATAACAAACGTCGCATCGTAACCCTTGCCAGTTAAGGCAAGTTTCATGGTCAATAAGAACCGCTGTACCCATTCGAGCATCATCAATATCGGTTAGTTTCGGATCCAGCGCCCCACTCGGACAAGCGACAACACAAGGAATGTCTTCGCACATTTCGCAGGGAATATCGCGTGCAGTAAAGTAAGGTGAGCCAGTCGCGACGGGTGAAAGTAATGTCGCAAGTTTCAAGGTATCGTAAGGACATGCCTGAACACACAAGCCACATCGAATACAAGCTGATTCGAAATCGCCTTCCGGCAGTGCACCAGGCGGACGAATAGGCACACCTTTGGTTTCTCGAGCTTGGCTTTGTAGCGATTGTAAGCCCAATACACACGCAGCTGCGCCAACACCAGCCGCAGTTCGAGCTGTATCACGCAAAAATCGGCGCCGACTTTGCGATATTTTAGACTGAGAGGATTTCATGCTATTTCCTCAACAAAACTCCCTTATCAAGTTAAGCATAAATAGCCCTAAACGTGTCGTTTCCCTATACCTCATAGGAGGTAACCCCATCCTCTATTGATTCAAGTCAACTGGCGCACAGTGCCGTCGTCACAGTTTGACTAAATGCGTTTATTTACTGCGACATGAAATTCACCACGATACTCTGCAGTACGCGCTATTCTCAGTACAATAATTCAACAGCTTTGCAATCTACTCGTTCAATTCGATGACAAATCACTACTAAAAATTCAAAAAAAGACATCATAACAAGCTAATTTAAAAGGTATTTATCCATTAAACATAAAAAAACACTATCCAAATAAGAAAACTGTGGTTAGATTAAAAATTAAAACTAAAAAGCGAAGGAGAGATGCATGGAAATTATCGTACGTCCAACGACCGTCGAAGACGCAGCGGCACTCGTAGAAATCTATTCACAACCAAAAGCACAACGTGAAACCCTGCAACTCCCAAAGCCTTCGCTCGCGATGTGGGTGAAAAGATTGTCAAACATACCTGATGGTGTTTATAGCTATGTCGCTGAAATAGATGGTAAAGTCGTCGGAAATATTGGCTTTCACCACTCTCTACGTCCAAGAACGATGCACACGGCATCGTTTGGCATCGGAGTACATGATAGTTTCCATGGACTCGGTATTGGTAGCAAATTGATAGAAACAGTCACTGAACTAGCAGATAACTGGTTAAATGTGAGAAGAATTCAGATAGAGGTCAATGCCGATAACGACGCCGCCATTGGGCTTTATAAAAAGCATGGATTTCAAATTGAAGGTGAAGCGATTGACGGTTCCTTCCGTGATGGTGAATTCATCAATACCTATTACATGGCGCGCATCAGACCAGGCCAAAGATAAAACAAAGCCTCCTACTAATTGGAGGCTTTTCTTTTTAAACTTCGACTCACTTTCGTAAGTAAGCCAACGCTCTGCGAGTCAATGCTTCTGTGTAGGGATTGATCTTCCAGTGGTCGGGACTCCAACCTTTCACAAAGCGCTGAAAGTCTGCCCAAGCCACAGCAAACAAAGGACGCCATTCACGCTCGACTTCATTAGGGTCAAGATTCGGTTGATAGACCATTAGCGCGTGTTGCAACTGAGCAAAATACGTATCCAAAACCCAAACTTCCATCTCTGCACAACGTTCTGGCTTAACGGCGCTACTCATAAACAGTGCCACATCTTTCATGGCACACCCACATCCAACGTATTGAAAGTCAACCGCAGCAACGCTTGATTCTTCTTCATCAAAACAGAAGTTCGCCAATTTGGCATCACCATGTACTAGTGTTTTAAACTTAGCTTGCGAAAGCGTTTGATCAATCAATTGAGCCGCATTTTGTAGCTCAGTGTCTTGCAATGCTTCAAGCTCGTCGGGTCTGGTTGCTAAGTGCCAGTATGTTCCGGTATGCCACAACTTATCCGAACGAACATCGATGTATCGCGCATGAAAGTTCGCCAACCAAGTGAGGCAGGCTTGTAGATGCTCTAGCTGTGCATCTGTGATGACTTTTGGAAAGCCCACCTCGGCGAGATCTTCCATCACAATGAGCCATTCATTCTCCGATTGGAACGTTTTTAGACCTTGTGGTACTCGGCAGCGAGTATCCACCCCTCCGGAAAAATGCTCATACCAATTCACTTCCACCTGATAAGAATGCAACTTTCTTTGATGAGAACGGTCCGTATTCCAGCCTCTAGGATGCTCTGAAGGCTTAGGGAGTTTTACATGCTTAATGATCACCGAACGAGTAGAATAAGTAACTCGGACTAACTCTCCATAGCCTCCCCATAGCGATTGTATGACTTCTACAGAGCGGTAATTACCTAGATTGAGTTCCTGGCCAATATTTTGGTAGCGTTGGTGGTTGTTACTCATCATGTGAGCAGATGTGACCACGTTTGGTTCTTCTCCATGTAGTGAATAACATATGGGCAAACTGGTTTGATTTGATAACCGAGTGACTCAATTTCTGGCAACACCGCTTCCATCATCACTTTTCCGTACCCCTTACCTCGCAGTGCTTCAGGAACAACCGTTGATGTAATGTGCATGACATTACCCTTAAGCTGATAAATTAACTTGGCTTTATAGCCCTGCTCTAAATCAACCCAGAATGTACTATTCGTGGCTTCATGAGTTACTTTATGCATATCTTGCTCTCTAATTTTTGTTACAGATTGATTGAATCAAACTATATCACTGAATAAAATCGATACCATGCGAGAGTGCTGCTTCGCCTCACGCGATTACGTTCTTACATCAGGTACGACAATTATAATGAGAAATATGAGCCCAATTGCCAGAGACGGCAAGCTACCTCTGCAAAGCAAGAAGGCACCAGAACGTCAGGCAAGTACATTAAATAGCACCGATGCAATGGCAATGGTCGAACATGGCAGTGAAGTGAGCTTAAACGTCACCACCCCCGTTGGTACAAAGTTTATTACAACCAGCACATTTGTTGGCTGTCACTCAAATAATACTGCATTGATAGAGGTTCCGAACATCTCCGATGAAGACTTGAAGTTCTATTTTCAAGAAGGCTTTTGGATCAATGTAAAAGCCTACTCTCATCGAGGTGAAGGGGCCGTTATCCCATTTCGGGCCCAATTACAGCATCGACTAGGCGATCCGTACCCAATTTTGGTGCTAGACCTACCCAACACTATGCAGGTCTTTCAGCTTCGCAAAGAAGTGCGTTACGAAGTAAATTTGAGAGCGCGTGTTTGTTTAGAAGCCTATCGAACTGAATGCGAAATAAGAGATTTATCTCGTAGTGGCTGTCGTTTTGTAACATCACCAATGAGCCGGCCACTTCAGGTTGGTGACCACGTTTCATTGGATCTAACGATGCCCGGAGAGAGTCGTATGCTAGCGCCATTGCGAGGTCGTATTTGTAATTTACAAAAATCAACGCACTATGCTCGCTACGGAATGGAGTTTGATGAGGTTGGTAAAAACAACGCTAAAAACCTCCTCAGTCACCTCAAATTTGATGGTACTAAGCTCACACTAAAAAGATAGATTTGATAACCCCTATCGCTTATCAAGAAGCTTTGAAGTGCTAGAAAACAAGAAACCCCTTACTTTTCAGTAAGGGGTTTTTATTTACTAAGAATAAGGCAGTATCTTAGATAAGAGTCATGACTTAGAAGTCGTAACGTAGACCTAGCGCTAGCTCATCTTTTTCATCAGCGCCTTCGTTATCCATTAGATCGAAGTTGTATGATGCGTAGCCACGGAAGTTAGGCTTGAAGTAGTAAGTTACATCAACAGCTAGGTTTTCTACAGTATCTGCGTCTTCTAGTTCACCTTTGTTGAACGTAGAAGTGAATACAGTTTGACCCATAGTGTAAGCAGCGGCTAGTTCGTAGCCTTTGTAATCAAAAGTCTTACCTGCAACATCCATATCCGCGCCAGTGTAGTTACCAGCGAAGTAGAAGTCACCTACAGAGTATGCAGCTACCAGCATGAACTCATCGCTGTCGTTTTGATCTGCGTAACCAGCACCTAGTTCAAAACCAGTGTTAGCAAACGCGTAAACACCAGATAGAGAGAAGCCATCTTCCTCGTTGTCTGTAAAGCCTTGTGCATCTGTTGTGCGATCAGCAAAACGGTAGCTAGCGCGTACAGCTAGTTGCTCGAATTGGCCTTTGTAAGACAGCATGTTATCTGTACGGTCAGAAACAGGCAGTTTAAGTGCTGCTGTGTTACCGTGGTAAGCCATAATGTCAGTAAAGTCAGTAAGAACCACTAGTGCACCGTCGTTTTTACCGTAAGTTACTTCACCGTATTTGCCACCCAGACCCGCATAAGCGTAACGAGTTTCAAGATCACTATTGTTATCTACGGCACCTTCTTCTTTTGTTTTGAACTCACCTTCCCAAAAACCAACGCCGTATAAGTTTTCATTGATTTCCTGTTTGCCTAGGAAGTTAAGACGGATGCGAGTACGGTCTTCTGCCTTACCATCCATCATAGAAAGACGCGCTTCAGCGCGGCCGCCCATCTCAAGAGAAGTGCCATCTTGGTTGTATAGTTCTGAAGCGACAACTTGAGATCCTGATGCCATTAGCGCCACTGCTACAGCTAAAGTTTTTAATTTCATTTTTATTTTCCATATCATTGTTTTATATGTATTTTCTCACCAGAAAAACAGGACTTTTCTGTACCAACGAGAAAACTGGCGGCATAGTAGCAGCTGTTATTTTTCACGCAACGTGTTGAATAAACAGCGCTTATAGAAGAAAACACCACTTAAAATGACGATATGAATACCTCTCAACCATCAAGTTATCGGTTGAGTTAAAAAAAATGTTCGCGTCAAAAAAAAAATTGACGAAAAAAATGTAAAAACAATATCACAAAACGTGACATTGCCCGCAAAAAAATCTTGTTAACTGACTGTTTTAGATAGACTTATTGATAATAAATCCGATTATTACAAACAAAAAAATCCCTGAGCATTCACTCAGGGATTTAGAGATTTGATAAGTAGATGATGAATTAAAGCTTAAAGAAACTTAATTGCTCTTTCTGCTTCTCTGCAAGTAATGAAAGCTCAGTACTCGCACTTGCACTCTGGCTGATGCCCGCTACGTTTTGGTTTACAAGCTCCGACATGTTAACCACGTTGCGATTGATATCTTGAGTAACTTGAGACTGTTCTTCGGCTGCGGTTGCTACTTGCGTGTTTGAATCATTGATGTTGGCGACTGACTCGGTAATTCCAACCAACGCTTCATTCGCTTGTTGCGTCAGCTCGTTGTTGCGGCTAAGCATATCAAGGCTGACTTGCATACTGTCATTCGCAAGCCCAGACTGCGCTTGAAGCTCTTCAATGATCGTTTGGATCTCTTGTGTCGAGTCTTGAGTACGCGCTGCTAGCATCCGTACTTCATCAGCTACTACCGCAAAACCACGACCAGACTCACCAGCTCGCGCCGCTTCAATCGCAGCATTCAATGCTAGCAAGTTGGTCTGCTCAGATACGCCGCGAATCACTTCAATAACATCGTTGATCTGTACAGATTGCTCTTTTAGACGCAAAACAACTTGCGCTGCATCGTTCAATGCTTGAGACATTTGCGCACTTGCTTCCGCACTTTCTTGGAAGATAGCCAAACCTGATTGAGCAAGTCCATCAGCTTCACGCGCAGTTGCGTCAGCAGAGGTCGCGTTATCACTCACATTATTCGCAGTGCTTGCAAGCTCGTTAACCGCAGATGCAACTTGCTCGATCTCCGCCAACTCTTGTTGAGCGTTCGCTTCCGCTTGCGTCATTACCGCAGCCAATTCGGTCGATGCAGATGCAACTTCCTCACTAATACGGGTTAACTGGTCCACAGTGTTGTATAACTGCTCTGCGGTTTGGTTTACATCTTTGCTCAGCTTAGAGATCTCATTGTCCCCATCGACATCTGCACGTACTGATAGATTACCCATTGCTAACTGACGCATCACTTCTTGCAGCTTTTGGATTGGTGTAACAATCATGCCAGATAGGAACCAAGCGCCTATCAATGAGAAAGCAAATACCGCTAAAACTGTCAACATAGCGTTATTTTGCACACGTTCATTTTGCTGATGACTTCTGATAGTAGATTGTTCAGCTTGCTCGTTTACATGCTTTGATAGCGTGTTAATTTGTTGGACCATTTCTCGGCCAACATTGCGATACTCTTTGACAAATGCACGGTACTCTCTATCCGATTTTAAACCTTGATCGTATTGGTTGAAGAAAGCAACTGAGCGCTCTGAATATCGCACATAGGATTCAATTGCTTGGCGAACTTTAACGGCATCGTCACGGAATAGGTTTCGGGCTTCAATTGCGCTTAAATCGGCATCAACTTGCTTTAAGCCTTCTTTCAATTCGGTTAGAAAATTCTCACGACGAGAAGCATCGTAAATAGCGTAAACCGCGCTTATGCGCAGAGGGTAAATTTGGTCGTCAATACTCGCCAATGTGTCTTTGTGAAAAACCAAAGATTCTTGGTTGGAAGCAATAACATCTTGCTCTGCTTGAAGATTGTTTTTAGTAATCCAAAGAGCAATAAACAAAACAATCGCGGTAAATAATACCGGAACCAAAATTTGCGTTCGTACTGACAAATTTTTCAGTGATAACTGCATGACAGGGCCTCAGTTGTATGCGTGATGTCTATATCCAAACAAACTCGAGCTGTGCTTATAACAACGTTACTTTTCGGCAGTTTGAATATCTATGCTTCCTTGCGACGGGATAAATCCCAGACGAATAAACAAGTGGCGAATATTAGAGGTCGATCACACTTTTGTCTAGTACAAAAACTCTCCATTTTCAATCTGTTATTGACAATATCCCGACAGTGGCGTCGGGATATTGTCGTTATGATAAATTATGATCACTTATGATGAGATACATTCACATTTAGGACGGTTTCAGCCTATTTTCTCAACGAATTGAGCTTAGCTTGAGCAAGGCCAAAAATGGTATCGATTGGATAAGAACCTTCATCAGTTGGCTCACCAGCAACTTTCCCCGTAAACAATTCGATAGCTTCAGTAACATGGTCAATCGCCCAAATATTAAACTCGCCTTTTTCGACTGCTTTCACGATGTCGGAACGAAGCATTAGATTGTGAACATTAGAGCGCGGAATAATGACCCCCTGCCCGTCATGACGACCTTTAATTACACACACATCATAAAAGCCTTCGATCTTTTCGTTTACGCCACCAATAGGCTGAGCTTGACCAAATTGATTCATCGACCCTGTTATCGCAATGTCTTGTCGGTTTGGTTGCTTTGAAAAAGCAGACACAACCGCACATAACTCAGCCATGCTGGCACTATCACCATCAACACCACCATAAGATTGCTCAAAGGTAATGGTTGTCGTTAATGGCACTCGTGCCGTTTTACCAAATACGGAAGATAAGTAGGCAGACAAAATCATTACGCCCTTAGAGTGAATACTGCCACCCAAATCCACGCTGCGCTCGATATCGATAACATCCCCATCACCGTAACACGTCGTCGCTGTGATGCGATTCGGTGCACCAAACATGTAGTCACTAGTGCTCAATACCGAAAGTGCGTTCACTTGGCCTACGGCTTCTCCTTCGGTGCGAATCAGCGTTGTGCCGTTAATAAAGGTTTCCATTACGTTATCGCGTAATCGGCTTACTCGCATTTCTTGGTTATTGAGCGCCTCTTCAACATGCCCAATACGGATCATGTTAGAGTTAGCTTGACGAGCCACGTAGTTCGACTCTCGAAGCAAGTTGGCGATATTAGCCGAATGTAGAGATAGCTTGGATTGGTCGCCAGACAAACGTGAGCTGTATTCGATGATCCGAGCAATGGCTTTGCGATCGCAATGCAGCATATTGTTGTCATGCACCACGCTAGAGATAAAGCGCGCGTAATGCAGCTCAGACTCCGGCGTACGTTTCATTTCGTCTTCGAAATCTGCCGTCACACGGAACAACTCGCTGAACTCTGGATCGTAATGTTGGAGCAATTGGTAAGTTCGATAATCACCAAATAAGATAATTTTGATATCAAGCGGAATCGGTTCAGGATCGAGTGATACCGCCCCCGTCAATGTGACTTCTTTTTCTAGAGACGTAAAACTCAATTGACGAGCACGCAATGCGCGCTTCAAACCATCCCAAACGTAAGGCTGTTCAAGTACTTTCTGAGCATCCATTAATAGAACGCCGCCATTCGCCTTATGCAAGCTCCCTGCGCGAATCAGCGAGAAGTCGGTAAACACCGTTCCCTTGAAAGTGGCAGTCTCAATCGACCCGAAGAGTGAATGATAGTTGGGATTTTCTTCAACAACGATAGGAAATTCGCTGCTTTTACGGCTTACCAAGACGTTCACTTTATAACGACGTGGCAATTTTTTATCCAAGGATGCCGTCGCAATTTCGCCTTGCTCGCCACTTTGGTCAAGGAAGATATCTGCGTTTTCAACAATATCTTTTTGCAGCTCAGTTAAGTAGGTTTTGATTTCGGAATATTGCGCGTAATCCACTTTGAGTTTTTTGATGAAGTGAGTAATCACATCAAGCGTCACTTCATCATTGAGCTTTTTGATTTTATCGCTGTATGTCTCTTCCCACTCCGTAAGCTCACGAACCATCGAGCGCAATCGCACTTCGAGTTCATCAATAGCATCGCTGAATTGCTCTTGTTCTTTTTTGCTTAGTACATCAAAAGACTCTTCCGTATGAAGCTCATCACCGTTCATGGCGACAAACTGATAATCCCCCTGCGTAGTCAGTGTTAGGCTGATGCCCTTTTCTTTTGCCTCTCGACTAATACGATCCAGCTCGTTTTGTTGCTTAGCTGCCAATTGATTTTTTAATCGCTCAGCGCGGCTAAAGTACATTTCATTGTCGAATGCTAGGGGTAAAGCATTCAATAATTTGCCCATTAAAGCTTCAATATCAACACGTAGTTTATTTCCGATACCACAAGGCAGCTTTAATACCTTTGGTGTACGGGTATCCTCAAAGTTCGCAACGTAACACCAATCAAACAGGGCTGCTGCATCGTGTTGGTGACGATTCAGATAGCGCAAGATCATGGTGCGTTTACCTAGCCCATTCTGACCAATGGCGTAGATGTTATACCCTTTCTCTTTGATGGACATCGCAAACTCGACCGCTTTTTGCGCGCGCTCTTGGCCCACGATTTCATCAATTGGAGGTAACTCCTTGGTCGACTTACATGGCATATTCTCTAGATCTGCTACAGAATATAGCTGCTTAGCTTCCAATCTTAGTATTGCCATATCCACTTCCTTTTTTCTTATTTTCGTCATTTGAGTGTAGAGATTATTTGCTTAATTTTAAGTGATTTACCTTCCACCCTAGATTGATTGGACATTTTATGAACACATAAGTGATATTAACACGCACTTGCAATTGATAATCAATTTCATTTAACATCTAAACAAATCAAATGTTGTGGAGATGGATATGAATATTGAGCAATGCTGGATGCGCTACTTAAAAGCGGAGCAACTGATGGAACAAGGCCATTGGCCAGAAGCTCATCGTTTATATGACGACGTGCTCAACAATCTACCCAACCACATTCATTTAGCGCTAGAAAATGCACAAACTAAACCTTGCCAGTTTGTATGTCTCATTACGGGGCTTAGAGATGCCAGCGTGACGCAATCAGAGATTCTCAACAAACTCGGCTTACAACATGATGCGTTCTCAATACTCAATCAAACTTACGCGCTATTTCAATTTTTGCAGCTAGAGAGCCATGAACTGATTGAGCGCGTAGGTCACCTACTTGGTCAACAGAGCGAAGACTTGTTAGCTCACATGGCGGCATTTTGCTCTGCCCAACGTAATGCTCAATGGATGATAGAACTCGAGCACGTAACGCGGGCGCATGAGCAGTTCTTACATTTGCAAGCAATGAGTTCGGCAAAATCTTCGCCTTCTCACCTGTATAATTAATCTAAAGCTCAAGCATTGAGGCCAGCTAGGTTTATGCTGTCCATTGCTTGAGTATCATTTGCTTTATCAACCACAAGGATCTGTGATGTCTTCTAAAACCATTCTTTCGGTGAACAACCTATCAGTCAGCTTTACGACAAACGATGGGATCGTCGATGCAGTAAAGAATGTTAGCTTCGATTTAAAAGCAGGCGAGACGCTGTCCATCGTTGGCGAATCTGGCTCTGGCAAGTCAGTATCAACCAATGCACTGATGAAACTACTGCCAGACAACGCTATTTTGCATGAAAGCTCATCCATCATGTTTGAGGGTAGCTCCATCTTGGATAAAACAGAGCGTGAAATGCAAAGTATTCGCGGTGATCGCATTGGCATGATTTTTCAAGAGCCGATGACCTCACTAAACCCGTACATGCGGGTGGGTATCCAAGTCGCTGAGGCCATCATGTGTCACCGCCCGGTCGACAGACGAACAGCAAAAGCAAAGGTGTTAGAGCTGTTTGAATTGGTTCATATGCCAAACCCAGAAAAAGCGTACAACAAGTACCCACACGAATTTTCTGGTGGTCAATTGCAACGCATCATGATTGCGATGGCACTGATTAACGAGCCCGATATTTTGATCGCCGACGAACCTACAACAGCGTTGGATGTCACAGTTCAAGCAGAAGTGTTGCACCTGATTAAAGAAATTCAGGCTCAGATGGGCATGGCAATCCTATTTATTACTCATGACTTAGGCGTCGTAAAACACTTTGCAGACCGCATCATTGTGATGTGTAAAGGAGAAGTCGTCGAAGAAGGCGAAACGCAAATACTCTTCGAGGACCCAAAGCACGAATATACACGTATGCTAATCAACTCGATTCCTAAAGGCAGTAAGGAGCCTATTAGCGAAAGTGCTACACAGCTTTTAAAGGCCGACGATATACGAGTCAAATTCTTGGTAAAGTCGCATTTTATTGCGAGCAAGAATGAGTACTTCGAAGCGGTAAAAGGCATTTCTCTTGAGCTTAAACAAGGAGAGACCCTCGGGATCGTTGGGGAGTCCGGTTCAGGTAAGTCTACACTCGGCCGAGCTTTGATAGGTCTACTGCCCTCAACTGGCAAAATAGAATACAAAGGCCAAGATATGGCCTTGCTGACAAACAAAGAACGTTTTGAGCTGAAAAAAGACGTTCAGATGGTATTCCAAGACCCTTATGGTTCGCTTTCTCCTCGTATGACTATCGGCGAGATCATCACAGAAGGATTAACTGTCCACCAACCAATGTTGAGTAAAAAAGAACGTATGCAGAAAGCGCGCAACGTGCTCCGTGAGGTCCGCTTAGATCCCGCGTCCATCAACCGTTATCCGCACGAGTTTTCAGGAGGCCAGCGTCAGCGTATTGCTATCGCGCGAGCACTGATCCTTGAACCTTCGTTTATTCTGCTTGATGAGCCAACCTCTGCATTAGACCGCTCGGTGCAACTGACAGTGATTGACCTTCTGAAAGATTTGCAGAAAAAACACAATATTGGCTACTTGTTTATTAGCCACGATCTATCAGTAGTTAAAGCACTCTCTGATCGTGTTCTAGTCATGCAAAAGGGCGAGGTCATGGAACAAGGTACGGCCGAAAAGATTTTCCAAAACCCTAAAAATGACTACACGAAAAAACTGATAGATGCCTCATTTGATCTTGAAAACAGTGAAAATCAGCACAATGCGGCTTAGGTTCATCACAGTTTCATATTCATAAACTAGGATTAAGAAAAGGTGATGAATTCATCTTGTCTTAAGAATGGCGTAGCTGCCTTTCGGTTTGGCCGCCGAGACTGGTTGGTTCAAGAGTCAGACTTAGTCAACCTGGCTCAAATACTGGCAAACAGTATGAATTGAGTTCCCCCAACCATGAAAAATGCCGCGACACTGTCGCGGCATTTTTTTATTCTCAGAAGCTTCGAACAACTAGGGCATTAAATCGACTCAATACCCATATTATGTAACGTAAATGCATACACGTCTGTGGTGAGGTCAATTTGCTTACTCAGCGGCATTCCTGCACCATGACCGGCATTAACATCAATGCGTATCAATACTGGATTAGCGCCTTGCTGTTTGTCTTGCAGCTCCGCAATAAATTTGTACGAATGTGCTGGCACAACTCGGTCGTCGTGATCAGCAGTTGTCACCAAGGTAGCAGGATATTGCACGCCTTCTTTTACATTGTGAACAGGAGAGTAACCAAGCAAGTATTGGAACATCGCTTCACTTTGCTCCGACGTGCCATAGTCATACTTCCAGCCTTCTCCAGAAGTAAACGTGTGATAACGCAGCATATCAAGCACGCCAACCGCAGGCAGCGCGACTTTGAATAGTTCAGGGCGTTGCGTCATACACGCTCCAACTAACAAACCACCATTAGAACCACCGCGAATCGCTAGGCGATCCGAGCTAGTGTAGTCGTTTTCAATCAGGTATTCCGCCGCCGCAATAAAGTCATCAAACACGTTTTGCTTTTGCTGCTGAGTGCCTGCGTTGTGCCAGGCTTTACCGTATTCACCGCCGCCTCGCATGTTGGCGACAGCGTATATACCACCCAACTCTAGCCAGTTGGCTACATTGCCAGAAAACATTGGAGTAAGGCTGATGTTAAAACCGCCGTAACCATACAACATGGTTGGTGCTCTACCATCAAGTGCAATGCCCTTCTTGTATGAAATGATCATCGGAACTTGCGTGCCGTCTTTTGAGGTGTAAAACACCTGTTTTGATTCATACTCATTACGATCGAACGGTGCCTTTGATTCCTGAAACAGTGTCGATTCACCAGATTCGACATCAAATGAGAAGATCGTCGGAGGCGTCACGTAGTTAGTGAATGTGTAATAAAGTGTGGTTTCTTCTTTTTTACCCGCCAGACCATAAGCCGTGCCTTCTCCCAGCAATTGTACATCTCGAATCCACTCACCTTGGTAGTTAAACTGCTGCACTTTAGAAAGCACATCTACCATATAAGTCGCAAACAGATAACCGCCACCTTTGCTGATTTCTAACGGCTGTTCTTGTTCAGCAATCACGTCAGCCCATTGTTCTGTCTGAGTGTTGTAGCTGACAACTTTGCCGTTCGGCGCATCTAGGTTGGTGTAAAGCAGCAAGGTCTCGTCTTGACTATCAATCAAGTAGGTGTCGCCTTGCGTTGTATCGCGCAGCGTCACAATTGCTTGGGAGTCAGACTGTAAATCGATATAAAACAGACGATTACCCGATGTAGATTCTGCGCCAGAGATAATAAGGAAGCGATCATCTGTCGTCGTCGTACCAGACACATAACGATGAACTTGCGTATCCAACTCACCAAAAATCACTTTATCTTCAGATTGAGGGGTACCAAGTTCATGATAATAAAGCTTGTGATGCTCAGTTCGAGCAGACAACTCGCTGCCTTGCGGCTTATCGTAGCTTGAGTAATAGAAGCCTTTGCTGCCCAGCCAAGAAATCGACGTAAACTTCGCATCAACAATCTCAGGCTCTAACTGTTCTTTGGTTTCCGTATCAATGACAAAGATCTTACGCCAATCACTACCCCCTTCTGAGATGGAATACGCGACCAAACGGTAGTCTTTAGAGAAGCTGACTTCGCCAAGAGAGGTCGTGCCCTCTTCGGAGAAAGCATTTGGATCAAGGAAAACCTCGGCTTCTCCCTCGCCTTTACGTCGATACAATACGCTTTGGTTTTGCAAACCGTCGTTTTTGTAGAAGTAGGTGTAGTCACCACGTACAAATGGCTGGGAATATTTTTCGTAGTTTTGACTGTTCGCCACTAAGTCACGGATTTGTTGGCGGTACGGTATCTGACCAAGGAAATCGAAGGTGACCGAATTTTGACCCGAAACCCATTGTGCGGTTTCTTCACTGCGATCATCTTCTAACCAGCGATAAGGGTCGGCAATGTCGTGACCAAAATAAGTGTCCACGACAGAATCTTTACGTGTTTTTGGGTAATGCATAACGTCCGTGTTACTCCGTTGTTTTTATTAAGTTGTTTATCTTCAATCGTTTTATTGCGGTGATTACCTTAGAGCACCCAATTTTGATTTCAACGACATTGTTTTAAATCTATGAAGAACCTAGAAATAATGAGATATCGTTAAGTACCGGTCACGAATGTGCTCAATAAGCAGCTTCACTTTGTTCGGTGGTTGACGAGTAAACGGATACACCGCGTAGATACCCAACTTTTTACCTACTAATTCAGGAAAAATATCCACCAGTTGACCATTACGAATATCGTGATACACCAAGCAGCGCGGGACGTAAGCAATACCATGGCCGCCCAGAGCGGCTTTACGTAATGCGGTCGCGTTATCAGTAGAAAAGCAGCCCGATACTTTGACGATGTAATTGCCATCTTCTCCTTTAAACTCCCAATCCGTTGCACCTGTGGTTTGGTAAGCGTATTGCAGACAATTGTGCGTGGTGAGATCAATCGGCTCGATCGGTTTCCCATTTTTAGCGATATATGAAGGGGACGCGCATACCACCCATTGGGAATCGAGAATATGTCGTGCGATCAAACTGGAGTCGGCTAGGTAGCCAGTTCGAATGACTAAGTCGTAACCATCAGCCACTAAATCGACAAAGCGGTTATCCAATGACATGTCCACGGTCAGACCCGGATGAAGGTTACAAAACTCGGCAACAGCATCAGCAAGTATCAAATCTCCAGAGATACACGGCACGGACATTTTTATATGACCGCTCACATTCTCTCCAAAGCCTGCAACAGCATCCATAGCCTCCTGAGTGGCCTGCTTCACATTTTTAGCACTGTGGAGTAACACCTTACCTGCCTCGGTCAAGGTTAATTTGCGCGTTGTTCGATATAATAGCTGAGCCCCTATTTCTTCCTCCAACCTCGCCATTCTTTTGCTAACTACCGAATTTGTAAGGTTATTTGCCTCTGCAACCTTACTAAAGCTGCCAAGTTCGATTACTTGAGAAAATAGGATTAAGTCGTCTGCTCTCATACCATTATGTCACTTTTGGAATTAATTATTTTCATTATTTCCCTATATCAACAAAAAATAAAGGAGTAAATTCACGCCAAATTAACAAAACCATTACAACAAAAAGTCACCTCTACAGCGGATTGACACCGTTCGAGAAGTCAGCGTACGAAGGATGTACAAATGAGTGAAACCCTACTTGCCCTAGTGGCATTTTCGCCAATTGTTGTTGCCGCCATCTTATTGGTTGGTCTCAACTGGCCTGCTAAAAAAGCCATGCCTGTTGCGTTCGGTCTAACCGTCGCTATCGCACTTATGTTTTGGGATATGTCAGCCAATCGCGTACTGGCTTCCGTATTCCAAGGACTCGGCATTACTGTCTCTGTTCTATGGATCGTGTTTGGTGCCATCTTCTTGCTCAACACTTTAAAACACACTGGAGCGATCACCACAATCCGTAATGGATTTACCGATATTTCGGCTGACCGCCGTGTACAAGCCATCATCATTGCTTGGTGCTTTGGCTCGTTCATTGAAGGCGCATCTGGGTTCGGTACCCCGGCAGCAATCGCTGCACCACTGCTGGTTGCAATCGGCTTCCCTGCGCTAGCCGCTGTCCTAATGGGCATGATGATTCAGTCTACGCCTGTTTCATTCGGCGCGGTAGGCACGCCTATCATCGTAGGTGTAAACAAAGGTTTAGACACCCATAACATCAGTGAGTCGTTGGCCGCACAAGGTGCAACGTGGGAAATGTACCTGCAAGATATCACAGCGCACGTTGCTGTCATTCACGCAGTCGTAGGTACGATGATCCCAGTATTAATGGCGATGATGTTAACACGCTTTTTCGGCAAGAACAGAAGCTGGAGTGAAGGCCTGGATATTCTACCATTTGCGCTATTCGCTGGTGTCTCTTTCACCGTTCCATACGCGTTAACCGGCGTATTCTTGGGCGCAGAGTTTCCTTCACTTATCGGTGGTTTGGTTGGTCTGTCTATCGTTGTTACCGCAGCGAAAAAAGGCTTCTTAGTACCAAAGACTAAGTGGGATTTCGAAAGCGAAGACAAATGGCCTGCAGAGTGGTTAGGCTCGCTAAAAGTCGATCTAAACGACAATCCGGGCAAGCCAATGAGCATCGTAAAAGCTTGGGTTCCATATGTAATGCTGGCAGTTATTCTCGTCGCAAGCCGCGTTAGCCCTGAGCTGAAAGGCTTTGTACAAAGCGTAAGTTTGTCGTTCAGCAACATTCTTGGTGAGACTGGCGTTAGCGCTGCGATTCAGCCGTTATACCTTCCTGGTGGCATTCTGGTGTTTGTCGCACTACTTGCTGCAATGTTACAAAGCGGTAGTGTAAAGCCATTGCGTGAAGCGTTTGGCGAGTCAAGCAAAACACTGATTGGGGCGGGTTTTGTCTTGGTATTTACCATTCCGATGGTTCGTATCTTTATCAACTCAGGCATCAACGGTGCTGACCTAGCAAGTATGCCCGTCAC
This sequence comes from Vibrio sp. D417a, assembly GCF_030248595.1. NCBI lineage: Bacteria > Pseudomonadati > Pseudomonadota > Gammaproteobacteria > Vibrionales > Vibrionaceae > Vibrio > Vibrio sp. D417a. The sequence goes on along the minus strand of NZ_JAHGAM010000005.1, from coordinate 395,749 downwards.
AACCGCAAACTTCGCCTCTGACCTTGTTGGTTCTGCGTTCCCAGCGCTGAGTGCCACCGTTGGTGCACTGGGTGCGTTCATCGCTGGCTCAAACACGGTATCAAATATGATGTTCAGCCAGTTCCAATTCGAAGTGGCACAAACGTTGTCTATTTCGAGTGTGATTGTTGTATCACTCCAGGCCGTCGGTGCTGCTGCAGGTAACATGATTGCGATTCACAACGTTGTTGCCGCATCAGCCACGGTAGGTTTGCTTGGTCGAGAAGGCGCAACATTGCGTAAGACGATTATCCCTACGTTCTACTACATTGTAATGACAGGCATTATTGGATTGGTGCTGATTTATGGCTTCCAAATGACAGATGTCTTAATGAAGTAACGCGAAACGCAGGGTTTACAACCCTGCCTAATTTGACACAGCTGTCTGCACTACTACCCCGACATGTTGATTTAGCTTGCTACATCAATTCCCCCGACAGCTGTGTCATCCTTTCCAGTTTGCATAACTGATTGAGTGATTTAATAAAATTTTTCAACCAATTATGTAAATGGGTTACCAACATCACCGGTTCAAACGTAAGTGAACCATAGGTAACTATACTCATTTTGATGTCTTCACTGCTTTGCGATGAAGACTCAACGAAAGAGCAAATTGCTCCACAACTTTGCTTAGAATAACCGCTAGGACACCATTATGATTATCTCAGCTTCTACTGACTACCGCGCTGCCGCGAAAGCCAAGCTTCCCCCGTTTCTATTCCATTATATTGATGGCGGCTCTTACGACGAACGCACGCTGAAGCGTAATACTGACGATTTAGGTGATGTCGCTCTTCGCCAACGCGTCCTACGCGATATGACAGATTTGAGCCTCGAAACCGAGATCTTCGGTGAGAAACTGGCAATGCCAATCGCGCTAGCTCCTGTTGGTCTAACTGGTATGTACGCGCGCCGAGGCGAGGTGCAAGCAGCAAAAGCAGCCGAGAAAAAAGGCATCCCATTTACTATGTCGACTGTTTCGGTTTGTCCGATTGAAGAAGTCGCACCTGCAATTGAACGTCCAATGTGGTTCCAGCTTTACGTGCTTAAAGACCGTGGCTTTATGAAAAACGTACTTGAGCGTGCAAAAGCAGCAGGCGTAACAACGCTGGTGTTTACCGTTGATATGCCAGTTCCTGGCGCACGTTACCGTGACATGCACTCAGGTATGAGTGGTCCTAACGCAGCCATGCGTCGTGTATTCCAGGCGATGCGCCACCCAAGCTGGGCGCTGGATGTGGGTCTACTTGGTAAACCGCACGACTTAGGTAACATCTCAACTTATCGTGGCGAACCAACAAAGCTAGAAGATTACATCGGCTGGTTAGGCGCAAACTTCGACCCTTCTATCTCCTGGAAAGATCTTGAGTGGATTCGTGATTTTTGGGATGGCCCAATGGTTATCAAAGGCATTCTAGATGAAGAAGACGCGAAAGATGCGGTACGTTTCGGCGCAGATGGCATTGTGGTATCTAACCATGGTGGCCGTCAGTTAGATGGCGTACTTTCAAGTGCTAAAGCACTACCAAGCATTGCGGATGCGGTAAAAGGTGATCTTAAGATCTTCGTAGACTCTGGTATTCGTACTGGTCTTGATGTCGTTCGTATGCTCGCACTTGGTGCAGACTGTACGCTTCTTGGCCGTTCATTTGTGTACGCATTGGCAGCACAAGGCGGAGCAGGCGTTGAAAACCTACTGGATCTGTACGATAAAGAAATGCGTGTAGCAATGACGCTGACTGGCGCTAAGTCTATCGCGGATCTTTCACGCGATTCGCTAGTGAAAATCCCATAATCTTTGCAATCGAGCAAAACAGAAACGAAAAAACGAGCCAACAGTGGCTCGTTTTTTATTGCTCTTCAACCCGATAATTTGACGAGCAAGCTAGCTAACTTGGTGAACGTACTCGATCACGACTTGGTTTCCGTCGATAAACACGTTACTGATATCGCCATCCACCGTCACACGATTTTGTAAATAAACGGTACCAGATGCAGATAGATCACGCTCCGTCAAAGACGGAATCACCTGACCAGGACGTACATGTAGCTGCTCGCATAGCTGTTTTACAAAACCTAGCGTCAGTGGAGAATTACCACGTAACAAGCCAGAAAACTCGTGTAGACTCAAACCAAGGCGCTTCGCCATTTCCATTTGAGTGATGTGCATTTTGGCTTTTTGTGACATCCAGATGTCGTAGAGCGCGTTTCGATCCAGCTCTGTAAATTCCATATCTGCCTCCGCTAATTCAAGAGCCAATACACTCTCACACTTACTTAAGATAAATGTTAGCGATAAGTCAGAGAAGTTATAATTGATCGTCCAAATATCAACCCTCAATCATTGTTAGCATACCTCTGAACGTGCATGAGGCGGTAGCTCAACAGAACATTGAGGTGACTCTCTTGTCATCGGAAGGAAAAGTCCATCTCGGACGGTTTAGACATAAGTAAATGATTTAAAGGAAATCACTGGGGTGAAGGAGTAATATCTGCTACCTTTCCTTCCATGGTTCACTAGAAATAAGTTACATATGCCACAGTGGTTTACCGAATTACAAAGCTACATTGAAACGTCTCATCAAAATTGGAGTGGGAGCGTCCTTTTCATTACGCTCGCTAGCTTTATAGCTTGGATAGCTTGGCGGCTGATCCGCTCTCGCCTCGCTGCGCTCGTAGAGAAAACGCCCTTCCACTGGGATGATATGTTGCTTGATGCGCTAAAAGCGCCAGTCAGTACACTCATTTGGTGTTGGCCAGCAACCGTCTCTATCGGCATCATATTGGAGAGCGAGCTCAACGATAAAATAAACTGGTTAAGTACGCTGAAACTGATTTTAATCATCAGCATCTTCGTATGGACCGTTATGCGGCTCATTACCAATGTTGAAGAGCATGTTCTCGAACAAAAGAACCGAGATGAAACAACGGTACAAGCGATAGCTAAGGTCGCGCGCCTGTTCTTTATTACCGTCGGAATTCTAACCGTAATGCAGGCATTTGGTCTGTCACTATCGGGCCTACTTACCTTCGGTGGTGTTGGTGGTTTGATCGTCGGTTTAGCGGCGAAGGATTTGCTGTCTAACTTTTTTGGAGGTCTTATGATCTACTTCGATCGTCCATTTAAAGTTGGCGATTGGATCCGTTCTCCAGACCGACAAATAGAGGGGACAGTAGAACGCATTGGCTGGCGCATGACCATTATCCGAACTTTCGATAAGCGTCCACTGTATGTACCAAACTCAGTGTTTAGCAGCATTGTCGTAGAAAACCCATCTCGCATGCTGAACCGGCGCATCTACGAAAAAATTGGACTTCGTTACGACGATGCAGAAAAAATGCCGCAAATTATCGCCGCGGTAAAAGAAATGCTGAAAAATCACAAAGACATTGATGCACGCCAAACACTAATCGTCAACTTCGATACATTCGGTCCATCATCGTTGCACTTCTTTATCTATACCTTTACTAAAACCGTGAATTGGGTGAGATACCATGAGGTTAAGCAGGACATACTGCTTAAGGTAATCAACATCATTAAAGAGCACGATGCAGATATCGCGTTCCCTACTCAGACGCTTAAGCTCGACCCTATACAAATGGTAAAATCGGAAGAGCAAGAAGATCACGGCTTCTAGTTCTCACCAATACCCCAATAATCAAGCCCGCTGTGTTTAAGCGGGCTTTTTATTTTTCTTCGCATGAAGTGGTTATTGTTGCGTTAACACCATACGTGCATTCAGCGGTTGGATTGGGCGATTGTTTTTCCCCATTACTTCCGAAAAAGATTTTATCTGCTCAGGAGAAATAGTTTGTGCTTCTTTCATCACCAACCAACGCACACCTTCAGAGCATGGTGGTGTCGTTAGTGAGCCGTTAAAGCGGTAGTAGTCTTTATCACTTGGGATAAGGGCATCCGCATCAAATGGAACCTTGATGGTAACATCTTGATCTTTAGTTGGAATGTTAGCTAGCATCTTAGCTAAATCTGGGTTCGCGTCACCCAGTTTAAAGAACACCGCGACAACAGCTAGATGACCTACTTTGTCGGCATGCACAAAGTGTACTTCTAGTGGGTATTCTTTACCATCCACATGGTTTTCAGATGGCGTATGGAAGTGGAACTGTTTCAACGTAAACTCTTTACCATCAATGGTGAGTGTGTTTTTACCTTCTAAACCAGTCTGTAAAGTGTGACCGTTGTTCAGCAGTGAAATTGCCTTACCTTCGTAGTCGAAATTCAATTTTTCTAGCTTCGCTTCGGTCGCCGATTCAATGTTGATTGGGCTCTGGTTTTGACCTTTCGCGCACTCAGATGCAAACTCACCCCAATGAGCTGGCCCATGGTTTCCCTCGTAGCCCCAGCTTGCTGCATAAGCTGTTCCTGTAAATACCAGTGCCAAACCTAATGTTGTTAGTGACTTCTTCATCATTTTCCTTATTTCTGAAAGTTAAATTCCGTGAGAATAAAGCCATACTAATCTCACAAAATTAAGCAGTGACAGAGTGAAAACTATGATTACAAAAAATTTTTGGAATAGAAGCCTCTAATGATGTAATTGACATGATGCTCAAAATTGAACGTCAACGATTATTGAATCGGTGTAAGTACCTGCAGGAGGGGTCGTTTGGCTGGTTAGTATCTGCGCGCGATAATTATAATTCTGTGGAGTGATACCATCCGGAATGGAGCCGCCAGTATCGACGTCACCGTGTTCACGACGTTCAGAACTGGTGCCTCCCCAGCGCTCCATCGTTGATGACTTATAGATTTCATATTCCAAATAGTGACCACTAGAAATCATTCGCCGCTGACCACCGGACGCATTTAGGCCGTCATTCAAGCCAATGGAGAAGGAACTATTCTTGGTACAAGTTAACGATATAACCTGACTGACTGGTTCAAAACCGGCCACTAATGGGGACGAACCAAAATCAATATCTGGCGCTGTGATCATACAATCAGGGGTCACTTCCAACTCAACCGTAATCACGCTTTGAGCGCTGCCATTGGCGCGGCCAATGCATACCCCTAGAACCCCGATACCCTTACAGTAATCCCAAATCCAGGATACGGTGATTTGGTCTTTGTAAGTCCCAGCGGAAAGATTACTACCCACTCCCGTCCGAGCATAGAGCGGAAACTCGGCTTGAGTGCCAAACAACCCGAGTAAATCGAGTAACCCGATTTCAAAAAAATTGTAAGTTTGGCCGAATACATACTCTTGTGAAAGACCTGGATCGCCAAAAATCTGATAGCTGAGCTCCGAACTCGGATCATCCTCATTTAATAGCAAACCATTATTTATACTGTTAAACGTTGCTGATACGTAGTCGCCACTTAACAAAGACACAAGTGTAGAAAAGTCACACGTAATCCCCGCATGAGGCTGAGCTGAGCTTTGCTGCTGAGAGCTTGAAACAGTAAACGAAGAAACATTGCCAAACAAGATTAAAGGTGCTGCCGCCGTGAGCTGACAAGCCATTGTCGAGCACGAGAAAAAGAGAAGTAGGCTAGCAAACCAGCTGCGCAAAATCATAGTGCGGTCTCTTCTTCGGCTTTGATACAAACCTGCTCAGGCAATGTTTGTATTTTTTGACTGTCACGCTGATACAACCCCTCAATAAACACTTTACATGGCGACTGTCCTTGAGGATAAAACTGAATATAGCGGCCTGGGTCAACGCCTTCAAAGTACGTAAAACCATCCCAACCAATTTGGCTTGTTAAGCCCGTTTCTGAGCGGCCATATGTACCAATCGGAAGGAACAAATGATTTTCGTCTACCACCGTCATGCTCAGTGCAATTTGTAGCTCTATTGGGAACTCTAACAGGTAGCCGTAGCCCGAATGTATCGAAGCAAACTGCTCTGTTGCGGAAAACGCAGCATTGGCAGGTAAATTAAGTGGATCGATTTCATATTTGGCGGTGTAATACGCCGTAGCCCAAGGAACAAGTAAGTAACCTTCATCATCTGTCACTCCGACAATTTGATTTTCATATTTAACCGGAATACCTTCAAAACCACTGGTGCTCACCACAGCGAAGCTGTCATACACTTCATTCGCTGGGAATATTTCTCCATCCAACGTAGAGACCGAACCTGCCATTTCCGCAAAATAATCATAGTCGCCACTGGTGCCATTTAACCCCGCTCTGAACTGCGCCCATGACGCACGGTAGGTCAAATCAGCCTGTTTACGGTTTTCTGGGTGTTCGTTAATATCATGCGCTAAATTGACGCCCCATCCACCTCGTATTGGCGCAAGGCGGCTGTAACCCACTCGCCCTCGCACATCGCCATCGTCCTCTCTTTTCAGCGTTAGCCCCGAACTTCCCCCCAAAGAACTGAAAGGTAGAGAGAATTGAGCCAACGTAACACTCTGACCACCAATACTATGGTTGTAAGAAAGGGACATATTGATATTAAAAGGCAGAGCGTAGCTATAAGTAAGATTTAGGGTACGTGAATCTGAGTCGGATTGTTGAATATCAAAGTACCCACCAGAAAGTGAGCCCCAATCTCCCAAACGGACTCCCATATTGATTTGTGATAGATGGCGCGACGCGAGTGAAGCGTCCTTGCCTTCATCGAGCATTTCGTAATTTGGTAAATGAGATAAGGTATAAAAGTCGGCTTGTTCTACTTGAGTTCGAGCAGCGAAGCTAAACAACCGAGACTGATAACTATAACCTAGCGCATATGAGGTAGATTGATCCTGAAAATTACTCACACGAAACGAGGCATCCACCGTACCTAAGTTGAAAGCATTAGTGACAAAGCCCAGCCCCGCAACGATCAGGTCATCTTTTGCTTCAGCTTGAGCTTCTAATGTTAACCAATCAGTCATGCCATGACGCAGAGCGGTAACCACGCCACTGTCTCCATAGTCGTTAGATGCATTACCGAAATATTCTCTGATCGCACCAATACTCGCACTGTAAGATGTAAATCCGGTCTTCAGTAGATCGGAAGAGAGAAAAAATGGGCTGGTCATGACCGTTTGCTTACCTTGAGCATCCGTTGCAATTACCGTTGCTTCCCCAGCCCCAGAGAGCATTGGAATATCGTTAATAATGAAAGGACCGGGCCCAACATTCATTGAGTCAGTTTTAAAGCCATTGATAAACAAATCTAACGTAGTGGGCGCTGTGACCTCACCATAAAATGCAGGTAACGGCGTCGTCACGACATCCGGACGCATAGAGAAATCATGTGACAACTGAATACCCGCCAGTCTTACTGGTTGGCTCCAAGATAAAGGGCGAACAATATAGTCCCCTACCTCCATACGAATTCGCTTCTCTTGATTGACGTACTCGTAACTCGTATCAAAACGAGTGTACTGGCTGCTTTGCTGGGACTGAACATCGCGATGAAAGTTAGATTTAAATATCCCGGTAGTAGAAAAAACGCCAAACTCAGAAAAGGCTCTGACTTCATGATTTATAGAAACCTCCTTTTGTCGGCTTTCGTTCTCGTACACACCAAATACGTTGTAGTTAAGCAGGCCACCACGCCCAAACTGAGCCGGGGAAAATCGCCCCATATCCTGCGCTGATAAGCTCTGCATCGGTAACCAATTAGGCGGTACGTCAATTGCAAGTTGCAATGACGATTGCAAGTAACGCACGTTAACACCTGGGATAGACGTAACCTCAAGTCTCTCTTCGGTTCCAGGCAACGACTTGGCGGTAACCCCAACTGAAATGAGGTCCTCCCGGAGCAAAAAGAACTGATCGCCAACTCGCTCAACTTTCGCAACAAGCCCGGTTGCTCTTTGATTGATCACCAACTCCAGATTGAGGCTAATATTCTCAAACTTTTCTAAAGAGAAATTTTCAGGACTCGGTAGCTCAGAGAAGTGGTTTGCTGAATTTGCACAAAGACCAATACTGCTCCACGTTACGCTAAGTAATACCAACCAAAAGAAAGCATTCATTGTATTAAATCTATTCATTATTGCTTCAATGGTATTTGGTAACGTTTACCTCCAATATTCGCGCTCAAACTCAAGGGTCTGACATTACTATGGGGAATAGACCAAACCTTATACTGTTCAGGAAGAATATAGCCAGCTAGTCCATCGGAAACAACGACAGGATCTTTATTTGGTAGATTCAACTGTAAATTCACTAAGCGAACATGGTGTTTTCCTGAATTTTTAATGTGAACAAAACGCTGATTATTTTTCTTAATAAACTGTGCCTGTAAATCACCCCATAATTCACTGTCACGGTTTGGTTTTTGAGTATCAGTCAGCCCTTTCCCGTAAATAAACAAAGGTATCGAGTAACGCATTCGGACTTTTACAGCGAGTTCATTTTCCGCCAATTCTGTTTGAGGGTTTTGAGTTGGCGGTAATTCATCTATGATCACTCGGTATGCATACTCCTTACCCGCAGAGGCCTCATCTTGGTTGATGATGCGGATTAACTGCTTTTCACCTGGTTCAATTTTGACAAACGGAGGGGTTGCAATTAACTGGCTTTGACTTGAATAACTATCTTCTCCTTCGTTTTGTTCCCACTTAAAAATTCTCACTTGCAAATAAGAATCAGCACTGCCTTTATTTACCATCCAAAGTGATGTTGCATTACTCTCCTCTGATATTTTGGGGTAAATCGGCCAAATTAATAATGAGTTAGCATTGGCATTTGAGAAAAAAACAAAAAGGAAGGTTATTAATAATAGTTTTTTGAGTATGAATTCCATTTCACCCCTCCAAAGTTCACTTACCACTCTAATGTCAGCGTAAGCGTATCCATATAAATTCCAGCCATTTCATTCCCATTTATTGTCGCCTTTGCCCAGATAGGAAACTGAATATTATCTGGGTCTTGGTCGGTATCGACGGAATATTGCGTGTCAATATCAAGCACCTGCGTATAATTTAGATCCTGAAACAAAAAGTAATCTACCGTTGTCGCTTCTTCACTGTGCTTTAGCTTACGTACACCGTCCGATTCATTCATCCCGCCATTTACGGAAACATTCATCGTAATACCCGGAGTACAACTTAATGTGAGTGATGAACTGTAAGTGATGCTGCCTTGTACTTCCGTCGCGTAAACTGAAGAATGCTCACCAAAATCTAACGTACCTATTTGCCCGGCTTGGGTTGGGCTTTCTTCTTGTACTGAGCCGTTAATCAAACAACCTGTATCTACGATGGCAGACACCTGAAAAGTTTGTGTCGCATCAGCCAGCACAGTTAAAGAACACAAACTCATCGCGACAAGTGAAAAGCTCCTAACAACCAGCGTCACGTTTTACCAGCTTAGCGTCACACTGATGGTATCGGAGTATGTACCGGCAATGCTGCTCGTACCGTAAGCTTTCGCAAAAAGCTCAATAGTTTGCGATGTTGCACTAGTAAATTCAGACAGAGCTACCGTCCCGCCTTGTATAATTTGTGTGCTTCGGTCTGAGTCGGTAAACAACGTATAATCAATAAATTGCGCGCCATTTGACATCGCATAGGTACCAACGGTCGCACTTGCATCATACAATCCGGTGCCCAATGTAAACGTCGGTGTCACACCGTTACTACAAAGCACTTCAATACCCGTCGCACTACCACCATTTACCACACCATCTTGTTCACTGAAGATTGCAGGCACGTCTCCAAAGGCGAGTGAGCCAAAGCCAACGCCAGAAGCTGCATCTACCGCATTATTTCCATTAATCACACAACCTTGTACAAGGTTAATTGAAACATCAATCGTACCGCTCACTGACGCTCCACTCGCTTGCCAACTAAATGAGGTTAAGAGCAGAGGCATCATCAGATAAAATCTTTTCATATAAAGCTCCATTTTTACATTCCACTGTATACTGTATATCGGTAACCTTTTTATTAGTTATAGCTCAATTATGACAAACCAAATGCATATAAAATGTAAAACAATAAAAAGAAGCAGGATAAGGATAAAGACGAACAGCAAATAAAAACATTAAACTTAAAAATTACGCTTTTTAAGCATATGATGCTGAAAAATAACCACCAAAAACAAATGGTTATTATCTTGTTCCAAATACAGAATCGACAATGAGTTAGAAGGTAGGGTGAAGTTGAGTGGAAAAAATCTAAAAAAAGTAGCAGAACGATACGAGAAGTTTAGAAAAGATTGGCGACCATTTCTTCCCGAAACAAGAATCTTCATGAAACAAAAATGCGCCCCAAAAAGGAGCGCATTTCTTACTTGAATAAGTTATTCCCAATCAAGAATAACCTTGCCTGACATGCCGCTGCGCATTACGTCGAAGCCTTCTTGGAAGTCATCAATCTTGTAGTGGTGCGTGATGATTGGCGATAGATCCAGACCAGATTGGATCAGTGAAGCCATCTTGTACCAAGTTTCGAACATTTCGCGACCGTAGATACCTTTGATCACCAAGCCTTTGAAGATAACTTGGTTCCAGTCGATACCCATGTCTGACGGTGGAATACCTAGTAGTGCAATGCGACCACCGTGGTTCATTGTGGTTAGCATTGAGTTGAATGCTGCTGGGTTACCAGACATTTCTAGACCAACGTCGAAGCCTTCTGTCATGCCTAGCTCAGCCATTACGTCTTCTAGCTTCTCTTCAGCCACGTTTACTGCGCGTGTTACACCCATCTTACGAGCAAGTTCTAGACGGTATTCGTTCACGTCTGTGATCACTACGTGGCGAGCACCAACGTGCTTTGCTACTGCCGCTGCCATGATACCGATTGGGCCAGCACCTGTGATAAGCACGTCTTCGCCTACTAGGTCGAAAGAAAGTGCTGTGTGTACTGCGTTACCAAACGGGTCAAAGATAGACGCTAGATCGTCAGAGATGCCTTCAGGGATCTTGAACGCGTTGAACGCTGGGATCACTAGGTATTCTGCGAATGCACCTTCGCGGTTAACGCCCACACCAATCGTGTTACGACATAGGTGAGTACGGCCGCCACGACAGTTACGACAATGACCACACGTGATGTGACCTTCGCCAGATACGCGGTCACCGATTTCAAAGCCACGAACTTCCTGACCAATCGCAACCACTTCACCCACGTATTCGTGACCGACAACCATAGGCACTGGAATTGTCTTTTGTGACCATTCGTCCCAATTGTAGATGTGTACGTCTGTACCACAGATAGCGGTTTTCTTAATTTTGATCAGAATGTCGTTATGGCCAACTTCAGGTTTATCAACCTCAGTCATCCAGATGCCTTCTTCAGGCTTTAGCTTTGATAATGCTTTAATTTTCATAATGTAACCTTAATTAAAGGCCCTATTGTCTAAGGCCTAGAATCTTAAATAAGACCCATGTCCTTACCAACTTGGATGAACGCGTCGATTGCACGGTCTAGTTGCTCGCGAGAGTGCGCCGCAGACATTTGAGTACGGATACGTGCTTGACCTTTTGGTACTACAGGGAATGAGAAGCCGATTACGTAGATGCCTTTCTCCAGCGCACGCTCTGCAAATTCTGCTGCTACTTTTGCGTCGCCAAGCATGATTGGGATGATTGCGTGGTCAGCACCACCCATTGTGAAACCCGCGTCTTCCATACGAGTACGGAAGTGTGCTGCGTTTTCCCATAGACGATCACGTAGGTCACCGCTCTCTTCTAGTAGATCTAGAACGCGGATAGAAGCGCTTACGATTGCTGGTGCAACAGAGTTAGAGAATAGGTATGGACGAGAACGCTGACGTAGCCAGTCAATCACTTCCGCTTTACCAGATGTGTAACCGCCTGAAGCGCCGCCCATTGCTTTGCCTAGCGTACCAGTGATGATGTCGATACGGTCAACCACGTTGTGGTGCTCGTGCGTACCTGCACCTGTTTTGCCCATGAAGCCAACAGCGTGAGAGTCATCAACCATAGTCAATGCGCCGTACTTCTCTGCTAGGTCACAGATAGCCGGAAGGTTTGCTACTACGCCGTCCATTGAGAACACACCGTCCGTTACGATAAGAATGTGGCGAGCACCTGCTTCTTTCGCAGCGATCAGTTGTTGCTCTAGCTCTTCCATGTTGTTGTTTGAGTAGCGGAAACGCATTGCTTTACATAGACGAACACCGTCGATGATTGACGCGTGGTTTAAAGCGTCAGAGATGATTGCGTCTTCTTTGCCTAGAATAGTTTCAAATAGGCCCGCGTTTGCGTCGAAACATGATGTGTAAAGAATCGTATCTTCTTTACCTAGGAACTTAGAAAGCTTCTGCTCAAGCTCTTTGTGGATGTCTTGCGTACCACAGATAAAACGTACTGAAGCCATACCAAAGCCGTGCTCGTCCATGCCTGCTTTACCCGCTTCGATAAGTGCCGGGTGGTTAGCAAGACCAAGGTAGTTGTTCGCACAGAAGTTTAGTACTTCTTCACCAGTAGAGATTTTAACAGCCGCTTGCTGTTGAGACGTGATGACACGCTCTGATTTGTAAAGGCCTTCCGCCTTTACTTCTTCGATTTGCTGCTGAATCTGTTGGTAGAATGCAGAAGACATTTGAAATTCCTTCCTAGTTATTTTGGCGAGTATTTACTCGTTTAGAATTAGGCTTAGCCTTTATGTGACGGGCGTCACGGGCTATCACTCATCAATTAATTGTAGTGTAATTCAAGGAAGGAGGAAGGATTATACCTTAAGGTGGAAAAGCATTAATGAATCCTAGGCACAAATTCAATTAATGCTTTTCTATGAGGTTGTTATAAAAGGAATTATAGCCAGGTAGGCTTAGCCAAAAGTGCTTCAAAGTCCTTAGCAGGTAATGGTCGGCTATAGTGGAAACCTTGTCCGAACTCACAGTTTAGGTTTTTCAGGTAATCCACATGACGCTGTTCTTCGATGCCTTCTGCGACGATCTTAAGATCCAGCGCTTTCGCCATTGCTATGATTACGTTGACAAGCTCGCGGTCTGAGTCGTTCTCGAACATATTTTGCATAAAGCTACGATCAATCTTTAAGCGGTCGAACGGAAACTTCTGCAAGTAACTCAGCGCAGAATAACCAGTACCAAAATCATCAATAGTAAGTTTGGTGCCTAACGCTCGTAAGTTATTAAGCATGTCTAATAGCTCAGAATCGTGATTGAAGAGGAGACTTTCTGTCACTTCAATATCGAACTTATTTGACGGAAGACCAGACTCCTCAAGGCTGTGTTTAATAAACGTAAGTAAGCGCTCGCAGTACCTAAATTGAACACTAGAAAAGTTTACAGAAACAAACAACGGAGTCAGACTTTGCCATTGTGCCGCTTGTCGACACGCTTGTTGAATAGCAAACTCACCAATTTGATGAATTAAACCATTTTTCTCTGCAATAGAGATAAACTCTTCAGGGTTTACAAATCCGTACTTGTCATCATTCCAACGCATTAGCGCTTCTGCACCTACGATTTTACCACTACTCAGCTCAATAATTGGCTGATAATACAGCTCTAATAACTGATTGGAGATCGCACTTCTCAGACGATTTTCCAGATCCAAATAGCGTTGCAAATCTTGGTTCATATTATGGTTATAAAAACAAAAGCCATCACGCCCATCTTGTTTCGCCCGATACATTGCCATATCAGCACATGCAAGGAGCTGCTCAGCGTTGTCTCCGTCATCCGGGAACACAGACATTCCGACGCTGCTACTCAAGAAGAATTCATGGTTGTTCCAAACAAACGGATCGTTAAACGCCGAAAGTACACTTGAAGCAACTCGCTTTGCAGTATCATTATCAGGCAAATCAGGGATGACGAGTAAAAACTCATCCCCACCAATTCTCGCCAATAAGTCTGTTTTTCTCGCGACTTGATACAGTCGCTGAGCACTGAGTTTAAGGATTTCATCCCCAACAAAGTGTCCCATTGAATCGTTAATCTGCTTAAAGTGGTCTAAGTCGATGAACATCACCAAAACTTTAGACCCACTACGCGATGCCCTAATTAACTCCAAAGCCAATCGCTCGGAACCATAACTACGATTAGGTAAATTGGTTAATGTGTCATATTTAGCTTGGAAGGCGAGTTCTTTTTCAGACGCTTTTCGACGTTCAATTTCGTTCGTTAATTTTTTATTCTGTTGAGAAAGAATATCTTTACGCTTTTTTTCTTCCTCAAGCTTAATTTTCAATTCAATCCTATTATTGTTCGTGATGAATGCATAACATAAAGCAATGACGATCATAACGGCCAGAATACTCAAACCAATAATAAAGAGCCGTGATGTAAATATATCTCGTTCACTCAAAGGCTCGAACCACGCCATCAATTTGAAGTGATGTTTATCCACAGGCACTTCAAAGTAAATTTTTCCGTCTACAGCCTCAGAAACGAAATAATTCTCATCCTTATTGTGAGAAGGTGTTTTATTTATGGTATCCCATACAACCATTTCCACGTCTTTTATTTTTAGCACCATTCGGCTATAACTATCTTCATGTTCTTGGTTAGTAAGTTGGTCAATAACAATATTCTTATTAAGATCGGCAATTAAAAAGGCAACAGGCTTTCCGGAGAACTTAACTTGCTTAATGACTTGAATGCGAACGTCATCATTGTATCGCGTCGCACAAACCTCTTCGGGATGCCCGTGTTGAGTCATTAAGGTTTGTATGTCCATTTTGTGCTCGGCAAGGTTTTCAGATCCAGTGGTGACAATGGTGACTCCATCACTGCCTACCAGCGTGAGCTTCTTATAGATTTGGCTGCTATTAATTAGCTTACTGTCTATCTTCTCATCGAAGCGACGCTTTAAATTAATTAGACTGGCACCTAATCCATACTCCATTGACATTCCAGAAGCTAAATTACCAAAGAATGTTTGTATTGTTTTATCTGTAGCTAGATTATCAACATCTTCACTCGCTATGGTAAATAAATTATCGAGTGTGCTTGCATAACTTTTAACTTTTAAATCTAGTTCTCTGTATTGAGATTCTTTTAATTTATTTTGACCTACGCTAGTCACAGTAATAAGCATAGCTAGGTAAATTGAAACTAATATTGCGCTTATTGTAATAAATCTTTTACTGGAAAATTTTTTAACGGCCTTATTCATCGGACTTTCTTTTTATCTTCTATAAAGTAATCGTTATAAAAGTAGTAAATAGATGGATAGTATTTTTTTACTAATTTTTCGTATGAACCGTCTTTTTTTATCGAGTCTAAATAACGATCAAATGCTTTGCGTAATTCAGGGGAATTTTTACGGAATGCAACAGCCATTTTTTGATTTTCAGATATAGGGCCAATGACTTTTATTTCGCCCGGCCATTTTTCGAGGGCAATTAGCGTATCCGCAACATCTAATAATGTGCTTTCCGCATCATTTTTCATTATCGCTGGAACCATCTCATTAAGGAGACGCGCCCCATCAGGTAATATAACTTTTGCACCTGTGTCATATAAGTCATAAAGGTTAGGATCCAAGCAAGAATGTTCTAAAGCTAACACTTCGCGACCATCGATCAGCTGCTTGACGTTTTTAACATCTTCATCGACCGACCCACTTGGTTTAATCGGGCTCAGACTAGAGTCGGATCTGGAAACCAACCATACACCTGAAGGAAAATAATCTTGTGAAAAATCGACAACCTCAGAGCGCCAATCAAGAATAGTAACGCCATTTGCGATCAAGTCGCCTTCAATTGGAACACTTTCTCCGACAACAGCCTGCTTGTTGTGATATTGCACATTTTGCCCTGTCAACTTACCAACCACGTCGCTCCACTGTGCTGGAACATACTGGTACTGAACACCTAACGACTTGGCAAAACCTTTTATTATCTCTACATCCAAGCCAGTCAAAGTTTCCACTTCACCTTGTTCAATATAGGAGACAAAGTTAGCGTACGGGACACCAATGTGACGCAGTACACCGCGTTCACGGATTTGTTGTAAATCGTCTGACCAAGCGGCAGACGACGCAACAGAGGTAACCATGAGCGCCACCGTCGCTAAAGTTCTTTTGAATGTTATGACTGACATAATAATATCCTTACCTTTCACAAAGCGCCCAATAATGGGCGCTTGAGTGATAAACAACGATGTTAGAACGACGAGTAATACAAATTCGTCATCGCCACTACGAGCCCTTCCACATCTTGTTCGTCATGGAACAAATGCGTAGAGATACGCAGCGCGTAAGTATCAAAGTCATCATCCTTATGCAGCTTAAAGCTAGTCGTACGGATGATGTAACCATACTCTTCACGTAAACGATCTCGGAATTCCGTCAGTATCTCTTCATTAGTTACATCGGAGAACGGGTTAACCGTCGTTAAGCCACTGGTTAAGCCTTCCACGTTTGGTGAATACATTTTGGCTTGTGGTAAGTACTCTTGAAGCAAGGTTTTACATAAACTACCAAGGCTTACAACTCGCTCTTCGATACGGTCTCGACCAATCTCATCCCACATTTTGCAACTATCAACTAGTGCTTGTTTCGCAGGATAGTTATCGTTACCAATGTATTGCATTTGCAGCTGTTTACCCAGGTAATCAGCATGAGAAAGTGAGGAGTTGATCAACCATAACGGGTTCTCTCGGTCACTCCAATACTCATTCAAACGGTTACCGTTATCACGAACATACAGAATACCCGTCGCGCCCGGACCACACTGCCACTTATGACCAGATCCTGCATAGAAATCACAATCCATATCGTGGAAATCAAGGTCAAACATACCGACCGTATGCGCGCCATCAACAAGAGTAGGTACACCATACTCTTTTGCTAAAGCACAAATGGCTTTTGCTGGTAGCGCGGTTCCTGTTTTGTATGTGATATGAGAGAAAACAATTAGGCGAACGTTTTGATTCGCATCAAGCGCGTCTCGGAACGCTTGAATGTAATCTTGCTCAGAAACGTTTTCGGTACCAGTAAATACTGGTAGTTGAATTTCTACCACATCCACACCAAAACGATGTTTCGCTACGTTCATAGGTGATGTTGCAGCAATATGTTCATGGTGTGTCGTTAGAATCACATCACCTGGTTCAAAGTGTAAGCCATTAATGATCGAGCATAAGCCATCAGTAGTGTTGCGGCTGAGAATGATCTCTTCTGGGTTAGCACCAAAACCTGGTGCGACGTCTTTAACCATCTCAGAAACATACGGCCAAGAGCCAAATTTGCCTTTCATATCCCAAGGGTATTTAGCCACCAGCTTGTTGTTATGCTCGTAATCTTCAAGAACATGTTTTGGCATTGAACCTGTTGTACCAATGTTCATGTAAGTGGTTCGTTTATCCAAAACGAACTGTCTTTGCACTTTACGCCAGAAGCGCTTATCGTGTTTTCTACCTAGCCCGCGGCTGCTCCAATCAATTTTCTGTTCTCGTGCTTGAGCTACGCCTGAGAAAGCGGAAGCACTCACACCAGCAACAACAGCTCCTGTTGCGCCTTTCAGAAAATTACGGCGGCTGCTATTAGTCTGAATAGATTCCTTGTCTTTCATCTTTTTCAATCCTTGTCGGAAATTAGCCATATTATTAATTTTAAGTGCGTAACTATCTGTTACTAAAACATTATTACCCATTACAATCAGAGTTTAATTTTTTCCTCTGCCATTAAGTGACTTTAGTTCCAATTTTTTATCTTATTTGATGATATAAGCAACAGTTTGACCACAAATCTATAAACAACAATGTTCACATTAATATATTCGTTAATTTGATTATTCTTTATTGCGGACAATTCCACCAAATTCTTTATAAAACAATTATGAGCTTTGTTATAAAGTCATTAAAAATTTAACTTTGCGTTAATTTAAAAATATTCAGGCTATTTTAAGATTGGCGTCTATTCTTTTTATATCTTAACGATCTCAACATGTTAAGACTAAATAAAAGAAAGCTGATTTCGGATCGAGATATCAGTTTAAGACCATAAAGTGATACACATCACTCTATGACATAAACTCACCGCTCAACATACATAAGTAAAACAGGTTTTCACTAATATGTGCTTGAGCGTACACCCTAAAAGAAGGAGGTCCCATGTTAAAAGGATTGCTATGCATTTCAGTTGCATCCGCTCTTGTCGCCGCCCCTAACGTGCTAGCAAAAACGGTAGAAATGACTGCTCTCAACACCAATGAGAGTGCGGGTACCATTGAGATTTCACAAAGTGATTATGGCGTTGTTTTTACGCCTCAATTATCAGGTTTGTCAGCAGGTGTGCACGGTTTCCATGTTCACACTAATCCATCTTGCGATAGCATAGAAAAGGATGACAAAACCGTATTAGGCGGCGCAGCAGGTGGCCATTATGATCCTAACAACACAGGGAAGCATGGCTATCCTTGGACCGATGACAATCATTTAGGCGACTTGCCTCCACTCTATGTGGACATGGACGGCAATGCCAATCAGCCCGTTGTCGCGCCTCGCCTAAAATTATCGGATTTAAAAGGTCGAGCGTTAATGATCCATGCAGGTGGTGACAATCACTCCGATCACCCAAGTAAGCTAGGTGGTGGCGGCGCTCGCGTCGTATGTGGTGTTATTGAATAAACATTAACTTATGTCTCACACTTCTCTTTAGATTGCGAGAAGTGTGAACTTCTGTTGATACTTAGAGGATGTCGCATTGGTCTCAAGGTAGCTGTGGTGAAGCATTAAGATCGATTGGACAATCTTCGTCCCGATCCCCAAAGAACCGCCCCCCGCTTCTTCCTCGATGTGATTGACGAAGGTAAAGTGGATACGCGACTTATCTTCACTCAAATGCGCTTGGCAATGCACTTCTGAGCCGATTGGGCTGTGGCGCAATGCATTTTCAAGCAGGTTCAATACCAACCGCTCTAAGAGTCCTTTATCACCCACGGTTTGGATTTCACTATCGATATCCACTTTCAACACCACTTCTTTACGAGAAAACTGGCTCTGCATCGTTTCAGCACATTCTGCCATCAACGCGCCAAGATCTACGGGGCGGTACTCGTAGTTTGGCATTGGAGCTTCTTTGCGCGCGGCGTCTAACAAAGAATGCAATTGAGTTGAGAGCTTCTCACAATTTCGGAAAGCGACGTCAATCAAAGGATCAGATTCCGGATGTTGCAAACGCCACGTTTCCAAATAGCCCAGCACGCTCGATAACGGCGTTTTTAAATCATGACTAAGCTGCAACAAGCTTTGACGACGATGAGACGATTGATACTCCAACTGTAAAAACTGTTGCTGAATGTGCTTCGCCATCATCTGATAAGAGTGCGCAATCGGCACGAGCTCCGGCACTTGGTGAGTAAAATCAGGTTGCAGGCGGAAATCATGTTCAGCTTGCTGTTGAAGTTGCTTGGTCACACGCTCAATCGGGTTCAATAGGCTACGTTTGACCAGCACATAAGCTCCAAGAGCAAAGCCTAAAATGGAAACTAAGACCAATCCTGCCAGCGCGATGTAAGGAGTATCGACTTGAGCATTGGCAATGGCGTCATGTCGGGTACTACCAATCACCACGTAGAGATAACCGACCGTAGAGCCTAATTCCTCTATCGCGGCGACAGAAAAGACTTTGTGTTCACCACGATTACGTGGGTCTTCACCCAGAATAGGAAAAGGCTGGTCATTTAAGAATTGCTTAATGGGATTGAGATCCACCTTCCCCATGATCTCCGCCCCTTCCGGTGCTGCATGGGTGGTGATATTGCCTTGGCTATCGAGGAAGTAGATTTCAAAATCAGGGCCAATCAGCATGAGCGTGTGAAAGATCGACTTAAGTGCTTTAGGGTTGTAATCCGTCCCGATCATCAGCGGATTATCGTCACGCATATGACTTGCCAGCTCTTTATGCAGGCTTTGCTTAGTGCGTAACTCAATGGTTTCTTTTTGCCAATTGTAAGTCAGTGCAATCACTACCGCCGCGAGGCAGAACCACAAGCTAGTAAATACTACCAAGCGAGATTTGAAGCTCATCCTATCGCCTCCTTAAACAGCGGTGTTTTTGCAACACCCGTGATGATTGAAAAATGACGGTGAAAACAACTACCGACTTACTGTCTGGCTTGATGTTTTGACTTACTTTCTTGCATTAGTGTCTTGGCTGAAACTTATATCCAACACCCCACACGGTTTGAATGAAGTGATGATCAGAGTCAGACGACGACAACTTGCTGCGTAAACGATTTATGGTGCTACACACCGTGTGGTGATAACCAGAATGACTGGTGTTCCAAACGTGATCGAGCAATTCATCTTTACTGTAGACTCTGCCCGGACGAGTCGCGAGAAACTGCAGCAAAGTAAACTCTGTCGCGGTGAGCGTGACATCCTTGTCGTTTAGGGATACTTGGTGCAACTCCGGAATAATTCTCAGCGGGCCAAAATCCATCGCATCGTCGAGGACTTCATTTGCTACTTTGGCTTCTACGGTTTGGTTGACTCTGCGCAGCACGTTTCGCACTCGTGCTTGGAATTCTAATACGCTAAATGGCTTAGTGATGTAGTCATCAACGCCTGCTTCTAAGCCGTCAACCTTGTCCATTTCACCGTCTCTGGCTGTCAGCATGAGCACTGGGCTCCAATCTTGTTGCTGACGCAAATAATGGCAGATGTCTAGACCATCGCCATCTGGTAAACCTCGGTCAAGGATCAATAAATCAAAGGGTTGTTGCTGATATTGCGTTTTAGCATCGGAGACATTTGTGGCTCGCAATACTTGATGTCCTTGAAACTTGAGATGCATCTGAACCAGTTCTGCCAAATCATCGTCATCTTCCACCAACAAGATGTTCGCGACTAAATTGATTGCCTGTTGTTCCATGGTCCTTTCCTTGCCTTCGAGTATCCTCACTTTGCACATGACCGGAACAAATTAGAAATTCTTTCAAAAAAGGTTCCGATGACGCCATGAGGGATAAAGCGCTCGGCTACAAGCGCTTTGGAAAGGAGACGTCATCGGAGCCTGTGTTACTCGACTCGAGTGATGGTGACTTTCGCACCTGGGTTCAAGAAACGATGGTTCGCAGAAAGTGCTGAGTTTGCTAATCCGTCATCTTGGCTAACAACACCCGCATGGAATGCAACAACGTCATTGCTGTCATTACGCGCGGCATTGAAACCCTCACCGCCACCTGCTGGGCCCGGAATGGTTGCAGCAAGTTCATCGTTCAGTTCTGTGCCAGAGTCCCAAACGTTCATGCTCATTTCATAGCTTTCACCTACTGCGAGCGATTTGAGCGATAACCCCGTTTCGCCAACAAAGGCATCATTGGTATTCACAAACATAGACGCCACAGACAAGTAACCGTAACGACTAGGGTCAACCGTGATGGTGACTTCGTCCGATGCACCCGGCAACACCAATCCATTGCCCGAAATACCTTGGTAAACACTGTCATTGCTGTTCATCAACTCAATCAGCTCAGCGTTACTACCGCCTTCGGCAAGATGCTCAAGTTCAACAGATGCAGCTTGGCCAATTTCAAACAGTTGGTAGTCACCATTGTGAGTAAGTACCGCAAGCGGAGACATAGGTTGATTCGCAGTCAAGTTCGCAACGTTGACGGTGTAGCGGTACGATTTCACTACATCGTTATCATCATCGCTTGGACAACCGGCGAGCAAGCCGACTGAAGCTGCTACTAGTAAGATTCTGTATTTCATACATCCCCCTTACTTCACAACGATTGTGATGGTTGCGACTGGGTTTAACCAACGATGGCTGCTGCTGTCTAAGTCACTGATGCCGCCAGTTGGATCGCTATCACCAAGGTTACCCGGATGCACGTGAACTTTGTCGTTAGTTACCGTTGCTTCAACGCCTGTGCCGCCAGTACCAAAGGTAATGAAAGGTGGGTTTGGCATGCTAGACGCAAGTTCATCGTTCGCTTCTGTACCGGCATCGTAACTTCTTAACGTTGCTCGGTATGTACCCGCTTCCGTTGGAATCTTCCAGCTATCTAGACCGACAAAACCGTCATTGGTTGGCAGCAACATCGCGCTCAGAGAAAGATAACCGTGGTCGCCACTGTCCAAGGTGAAGGTGGTTGCAACACCCGGATTCAAAATACCACCAGCAGGGTTCTCAACCACCGCACCACCAGCGTTACCAATCACACTCGCAAGACCAGAGATATCACCGCCTTCTGCCATTGCTTCTAGTTCTGGAGTCGCTGCTTGACCCGTTCTGAACATTTGAAGGTCGGAGCCATGTGCGGCAACAATAAGTGGCGTAAAGTAGATGCCTTTGGTTGCGTTTGTCACGGTGATTTCCAATTCCGCCGCATTCACTGATGCAGAGCCTAGTGCCATAGCTACTGAAGTCATGACGAGTCCGAGTTGGGTACGTTTTTTCATTGTGATTCCATCCTTTAATGAGGGTTGAACTACCCAAGCCCATGTGTACGGCTTTACTTCATTGTTCGTGACTTGAGTAGGTTAAGCATTACGTTTCGAACGTTTTGCGTTCTTGCCTCTAAGAATGACGAGCAAATCTATCAGCAACTTCATCGAATTCTCATAAAATTCTCACAAGTTCTGTTCGAATTCTGTCAACAGCACTTTTTGTATTTACACGTCGCGCTTTCCCCTCCTAAAATGCAGTATTCCCTGTTTAAATCACGATTCTCACCATGATTCATAACGTACTGGCTGCCTACCATGGCGAAATCTACGGCAACGCTTTTTTCAACCACTACTTGAGCCATTACGCCCAAAGTGAACAACAAACGCTGTGGCAAACCTTGATTGAAGTGGAAGAACTCACCGCAGAAAAGCTCAAACCTGTACTGCTGACAAATGGCATGGATATCGAAAGTCGATACCAAGAGATGCTAGATAAAGGCTTGGCAGATGCAACCAAGTGGATTGGTTTACCATGGCAAGAGTTGGTGGCGACTCTTCTGAAGTGGGTAGAACCTTATGAGGTCAAATATCGAGAATGGCATGAAGAAGTGAAAGCTTCACAGCATTATTCAATCGCTGAGCGAGAAGCTATCGAGTTGATTGCAGACCATGAAACGGCCATTTATCACTGTTGGCAGCAATACCATACTGGTGAGTCTGGCTTGCCTGCACTCAATGCATTTTTGGCAAAATATAGTTAAAGCGAGACGGTGATACTTGAACCTCGTGAAACCGTACCAGACAATATCGTTATTCCGCTGCGCAGAACTGAACAATTATGGTTAATCCAAAACTCATAGCCCTACTTCCTGATCTTGCTTCGTTTATCTTGGTGGTAAACGAAGGCAGTTTTACCGCTGCAGCCAAACAACTCGGCGTAACGCCATCGGCTTTAAGTAAGTTGATCACACGGTTGGAACAAGCCCTCTCGGTCAAACTGTTTGAACGCACAACTCGTAAGTTGATCATCACTCAAGCAGGGCAAAAGGTTTACGACCAAAGCATCGCAATGGTGAATGCCGCGCAGCAAGCCGTTGAGCTATCTGCGGAAGATCATGCTGAGCCAACAGGCGCACTCACAGTGGCAGCCCCCGAAGCGTTTCTTAATTCGGTGCTTCAGCCATTTGTGTTGCCATTCCTAGAACGGTATCCAAATATTCAGCTTAAGCTGCGTGCAGCAGATGGTGAGATCGATTTGTTCCGCCAAGGAATTGATGTCGCCTTTAAGCTCACCGACAAACCCGATGAGAATCTGGTACTTAAAGAGATCAGCAAGACCAATCTCGTTTTATGTGCTTCTCCAGATTACCTCACCAAACACGGTATGCCTGAGCACCCCACTGAACTTGAGCAGCACGACTGTATTTACCTTGCCGAGAACGACAAAGACAACATCTGGTCGTTCTTTAAAGAGGAAGCCTTTCATTCGATTGCCGTAAGTGGACGCTACGCCGTCAACCATTCTCAAATGCGCTTGAACGGGGTTAAGTCTGGCTTGGGAATTGGGATCTTCCATGACTTCGTGATCAAAGACGCGTTAGAGCAAGGTGAAGTGGTGGAGGTACTACCGGATTGGATGATTAAGAGTAACTACCACGGCGCTATCGCGATGCAGTATGCGCAAACCAAATACATGCCTGCTCGTCTGCGCGTGTTTATCGACTTCGTTAAGGAGCATTTAGTCTCCGAGGACACTAACCATGCTTGAAGAGGCTAACCATGTTTAATGCCATTCATCACGTCGCGATCATTTGCAGCGATTACCCAAGGTCAAAACGCTTTTACACTGAAGTGTTGGGATTAAAAGTCATTGCTGAAAACTATCGTGAAGCCAGAGACTCATACAAGCTTGACCTCGCTTTACCTGACGGCAGCCAAGTGGAACTGTTTAGCTTTCCGGGCGCACCAGAGAGACCGAGCTTTCCTGAAGCACAAGGGCTACGACATCTCGCATTTTTGGTTGATGATGTTGAACAGGTGAAAGCCTACCTAGAATCGAATGACGTTGAAGTTGAGCCAATTCGTATTGACGAATTCACAGGTAAAGCCTTTACCTTCTTCCAAGACCCAGATGGCTTGCCGCTGGAGATTTACCAGAAATAAAAAGAGCCAGCACGTCGCTGGCTCTTTTACTATTCCATTCTTTGTCTGTTACTAATTCAACGCCGTTTTCAGCTTCTCGACGCGGTTAAACAACAGCCAATCCAGTGCGAGAACCGTAACAATCGCCAAACCGCCCATCGGGAACGCGAGACACAATATCACTAACGTTACTAAACCAAGCTTCCAAATACTGTCTTGCTGAAACTTAGGTGGCGCGCCCAATGCGGCACTGCGACTTGGTCTACGAATCCACCACATCACAACTCCAGTGATTGAGATCAAAATGAACGCTAAACAGAACACTACGTTGAGCACTTTGTTAAGCACACTAACATCACCTTGGTGCAATGACACACCTGCCGCCATGAACTTGGCAAATAGGCTGTAATCTTGCCACGTTACATCCACCAACAAGCGACCGGAATATTGGTCAAAGTGACTGGTGCGATCTTGTCTTGGGTCGGCAATATCGCCGCCCATAGTGTTAGCTGCAACGGTATAAACGCCCGTCTCAGAGCGCGGCAAAAACAGCTTATAACCAGTGAAGCCCATCATTTCAGCCTTGAGGATGATATCATCAATGGAGAGCGCATCATGACTGCCTGCGTATGCCATCTCTTCCTTCATATTGGCATGATCATGAGCGGGCTTATCTTTCGATTCTGGCACAGCAGCGAGCTCTAAGTTCCATGGCATCTCTTCTGAAGCACCGTGGTTAAGATCTTTATGTGTCAGTGTAGATTCCGGTTTCTCACCCCATGTGTAATAGGTTGGGAAGGTATTCCAAGCTTGCACCATTTTCGCACCCCAGATCCCTGCCCAAGATAAACCTGAAATCAAAAAGAACAACAGAACAATTGATAGCACACCACCTAAATTCGCATGCAGATCTCGCATCAAAATACGAGTTCCACTGCCAAAACGAATTTTCAAAAAGCCAGCACGGCTTGCGTTGTCTCTTGGTAACCACAGGTACAAACCAGACACCAACAGTAAAATGCCTAAACTGGCGGCGATTTCAATTAAACGGTCGCCTAAGTCTCCGATGAGCAACGTACCGTGAATGCTGTTCATCAGTTCATAGATGCTATCACCACGATTAATGGTGCCTTGTACGTCTCCTGTATAAGGATTTACTGCAACAATCAGTGAGCGGCCTTCTTGGTTTTGAATCGAGAAGCGGTTGGCAATATCGGCCGTTTTAGCAGGTACAAATTGAGTGACATTAAAATCGGGGCAGGCCTGCTTTACGGTTTCTAATTGTACAGAGACGGGAACCATTTGCTCTTGTGGTGAAACTTGTAATGTCGCTTCGTATCGAGCCAATTCGATTTCGTCATCAAACAACATCACCAACCCCGTGAGGGAAAGCATGAGCATAAATGGAATGACGAACAAACCTGCGTAAAAGTGCCATCGCCACGTCATAAAGTAGATGGATTTTAAGCGTGAGGCTTCCTTGAGTTGAGGCTTTGCCGAGTTTCTCAACATGTGTATTTTCCTTTTTCATTGTTGAACCCCCAAATTCAGCCAAACGCATCCTGCACATACGTATTCGTATGCGGCGTTATTTGACTTAGATTTGGGAGTACCACTGCTCGAAGTGGCAGTGTTGTTGGCTTTATTTACTTGTAATTGTTTTTGTTATGAGAAAAAGGAAACTGGCGGCGCTCGAGGAACTGGTGTTTCAAATCGCACACTTAGAGCCAAATAAGCGTAGCTGTCAGAAATCACCAAGGTCAGTCTTGAAAGTATCGGTGTCGTTGGAAGTGTATCGTGATGAAAAGTCGAGAAGTGGCTAAACGGACAAGGCTTGCCTTTGTGACTGACCGAATTGTCGCCCTCTTCTATTTGAACCAACTCAAAACCGTTAAGCGTACATAGCGTCGCCCACACGCCCATGCTGTTACCATGAGCATTGATAACAGGCATCAGCGTCACTAGCACCCAACTGAGAGCACTAGCAAATAACATCGAGCGGTAAAAAGGAATTAATCTACGCATAACGGTGACTTAACAAATTTCACACAGCGTAACCAATTTTGAGTGATAGCTCAAAAAACAGTATCAATAAGTGGTTGCTACCTCACAGGTTTTCTTGAATGCATCGATTGACAGGCGCAAAAAAGCCCGCCGAAATGGCAGGCTGATAATGTGTTCATTCATTACTTAGAGATAACGCGTAACCCACTGCCACGAGCAAATGCTCCGCTCAGTAGATAATTAGCCGAACAACTTGCTCCAAATGCTTGGATTGCGCTTGTCGTGGTACTCTTCACGAAGACTATCGATTTCACGCAGTTGAGCTTTTGCTTCTTGTAGCTTGCCCGCATCAAGATCCGCTTCAATCTTATCTAGCGTTACCGTCAGCTTGTTAAAGCCTTCTAAGTAAGTATCAAACTTCTCTGGTGGGTAATTACCACGCTTAGATTGTTCAACGATCGCTTGCAAGCTATCAATCGCAGATTTCATGGTTTCAACATCAGACGCTTCCGCCGCCTGTTTGAATTCCATCTTCATCTGTTTCATGTTTTGTTTTAAATCAACCGCTTCTGCCATTGCGTATGTTGAGCCAAACGCAATCGCACACCCTAGGACTAAAGGACGTAACATTTTTCACTTCTCCATTTATAGTGCCGAATTCTGTGTCGGCTTTATTCACCCAAATAACCTACGCCATAAGAGGCGAAAAACCAGCTTAGTTGAGTATTTCCGGGTCGCAGTGTAAAGCAATCTGGCGTCGGGTGCATACCTTAAATGTAATCAAGTTTATGCGTTGAGAATGCTGTCATATTCTGCAATTGGTTTACGGCCTCTCAAAGCTAAGAAAGACAAAAACTGCTGAGCGGTGTGAGTAATCACTTTCTTGCTATCAATACCCACTTTGTCCATTAACTCTCCAACCAAATCCAGATTACCAACATCGTGACAGAAATGCGCGTCACTGCCCGTGGTGAAGAAAACACCGAGATCTTTCCCGATTTGTGCAATCTCGTGGCAACGGTCTACGCTGCCTACTCGGCTGTTGCCTTTCAGCGTGGTGTTATTAATTTCAATCGCGACATTGTGCTCTTTCGCGCACGCTAAAACGGTCTGAAAATCAAAGTCGAAATTTGGATTACCAAGATGACCGAGCGCATCAATACGACCACTCTGAATGACATTAACAAGTGCTTCCGTGTGAGTTTGCTTGTTTGCAGGACGAAAAACGGGTTCATGAAAACTCGCGATCACCCAATCTAAGTTGCGGTCTACACTCAGCGGAATATCAATGTCGCCTTCGGTATTCATAATGTTAGATTCAACGCCGCGAATAATCGCAACGCCTTCAAGAAAGCGAGGCAGAATTTTCTGGTTAGAGAAGAACCAGTAATGAGGCGCACCCGGCATTGATTCTGCGTGATCGGTCGTGCAGAACATATCCAGCCCGTTCTCTTTTGCCAACTTTGCATTTTCAATCAAGGTACTGTACGCGTGACCACTGGCGTACGTATGTGTATGGGTATCAACTTTAAATTCCATCATCCACTCTCTTAGGTGCGCTATCTTGCGTGCTATTGTATACCTTCAGGCAACGCATCGTCAGCCCAAGATAAGCAAGAACCCTAAGCTTGCTCTTCACTAATGGCTTTTATCAAGGGTAAGGCTTTTTCCCATCCGTGATTAAACATGGAAACAAAGTCATTGTGAGTATGAATGGTAACATTGAGTAGTAAACGATCGTTGTTGGTATCGATCTGGTAGATCTCTCGCGATCCGATCCACCTAGATGCTAGGTCAGCATCGAGTTGTTGACGATTATCCGGATTAAAAATGGCAACATGATGAAATTCAAGTTTTTGAAGGGGTAGCACCGTATCTATGATTGCCCTTGTCCCGCCCATATCTGGATCAAAAAAAGTGATGCCACCTCCTTCTTCCCAAGCTCCTTCAAATTGAGACTGCGGTGAAAAGGCTTGTGCCCAACGTTTATACAACTCAACATCGGTTAGCACTTCCCACACTCGTTGCGGTGTCGCCGAAATTTCGACGTAATAATTTAGCGTAAGCATGATTTCTCTCCCTGAACCTTTCTTGACGCTAGCCCATACTCAAGAAAAATCAAACCACACGACCAATTTATCTACCTGCCCCCTTCATTTTCCGACAGACTAAGAAGTTCTCGCTTGTAAACCGCCACTGCGATGCGCCGTAAAGCGAACCCAACATGTGTTCAGTATGATTGCGAGCACTATTAAACTCATCCCAACAATTTGACTTTGACTCATTCGGTCTTCAAAAAACAGGCTCTGCCAAACCGCAGTGAACAATAAGTTAGTAAAAATGAGTGGCGCAAGTTGAGAGCCACTGCTTGCCAGTTTATATGCTTTGGAGCGAAAAACTTGGGTGTTAATGATCATCAGAGACATCATACCGATCCACAGCGTATTTGAAGAAATCTCAGGCGTCATAACACTCATATTAAGTAACGCGTCGAAGTCATTAAACAAAGTTAGCGGCAACAGAAATACGGCAGCAAAACCAAACGCCCAAAAGTTGATTTCTAGCGGCGACATATTTGTTTTACTCACTTTATATAACGTAAGCTGAGAACCAGAATTGAAGAGTCCACCAGCCAAGCCGAGCAATAAATCCGCTCGCCATGTAATCTCACTTCCACCGCCCGCCAACATAACCACACCGGTGAACGCCATTGCTAAAGCCGCCAATGTTGAAACACGAATGCGCCCCCTCATGAACAGCTTTTCAACCAAGGGAATAAATAATGGGCCAGTAGCAAACAAAACGACCCCCTCAACGAGCGTTAACGTTTGTAATGACGCGATAAA
Source organism: Vibrio sp. D417a (assembly GCF_030248595.1). NCBI lineage: Bacteria > Pseudomonadati > Pseudomonadota > Gammaproteobacteria > Vibrionales > Vibrionaceae > Vibrio > Vibrio sp. D417a. The sequence goes on along the minus strand of NZ_JAHGAM010000005.1, from coordinate 366,459 downwards.
GCAAAGTTGTGACAAACCGATACAAAGAGCACGCAATAAAATAGGCTTTAGCGTGCCCGCTTTAGGAAAGGTAAGGTTTTTCACACGAAGTAAGATAAGCAAGATAAGCGCAGGCACCAAAAAACGTAAGAAGCTAAATAGTGTGACGGAAAGTTCGCCTGACAACTGCTTTGCTAACAGTCCAGTAACAGATAAGCTTAACGTAGACATTAACATGAAAAGGATAGATTTATTTACAGCATTCATTCAATACTCCTTAATATATGGAGAATTTTAAAAGACATCACTTATAGTAAATAGCGAGTAATATTAACCATTGATGTAAGAAAAACTTACAGTTTAACTTATCTATCACCAGCTACGGTTTTTAAATTATGCGGAAACTAGTCCCCTTAAAGTCCATCTACGCATTTGTTGCAGTAGCTGAGTCTGGCAGCATGACAGAAGCAGCACAGATATTAAGTGTGAGCCACTCAGCCGTAAGTCAGGCGATTAAATCGCTGGAGAGTCAAGTCAACAAGCCTTTGTTTGATCGCATAGGCAGACAAGTTCAACTCAATGCGGACGGTAAAAAGTATTACCGAAAGGTGGCACCCGCTTTAGAGCAAATTGTCGATGCAACGGAAGCACTCATCCAAGATCAGAACTTGCAACGTGTTACGCTCAATATGGTGAATTCATTGGCTCTTCACTGGTGGATTCCTCGAATGTCAGATTTACAAGGGTTTGCTCCTCAATTAGACGTTCGTTTATCAAACCTGTCTGGCAGATTCAATTTAGAACAAGAAGGTATCGACGCGGCCTTGGTGCATGGAAATCCCGAAGAATGGCAGGATTACTACTGCGAAAAGCTCAGTGAAGATGAACTGGTTTTGGTGTGCAGTCCTGAATTGATAGCGAAGACAAAGGACTCAAACATCACTCAACTCTTAAAGCAATATCCCATCATTGAAGTTACTAACGAGCGAAGAAAAAATGACTGGAACGTGTGGCAGGACGCGACGGGTATCCAGCGACCTAAAAATAAAAAACCAATCACTTTTAACATGTCGATACAAGCCGTCCAGGCCACAACTCGTCGTTTGGGGTTATTGGTCACTCATCGCTTGTTTGTGAAGGATGACATCAAATATGGTCAGCTAATCGAGCTGGGTGAACCCGTCATTAATCCTCATCAACAGCTTTACTTTGTATGTCCGCCACACAAGCTAAAGCTTGAATCGTTTCATCTGTTGCGATCTTGGCTACAACAATCATTCAACTATTAGAAACTTTTGTTAAGCACATTCACTGAAAAACTAGTATAAAGTTAGAAGAGCACTTTTCATCCAAGGATGGTTTATGAAGCAGTATCAAATATGGCTAAGCGCACTCTGTTTTGCAGTATCTTTGAGTGCGACCGCAGAAGCAGAAAATGATAACCGCCTTTCAGAACAAGGGATCTCCACGGCAATTATTGGGGGGCAGCAGGCGACCCAAAACCAACTTCCTTTTTTTGCACGTCTTATTCTACATAAAACTGGCGCTAATCAGTTTGCCAATATTTGTGGGGGAACCATTGTAAACGACCGCTTCATTTTAACTGCGGCTCACTGCGTAGAACCAAGCGTTTTCACTGACGGGTGGACAATCAACGATCTACGAGTGCTAGTCAAAAACCCTACGATGAATGACGTGTTTGTTGAAGAATTCAAAGATGTTCGCTCTATCACGATTCATCCTGATTATGTGCCTAGCGATTTATGGATTAATGACATCGCTGTCCTTGAATTGACTCGCCCTATTACCGATAACGTTCAATCCATCACTTTACCGCAAGACTTTGGAGACTACAGCAGCAAGACGGTTTATCAGATATTCGGTTTAGGTCAGACCTCGACTAGTGATGAAAACGGGCCAAACTATTTGCGCTGGGCAGAAGTGAAACCCCTTACCGACACCCAATGCGCTTCGCTGGTAACAGGGTTTAATGCTCAGGAAAGTTTGTGTGCGAATGGATTTCCTGAGCGAAGCTACACTGGTATCTGCCGCGGTGACTCAGGCGGTCCCCTCACTTATCAAGACAATAATGGCATGTATCAGCAAATCGGTATTGTTAGCTATGGTTCTTCTGTTTGTGAATCTGCTGCGATTCCGAGTGTGTTTACTGAGGTTCTAAATTATACAACGTGGATTGAAGCCCAAACCAGTTCGGGAGTGAAAACTCGTTATAACGCCCTCTTAGCAAGTACAGAAGATTATCATAGTGAAGGCGATTCCGGCTTTGAACCAGAAGATACTAACACGTCGGGCTTTGACGATAACGGCAGCGACGGCGGCGGTGCTCTCGGATCAGGGTTGATCATGCTTGGAGGCTGGTTTGGTTGGCTAAGACACCGCAGAAATGATTCGCGCTCCTAGTTGCGTCAACAAGACATCATAATATCTTGCGCTTAACGCGAGAGTTAATGATGTCTTCAATCATCTTTTGCTCTTTTTTCGCTTTTTCATAGTTCTGCTTAGTACGCCAACGCTCAAGCACTTTTTCTAACCCTTGAACGCGTGCGTGCTTGTGTTCTAGCGTTTTCTGTACAGATGCACATTCCGCTTGCATAACGGCTTGCTCTTGCTCGTGGTGACGAAGCATTCTTTGTAGCATTTGGTCAACACGATTAAAGTTCATCAAAGCCGCGCTCGTCAGCGTCGGGCCGGTTCGGGTTGATTGTCCAGCGTGGCCTTTCAACGCCGATAACTGTTCCAATTGCATTGAAAGATGGGAGTGACGCTGACGCATGGCATCAAGTTGTTGACCCACACGATCACGCTGTTTTTCTTCCATTTGCTGTAACTTGCCTACGGCTTTTAACTTGGATTTCATTTCAGCCTTGTCACTCCCATTTGATTAAGCACTTTGAAAAAGCTGAGCGAGCTCGGTCAAACTGGTTGGGTAATCTACAGACTCATTGGCAGCTTGTTGTAGATATGCACGCAAGTTTGGATACATAGCAACAGATTGATCTAACTCAGGATCTTGTCCTGGTTGATAACCCCCTAATGGCAGTAACTCTTTAACCTGAAGGTAGTTGGAGTACATTTGACGGAAGTTATTCGCAATCGTGCTGTGTGCGTCCTGCGTACAAGTATTCATACAACGGCTAATAGACGCGTTGATATCTATCGCGGGATAATGCCCTTGCTCAGCCAGTTGACGCGATAAAACAACATGCCCATCTAAGATGGCGCGCGCGGAATCCACGACAGGATCTTGTTGGTCGTCCCCTTCTGCCAATACGGTGTAAATTGCCGTTAAGCTACCATATTGATTTTCACTGTTACCCGCTCGCTCTAGGAGTTGAGGTAACACGCTGAAGACAGAAGGCGGATAACCACGAGAAGCTGGAGGCTCACCGAGCGAAAGAGCAATTTCGCGCTGTGCCATGGCGTATCGGGTTAGAGAGTCCATCAGAAGTAGAACGTCTTTGCCTTGGTCTCGGAAATACTCTGAAACGCGATGACAAAGTAGTGTCGCTCTTAACCTCATTAGCGGGGATTCATCAGCAGGAGCCGCGATAATGATCGCTTTCTTGCGCGCTTCTGGGGTTAAGTTTCTCTCAATGAACTCACGTACTTCTCTGCCTCGCTCACCGATAAGCCCGACCACAATTACATCGGCCTCCGTGTTTTTGGTGATCATCCCCATTAACACACTTTTACCGACGCCACTGCCAGCCATCAAACCAATACGTTGGCCTTTGCCTACCGTCAATAGTCCATTAATCGCTCGCACGCCTACGTTGAGTGGTGTATCAACTGGGCGTCGCTTCAGTGGGTTAATCGGTTTTGGTTCAAGTGAAACTCGATCTCCCCCCTTAAGCGGTGCCCCATCATCTAACGGCTCACCTAAACCATTCAGTACGCGTCCTAACCACTGAGAGCTTAGCTGTACGGTACTGTCACCATCAAGAGGGATGACTTTTGCACCTGCAAACAGGCCGCCTAAACGGCGAATAGGCATGAGGTAAGCAATGGTATGTTCAAAGCCCACAACTTGCGCTTCGATCATATCGCCTTCCGCGGTTTCTACGAGACAACGCTGCTCAAGCTTAAACCGACACCCTACGGCTTGTAACATTAAGCCGTTTACTTTTATCAATCGCCCTGTTACGCGAGCAACAGGGATTGAATCGAGCGAAGCCAAGGCTTCGCTCAAACGCTCACTTAATAGTTCATGGCTTAGGGTATTACTCATGCTCAGACTCTACCTGTGGAATACTGACTTCATCCAAAAGGTGTTGCTTTACATTGTCCATACAGGCTTCCAAACGAGAGTCGCAGCTCGCATCCGCTTCTGCGTCATCAGTCACTAACTGACAGCCACCAATAGGAAGCTCCGTATTAGGGACCAGTTTCCAAGATTGCGGCAAATCAGCATTGATGTGAGTAATGCGCTCTAAATCTTGCGGATTTAAATGCACAGTTACTGTTTCCGCTTTACCAGGCATGGCAGACAATGTCTCGTCCACCAAAGCTAGGATCTGCTGAGGCATTAGAGTGAGCTCGGCACGAATCACTTGCTGAGCAACCTTTTGTACCAGTTCACAAATCATATGGCGTTGTTGCTGTTCTTTTTCATCTTGCCAACGAGAAAGGGCGTGAAAAAGTTCATTGACAGGCTTCGCCGCCTCCAAAAAGCCTTGCTTTCCAGACTGCTCACCGGAAACAAAGCCTTTTTGGAAACCTTCTTTTTGGCCTTCCAACAGACCTTGTTGCTTGCCCTGTTCGATACCTTGGCGTAAGCCTTCCTCATGTCCTTGTTGCAAACCTTGTTGAAAACCTTCTTCAAGTTGCTGTTGGATATCTATTTGAGGTTCTTGCCAGCCTTGGTTATCTAGCCCGAATTCGTCTTCGATAGTCTTAGGTTGCGCTAAAGGAGGAAAACGGTGTAAACGATACCCGCTCGGAGGCAATCGCATAGTACTTGATTTTGTCTCTAGCATGACCTTACTCCACCGTTGGCTCTTCATAGAGAAGCAGCTGAACTTCACCAGATTCATCCAGCTCACGTACCATTTGCATGATGTCTTGACGTGCTTTTTGAACTCGACTTAACGCAACAGCGCCGCGTGCGTCCATGTCATCTTCTAGCGCTTTCACCATACGTTGCGGCATTGAACGCTTAATAGCTTGTTGTAAGGTAATATCGGAACCTTTTAGCGCGACTGCCCACAACTCTAGCGGAATCTGCTGCACCAACATGTCCATAGTTTCTTCGCGTTGTCGGCCAAGAACCATAAAGTCGAACATGTTTTCTTCAATTGCATTAACAACATCTTCATCATGCAACTTCAGCATTTCCATCAATGAACCACGGTCACCTTCAAAGCGGTTAATGATATCTGCTGCTTGCTTAACACCTGATAACGGCGTGCTTTGACTTGCGGATACTTTTTCGATGCAACGCTCAACGAGTTCATGCAAATCAACGGCAACTTGATGATCGATATCTTGCAATTGAGCAATACGGAACAAGATTTCGTCATGGTAATCTTGTGGCAAGTGCTTCAATACCGCTGAAGAGCTGTCTGCTGGCAAATACGCTAGAAAAATTGCTTGCATTTGTGGGTGCTCGTTCACAATGAAACGAGCGAGAGTTTCTGCTTCCACCCACTGTAAGCGCTGCATATTGTTGCGAATTTCATCGCCATATAAGGTATTTAATAACCCTTTTGCCAAATCGTTACCCAATGCTTTACGCAATGTATTAGATAGGTATTCCTTAGAGGCTCCTCGAATACCGCTGTGCTCACGGAAATCTTCAAAAAAAGTTTGAATAACACCACGAGCAGAATCGCTCTTAATGCCATTTAACTTCGCCATTGCACGAGTCACACGCTGGGTTTCATCACGGCTAAAGTGTTGCAAAACCTTCGCTGCGGCATCCTCGCCCATGCCTAATAGCACGAGCGCGGTTTGTTCAACATAACTAAGCGTCTGCTTTGATAGAACTGTGTTCATTGATGTTTACCCATTGTTTCAGTATTTCGGCTACGCGCTCTGGCTCTTCATTAGCAATAAGCTGTAGGTGTTTCAATTGAATTTCTAATGGCGAACCTGCTGGTGGTAGCATGTCGCTGTTTACATCTAAACCTGAAGAGGCTGAGATGCCTTTTTCAGATAGGCGGCGATCAAGTACTTCTTCATGCTCGCGCTCTTCACGCGTTTGCAAGTTTTCGTAGTCAGGTTCTTCCTGAGGCTCAGCAAAATTTAGCTCAGGCACAGGTTTATCAACGCCAGTTAGGTGCATGATTAATGGACGCAGTACGAAGAAGATCATCGCCAAGCCTAACAAGCCACCAATAACGTAGCGTATTGGCTGCTGTACTGTAGGGTCTTGCCACCACGGCAGTGCAGGAGGAGCATCAATTTCAATTGGGGTGAAGTTGAAACTCATTAAACTTAAGCTGTCACCACGTGTGGCAGAGATACCAACAGCATCCATGATCATGTTTGAGATTTGCTCTTTATCGGCTTCACTCCACGCCACACCATCTGGCGAAGCTTTGGAGTTCAACAGAACCGATACACTAAGCTTTTCTATTTGGCCTTGTTGGTATTGAGTACGACGAACACTGCTCCCTACAGCGTATTGACGATTCACTTCAGATCGCGCATTCGTGTTTTGGCTATCGTTCGTTTCCACTTCACCAGATCCTGTCACTGGCGGTTGGTTACTTAGAGAACCAGGAACACCCAACGCAATTTGATCAACCGAGTTGTTATGAATGGTGTGCTCATTACGCACAACCGGTGCGTTATCCAAAATTTCTTGTGTTTCTTCAACTTGGCTAAAGTCCAGATCGGCAGCGACTTGTACGCGGAAGTTACTCGGCCCCACAATCGGCGTAAGCATGTCTGCTGCGCGTTGGATGATCTGTTTTTCAACACTCTTCTGGTATTCAAGATATTTCGCGTTTACTTTACCGGCTTCCGCAGAAGCGACATCCGCACTAAGAAGACGGCCATACTGGTCAATGACAGAAACAAATTCTGGCTTCATTGCCGTGACACTGCCGACCACTAGGTTAATGATCGCTTCAACTTGTTCAGGCTTTAAGTCTTCACCAGGTTTGAGCTCAAGCATGACAGATGCTGAAGGATTCTCACTGTTTTGGCGGACGAATAGAGTTTGACGAGGTATTGCTAAATGAACACGCGCGTTCGCTACTGAGTTCAAAGACATGATAGTACGTACTAACTCACCTTCTAAACCATGACGATAACGCGCCGTTTCCATAAATTGGCTCGTACCAAGAGAGCTATCTTCCTTGAGCGAATCCAAACCTGTCGGCAGCTTAGCTTTAACACCTTTTGATGCAAGCAACATGCGCACCTTCGCAACCTCACCTTCTGGTACAAGAACTTGTCCATTTTGCTCTTGCATGCGGTAGCTTACGCCTTCGCTTTCTAATACCGACACAATTTCGCCGATATCAAAACGCTCTTGTTGGCTATATAGCGGACGAAAGCTCTGCGAGGAACTCCATAGTGCAACCACAATAATCGCTGCAACAATCGCAGCTAACACCGCAGATAGCACTAAGTTTCTCTGACTGCTAGACCAGATTTGCTTCAGCTTCGTTGTCACATCGTCTATGCCGTTGGCAGTAGAAAATGTCTGTGCTGTGCCGGTAGCCATAGCTGTGTTTCCGGCGACTTGGGGGGTTAGTTCTGACATGAATTACACCGGCATCTTCATAATATCTTCAAATGAGGTCACGACTTTGTTGCGCACTTGCATCAAAGCATTAAAGGACAAGCTGGCTTTTTGGCTCGCGACCATTGCACCAACTAGGTCATCACTTTTTCCTGTTTCTACGGCCGTCATTTTTTGACTAGCCACTGATTGATGTTGATTCACTGTATCCAACACATTTGTCATCGCTTGTGAGAACGATAAAGGTGCGTTTAGTGATTGTTGATCTAAAGGATTTGCACTCACGATAAACTCTGGCGGCTGCACTTGTGCCTGCATCGCCTGCATTTTTGACAACATAAGTTGCTCTGCCGAGACCGCATGAGTAGGTTGACTTGCCATCTATTTTTTCTCCTATTAGGCAGCCGAGCCTAGTGCCGACTGTAAATCAATACCATGTTCTCGCATTGCTGCGAGCTTGTAGCGTAGCGCTCGAGTAGAGACTCCAAGCGCGTTTGCGGTTTTCGTTCGGTTTCCACCAAACTGACGTAACTTTTCCAAAATAAACTGATATTCAGCTTGCTTCTTCGCTTCTACATGACCAAAACTTGAAGTTGGCTCTGCTGTAGGAACTGACGCAACAAGCTCAATAGGCAGCATCAGGTCATGGGCTGTAATGTAATCACCATGACGCATGACCAAAGCGCGTTGAATGACATTTTCCAACTCACGAATATTGCCCGGCCAGTGATACTGACTCAGCGCACTAATCGCATCTTGGGATAGGTGACAGCGGCTGCTATCTTGATACTTTTCAATAAAGAATTGGCTAATCGGTAGAATGTCCTCTTTTCTTTCACGCAAAGGCGGCCAGTGCAGAGGCAGCACATCTAATCGATAATAAAGATCTTCACGGAACGTGCCTTTTTGAACTTCCTCACGTAAGTCTTTGTTGGTTGCCGCAATAACACGAATATCGAGCTGAACGGCTTTATGGCTACCAACACGTTCTACTTCACGCTCTTGAAGGACGCGTAACAATTTCGCTTGAACCGCAGGTGACATTTCACCAATCTCGTCAAGCAGAATCGTCCCGCCATTTGCTTCTTCAAACTTACCGCTTTGAGAATTTGTCGCTCCGGTGAACGCGCCTTTTACATGACCGAATAGCACAGCCTCTAACATTGACTCTGGAATGGCGGCACAGTTAACCGCCACAAATGGACCATTGATACGCGGAGAGTGCTCATGCACATATCGCGCCAGCACTTCTTTACCCGTTCCCGATTCACCTGTAATAAGCACACTCGCGTTAGTACATGCTGCACGATGCGCCAATTGCAGAACTTGTTTGCTTCTCCAAGACTCCGCAACAATGTTGGCCATTGGCTTACCTAGCGCTTCAACACGTTTAAGCAGATTAACCAACTGATTAGATTCAAATGGGCGTAATAGATAATCAGTAGCGCCCGCTTTCATCGTCTCAGCAGCCAAGATGCCTTGCTCTTGGTCGACAATCGCAATAACAACACCCGAATTTCGCTGCTTTTGGTGACACGCGACAAACTCACGAACGCACATATCCGGCAGCGTAGAGCTCACTAAAGTGATTTCTGCTCGCTCTTCAAGCAAAGCGCCTCGACCAGTACGAGTGTGTTTCGCGGTGTAACCTGCATTTTGCAACACATCCAATACTGGTTGAGCAAGAGCTTCATTTGGCTCAACCAACAAAATTTTCGTTTTCGTCATCATTGAACCTTAACTTTCGTTTGTTGATTTTGTGATTGTAGATCTGGGTGGTGTTTCGCAGCCGTATACTCGTTGTCCCTCACTAAACGCAGGGTGACACGTCGGTTTTTTGCTTGGCCATTAACCGAGTTATTGCTGGCAATTGGGTAACGTGAACCATGAGCTCGTGTTTCGATCATCGACTCGTCGACCCCAAGATCAATCAAAGCATTGGTGACTTGCTCTGCTCGAGTACGTGACACAGAAAGGTTCGTTAAACTTGAACCAACGTTATCGGTGTGACCGTCGATGAGGATTTTGGTCACTCGATCATCCACAGATACATAGCTATACAGCGCTTCTAGTGTTGCTTTCTGTCCACGACTTAACGTCTTCTGACCAAACTCAAATGAGAGCGCCATATCCCTTGCCTCTGAAAAAGACAATTTAGGCAATCGCGCGCGACACGCATTAAATGATTTCAATGCGTTTTGAATTTGAAGAGTAGGAATCACAATCTCTGAAACAGAGGAAGCATTACTTCCTTTAAGTGACAGCGTCACCCAACTACCCGAAGCAATTGAATCCATGAATTCTTCAGCGCCTTTATTAAAGATGAAACGCTGAGACGGCTTAGTAAATTCAAGGGAGCCAAATTCTTTTCTATAAAGCTCATCACTCCAAGGAGCATTTTGAGTTGTTAAAGCAATCGTTTTCCATTTATTGTTTTCATATTCTATATCGGAAATAAAATAGAATTTATTATTAGGTTCCGCTAGGAAATAAAACTTCCCATAGTCATTATTTGATTGCAACAAGTTGCATTTGAATTTATTTCCCTCATATGTCCATTCAGAGAGGTCCATAGGGATTGTTAAGACTTCTTCTGAATATGACACTTTTGAAAAAATAAAACTGATAACAATAATTGTGTTACAAATTATCAAACGGACATGATTCATGTATATCTTACATTCCCATGACTTAAACCGTTTAATTAAATATGCCACCAAGCCGAGAGAACTGGCATAGCTAATCATTTTAATTACCTATTCTGAATATTAAAATTGTTTACAAAACGCTCAAGAGAGCACGCTTAGCCTCCGTCGGAAGCTTTAAGCATAAAAAACAGTATCTTATAATTTATTTATTTGAAGTTATTGTTACGCCATAAAGGCAATTTAAAAAATCCATAACAACTAAAACGCTCAACATTGTTATTTTATTTATTAAGCGATTTATAAAGAAAACTAACTCTTTTTAAATTTCATTAAAAGATTATGACTATATGAACAAAGCAACATGTGAACTAAAGTCACAATCTTAGAGTTTGGAGCTAAAAGATCATTAAAATTTCTGTGTAGACTACACGCCATTAAGTTAAAACACTTTCGATTGTTAACGCACGGTAAAATATAAATGGAAAATAGAGTTAGCGAGCCTATTTCTGATAGTCAACTACTTGATGTAGAATTATTAGGCAAACCTATTCATATCATTCGTGAGAAGCTCGATAATTTAATTTCAGAATCTTGCTCAAACCTTACGACTGAATTACAAAATTGGCTCAGCACAGGAAAAGTGGAAGCTAGCTTAACCTCAGTAGACTTGCACCGCTTTACATCGGTTGAGATGGACAAAGAGCAAACGTCGACCTATCAACATCAGGAAGGCGGCATGGTATTCATCCATGGTAACCCCCACACGCTAATAAAGTTGGCTGATAGATTTTATGGTGCAAGTGCAGAGCGTTCAGCCGCTACTCTGACGGCCAGTGACTTACGTTTACAAGAGCGCATCAGTCGAATCATCATCGGTTGGCTTGCTCCTGGTGAAATGTGGGACACGGGTGAGTATGAGCCCCCTAGAGGTATTGGCATTAACGTTCAATTAAACATTGCATTTGACGATCATCAAGGCTCAATTCATCTCAAGCTAGATGGTCATCTTATTCAAACGCTGATCGAGCAGCTTGAACTGCAGCCTGATACCGATTTGTTTCAACCTTTCTGTCGTTCTTTAGAGACGACCCCCGTTCGACTGAACGTTGTTCTAAGTAAAAAGAAGATGCCTTTAAGTGATGTGGTTGGCTTACAACCCAACGATATTTTACCTATTGAGCTTCTTAACACGGTTCCAGTAAGCATTGGCAACCAATCTCTATTTACAGGTCGTATTGCCGAGCAAGACGGCCAACTTGTTTTGATCTTTAACCCTGATAAGGAACCGCAGCGATGAGCGAAGCGCTAGAAACTAATGCATTCGACGCAGAAGAACTGAACTTTGATGATTTTCAATTAGAAGACTTTGAAGCCGAAGATACGCTCCAACAAGAACCAGCCACTGCGGAACGTGACCTTAGCTTTTTCAAAAGCATTCCTGTCACAGTCACGCTGGAAGTTGCGAGTAAGGAGATCCCACTTGGGGACTTAATGAAAGCGGGTGAAGGCACGGTTATCGAGTTGGAAAAGCTCAATGGCGAGCCTTTAGACGTGAAAGTAAACGGTTCTCTTATGGGCCACGCTGAAGTTGTCGTTGTCAATGATAAGTATGGACTTCGTCTGATCGATGTACATGACTCTGCATTGAGTGGCGTTGGTCAATAATCTTAGGTAGGCATCACAATGAAAAATCTGAGCGCTTGGCACCGTTGGTTACCTCTTTTGGTATTGGTGTCACTTTTGTTTGCTTTCCCAACAATGGCGGCTGACAACGGCTTAACTATCTTGTCCGTTTCTGATGGCGACACACAACAAGAATACAGCGTTAAACTGCAAATTCTGTTGTTGATGACGGCGCTCAGTTTTCTTCCAGCATTTATTTTGATGGCGACGAGCTTTACTCGAATTGTCGTTGTCCTTGCGATTTTGCGCCAAGCTCTTGGTCTTCAACAAAGCCCACCTAACAGAGTGTTGGTCGGGATCGCTCTCGCATTGACGTTACTGATTATGCGCCCTGTCTGGAGCGATATTTATGAAAATGCGTTTCAGCCATACGACAACGGCGAAATCACGCTAATACAGGCTTTTTCTGTTGCAGAGAAACCAGTGAGAGAGTTCATGCTGGCACAGACGCACCAAAGCTCTCTTGAACAAATGTTACGTATTGCCAATGAGCCTCTCGACCAAAACGTTGAGGATATTTCATTTGCCGTTGTCTTGCCTGCATTTGTCATTAGTGAACTAAAAACCGCCTTCCAAATTGGTTTTATGCTTTTCATCCCGTTTTTGGTCATCGACTTGGTTGTCGCCAGTGTCCTGATGGCAATGGGTATGATGATGCTATCACCTTTAATTGTCTCACTTCCCTTTAAGTTGGTGGTATTTGTACTCGTGGATGGTTGGGCAATGACAGTTGGCACCTTATCTGCCAGCTTCGGTTAACTAGGAGCAGTTATGACCCCAGAACTAACCGTAACGTTATTTTCCGATGCAGTATGGCTGATCATTTTGATGGTTGCCGTATTGGTTGTTCCAGGCTTAATTGTCGGTTTGTGTATCGCCGTATTTCAGGCTGCCACACAAATCAACGAGCAAACACTCAGCTTTTTGCCACGTTTGCTCGTTACCTTATTAATGGTGATTTTTGCAGGTCACTGGATGCTCCGTAAGATCATGGAACTGTTTGATTTCTTGTTCCACAACATACCAGGGATGATTGGCTAATGGCCATCACATTTGCAGAGCTCTCGGCGATACTCGGTCAACTCTGGTGGCCGTTTTTTCGTGTGGGAGCCGTATTTATTTCAATGCCTTTCTTTGGTGATGCGATTATTCCAGTTTGGGTTCGTACTTTACTGGCCCTCTCGATCGTTGTCATTACTGGACCGTTAATGCCACCCATGCCACAAGTCGAGTTATTCTCTATGACTTCCCTGTTCCTTGCTTTTGAGCAAGCTATTTGGGGGGTAATGTTTGGGTTAATTTTGCACATGCTCTTTAACGTTTTCACCATGCTTGGTCAGGTGATTTCTCTGCAAATGGGCTTAGGTATGGCGATGATGAATGATCCTATTAACGGGCTTTCTGTCGCCATTTTGGGACGCATATTTCTGATTTTCTCAACCTTGTTGTTTCTTGCGCTAGAAGGACACTTACTCGTCATAGATATCGTGATTCAAAGCTTTGTTGTTTGGCCAGTCGGATCTGGTATCACATCGCTTTCTCTGCAAGGTGTTGTCAATATTTTCGGTTGGATGTTTGCCTCTTCACTAGCTTTGGCTTTGCCCGCTATTATTTCCATGCTTCTAGCCAACATCAGTTTTGGTGTAATGAACCGAGCCGCACCATCACTTAATGTCTATGCGTTAGGTTTTCCTATGACGATGCTACTGGGTCTATTCAGCGTATTAATCTCAGTTTCTGGTGTTCCTGGTCGCTACACGGCGCTCGTTCACGACACCATTAGACACTTGAGTAACTTTATGTTGGGGGGAGCATGAGCGATCAATCTTCTCAAGACAAAACTGAAAAAGCCTCACCGCAGAAGGTAAAGAAAGCCCGTCAGGAAGGACAAATTCCTCGCGCGAAAGAGTTTACTACTGCGGTGATATTTCTGGCGGTGGCGCTCTACTTTTACTCTCAGCTTAATAGTATTTGGGAAAGCATGTCGGGTATCTTTCGCTACAACATGATGCTGACGCGAGCCGACCTAGAAAATCCTAAACAACTTGTCGAGCAATTGGGACAAAGTTTAGCGGTCATCATCGACATGCTATTACCATTGTTTACCGTCATTATTATCGTGACCTGTGGTAGTAGCCTTGTGTTAGGCGGTTGGATGTTCCGTCCAGCGAACGTGATGCCAAAGCTGAGCAAAATTAATCCTTTGAGCGGGATAAAGCGCATTTTTTCGACCCGTTCAGTGGTTGAGCTCTTAAAGTCGACGTTCAAAGTAGCCGTGATCTTCGGCATCTTATATGGCTACTTAGACAACCACTTACAGCCATTACTTGGCATGCAAAATCTCCCGCTCAGCCAAGGTTTTTCTCTAGTAATGTCAATTCTGTTTGAAGGCTTACTCTTAATGGGCTTTGCATTGTTGTTATTTGGGGTTATCGACATTCCTTATCAGCGTTGGGAACACCTAAAAGAACTCCGCATGACGAAACAAGAATTGAAAGAGGAATTTAAAAATAATGAAGGTCGTCCGGAAGTAAAGCAACGTATTCGTCAAATACAGCAACAGTTTGCGCGCCGTAAGATCGATAAAATGGTGCCGACGGCTGACGTGATCATCACAAACCCAACGCACTACGCAGTCGCACTGAAATATGAGCCTTCGCTTTCTGACGCGCCCTTTGTCGTCGCAAAAGGCGTAGACGAAACTGCTATGCACATTCAACGTATCGCCCGAGAAAACAAAGTGGAAATCATTAACTCCCCGCCACTTACCCGTTCGATTTATCACACGACGGCGATTGAACAAGCAATCCCAAGCCAACTGTACATCGCAGTGGCACATATTCTTACTTACGTTTTGCAATTGAAAGCCTTTCGTAAAGGTGAGGGAAAAGAGCCAATTCCTTTACCTCATTTTTCGATTCCAAAACATTTGCAGCACTGATTAACCCGCGTTTATCCAAGGACACGAAAGTATGCTTAACCGGTTAAAACAACTTCAAACATCAACCAAAGGCTACGTTGGCATTCCAATCGTCTTGCTAATGATATTAGCAATGGTGATTCTTCCTTTGCCTCCTCTGCTACTGGATGCGCTGTTTACCTTTAATATCGTCTTAGCAATCCTAGTATTGCTGGTCAGCACAACCGCAAAGCGACCATTAGATTTCTCTGTTTTTCCAACTATTTTGCTGGTCGCAACATTATTACGTCTCACATTGAACGTGGCTTCTACGCGAATTGTACTCCTAGAAGGACATAATGGTGGTGACGCAGCGGGTAAGGTCATTCAAGCATTCGGTGAAGTCGTCATTGGCGGTAACTACGTCGTTGGTATGGTGGTGTTCGTCATCTTGATGATCATCAACTTCGTCGTAATCACCAAAGGTGGTGAACGTATTTCTGAGGTTTCAGCCCGCTTTACGTTGGATGCTTTACCAGGCAAACAAATGGCAATTGATGCCGACTTAAACGCTGGCCTTATCGATCAGGAAACGGCTCGCTTACGCCGTAAAGAAGTCGCCAACGAAGCCGATTTTCATGGTTCGATGGATGGTGCATCAAAGTTTGTGCGTGGCGATGCCATCGCAGGTTTGTTGATTCTGTTTATCAATATCATTGGTGGTATCAGTATTGGTGTCTTCGAGCATGGACTCGCTGCGTCTGACGCCTTTAAAACTTATGCCCTACTCACAATCGGTGATGGTCTAGTTGCTCAAATTCCTTCACTACTATTGGCAACGGCTGCCGCGATTATCGTTACGCGAATTAATGATAGCGATAATGGCATGTCGGAAACCATGCAAAAGCAATTACTGGCAACTCCTGCAACGCTATTTACTGTCGCAGGTATTATGGCGGTAATCGGTATGGTACCGGGTATGCCACACCTAGCCTTTTTTGCGTTTGCTGGCGCATTAGCGTTCGCAGGGTGGCGTCAAACCAAGAAGCCAGTGCAAGACTCCCAGATTGAAGAGGTCGAAGCACTTTCACAAGCAATGCAAGACGATGATACACCGCTGACATGGGATGATATTCCTCACGTCCAAACATTATCACTTGCGCTTGGTTATCGACTCGTCCATCTAGTCAACAAAGAACAAGGGGCTCCTTTATCACAACGTATCCGCGGTGTGCGTCGAAACCTTTCTGAACAAGTTGGCTTTTTATTACCTGAAGTTCGTATTCGTGACAACCTGAGCCTCAAGCCAAACCAATACACAATTTCTCTAAATGGCGAAGTCATTGAGCAAGGTTTTATTGAACCAGAGCGTTTAATGGCGATAGCGGTTGGCGAAACTTACGGTGAGGTAGATGGCATTTTGGGTAGCGATCCTGCTTATCAGTTGCCAGCTGTGTGGATTGAGCATCAAGATAAAGCAAAAGCACTTAATATGGGTTACCAAGTTGTCGATGATGGCACTGTTATTGCCACTCATATTAGTAAAATCATGAAGACAAACCTTGCAGAATTGTTTACGCACGACGATGTGGAAGCAATAACCCAGCGTTTGACACAACAAGCCCCGAAACTAGCAGAAGCATTAGCAGCAGCACTTAATCCAGCGCAGCAGCTGAAAGTATATCGTCAGCTTTTATTGGACCAAGTGCCACTAAAAGATATTCGCACGATTGCCAACACAATGTTGGAATCCGCGGAAAATACAAAGGACCCGATCCTACTTGCATCTGATGTACGCTGTGCACTAAAGCGTACGCTTGTTAACTTAATTGCAGGACAAAAGAACGAGTTAAATGTCTACGCACTGTCTGATGAGCTAGAACAAATGCTACTAACTTCACTGCAACAAGCACAATCTTCTGGTACGGTAACACTAGATAGCTTCCCAATTGAGCCAAACATTCTTGGTCAGTTCCAACAAAACTTGCCATTGATCAGACAACAGCTTAAGCAACAGGGGCTACCTCCGATCCTTCTCGTTATGCCACAGCTGCGCCCTCTTCTAGCGCGTTACGCTCGTACATTTACACAAGGGCTGGCAGTATTGTCTTACAACGAAATCCCAGAAAACAAACAAATCAATGTGGTAGGAAACCTTGGTTAATCTTATTTCAACACATGCGATGTACGAACATTTGGTTGGTCTCGCAGTACAACATATCGTCACGGATGACGATCAATTAGTCTTTGATGCTTTAAAACACAATGATGTCCAACACGCATGCCAAGCAATTAGGGAAGCTCAATCAGGGGAAGTAGAATTCCAACACCTGACGTTGAGATTTGGTATGCGTGGAGAACAAAGTGTCTATCAATTCAAACTCTCTGAACAAATGCAGTACTGCCTGGATTTGTTCAGTCTTTACCTTGCACTAAGACAAACACAATTTCAGTTAGAAGCCTTTCACCACGACTTGATTAGTAATGTTGTCGTGCCGATTCGCGTTGATGCATTACTGTGGGAGCCTGGGGTTTATTTTCTCGAACAGACGATTCAATTCCACTCTTCTGCTTTTCAACATGTGATTCCTTCTCTTCAAGCTGATGAAACGTTATGTGATCGTGATAAAGTCGCCACACTCACCAAAAAGTTAAAAGAGAATGCATATTCACTTTGGTTTGAAGTCGCGACATCGCAAGTGAACTTCGAGCGCGTCGCAGACTTTAGTCCCGATATGATCAAATTGTCAGTCACACTAGAAGATAAAGAAGAAAGACACGCTTTCCTACCTATTGCTAAGTTCTTAAGAAAGCATAAATATACTTGGGTTGCCGGACGTGTAGCGAGTCAAACGGAACTTAACCGTTATCGTTTATTGGGTGCCAGTTATTATTTTGGTTATTTCAGCGATATCCCAACCTCTCTCTCCTTTCAGTCTTTTGATGAGGAATAGTTGAAACTCAACCATTTATATTTAAAACAGCACGATTTATTCGTGCTGTTTTTTTATTTATAACGGATAACCACAAGATCATTGGGCAATAGTTTCTTTAACTTAACTAAAAAATTTAGGCTTATATGATGATTTCCCCGGTTTTCATGGAATACAAATCACTAAAAATCATCAATTTTTATCTTTTTTAGAAATTTTTTAATTTTCAAATTAATCATTAAAGCCGACCGACCGCCTCTAGTTAGTGACAAGGGAATATCCCGAGGCCTGAAAGATATAGTGACTAACTAAGGAGACTAAGATGGCTTTATCAATGCACACTAACTACGCTTCGCTTGTAACTCAAAACACAATGAACACAACAAGCGGACTTCTAAACACAGCAATGGAACGTCTAAGCACAGGCTACCGTGTGAACTCAGCTGCTGATGACGCTGCTGGTCTTCAAATTGCTAACCGTCTAGAAGCGCAAACACGCGGCATGTCAGTAGCAATGCGTAACGCACAAGACGGCATCTCTATGATGCAAACTGCTGAAGGTGCGATGGATGAAATGACAAACATCGTTTACCGTATGAACGACCTTGCTACACAATCGTTGAACGGTTCAAACAGTGCAACAGACCGTGCGTCTCTTAACAAAGAGTTCACACAGCTTACTGCAGAACTAAACAACATCGTAGACAACACTAAGTTCGGTGGTCAAAACCTTCTTAAAGGCGGCGGCTTCGGTGCAGGTGACGTAACATTCCAAATCGGTGCATCTTCTGCTGAAACATTGACTGTAAGCGCAAGCGCAGGTATCGGTGAAATCACTACTATCCTTGCTGATGCAGCAATTACAGATGGTATCGATGACGCGACTAAAGCAAAAGCAGCACTAGACAAAATCAGCGGCGCTGACGGTCTAGTAGAAAAAATTGGTAGCTCTCGTGCAGACTTCGGTGCGAACATCAACCGTCTTGAGCACACTATGGCTAACCTTGGTAACATGGTAGAAAACGTTACAGCATCTAAAGGTCGTATCATGGATACAGACTTTGCAGTAGAGTCTTCAAACATGACTAAGAACCAAATGTTGATGCAAGCAGGTACAACTGTTCTGTCTCAAACTAACCAGCTTCCAAGCATGGCAATGTCACTACTACGCTAATTACTTAGTTAATAGTGCGCTTAATTTAAATCGTCTTAATTATAAAGCCTTCCTATGGAAGGCTTTATTTTTATCTACGAATATAAATAGAGCTCGTATTATCTTTGTGAGGTTCAGGCACTCTGAATCCGAACTTCAACATAATATTGAATAAAACCTTATTAAACAGTTCTAATTCTATCGTCTCTAATTTACTTCCTATTTTACTATCTCTAAGTTCAGGAAAATTGAACTTAGCTTCCTTTAAGATACTAGCTATCTCATCAGAATTGATGCTCTGTTTACTTAATAGTTTTTTGTTAATGAACTCTTCATATGCACGAGCACATTTCATCAATCGTAACGCAAATTCATTCATAACTGACATTCTTTGAAACGTAAAAAATTTAATTTTTAGTGAGAACACTTGCACATCGCACTATCAAAAATAATATCAGAACGCAATTAATGCACTCTGTAAGAATTATCTGAATCAAGCTGAAGTAAAGGCTGAATATAACGTCTAATTAAAACATCTCTCCTAATTAGAACCGTCAATACAATTAAATATTTTCTTTGTTTAGGTCGCCTTTTCTTATAAGGAAATTACTTTTTCCATGGAGGAAGGCGGAACAAACAAGGTGGAAACACCACTTCCTCCCAAGAAAACAAAATAGCTTTAAACCTTTGTTTTAATTGAATTTAATATACGGCACGCATCTTGCCACTGATAATTAAACTAAGGCGTAGCATTCAAAGTATTCAAGCCAATAAGAGATGAGAGGAGCACACCTCATGAGTTCTTTAGACCCAGTAAAAATGGCAACCCAATTCGCACAATTGGACACAAACCCATTCAAAAACCGTTACCAAGCGCAAGCTAATGTGTACCAGTCACAACTGTCAGCTTTTAATAAAGTTGAAAGCGCACTACGTGATTTTCGTACTGCAATGAAAGAGATGAATAACAGCACAAACAGCATCATCAAAAACAGTGCGACACTCTCTCAAGAAGGTAACTTTACTGCAAACGCGGATGCTAAAGCGCTAACGGGTAACTATCAGATTTTTGTAGAAAAAGTGGCAACGGCGCATCAAGTATCTACAGGAATGCCTGCAGACCTTGAGGCGACGACAGAAGTACCAACAACTGGATCTTTAGAATTCACCATCAACGGTGAAACAATGACTCTAGACTTGTCCTCCGTTGATGTTAATGGTGACGGCACTGCAACGATCAGTGATTTAGCCAGTGCGATTAACAATCACACGGATAACCCTGGCGTTAACGCCACTCTAGTTCGCTCGAATGGTCAAACACACTTTATGCTATCGAGCACTGAGACTGGTGTCGAAAATAAGATCAACGTATCTGCATCGGGTACTGGCCAAGCGTGGTTTGAAGACGCCTTCACCAACCTCAAGCAAATCAACGCTCCGCAAGATGCGGTTATGTGGCTAGGTGCAAAAGACTCAGGCCTGAAACTAACCAACGCAAGTAATACTTTTGAAGGTGTCATCGACGGTGTTGACATTACCGTATCTAAACCGCAAGCCGCGGGAGATTCGCCAATCGGTTTAAAAATTGGAGCTGATAGCGAAGGCACTAAAGAACAACTAGATAAGTTTGTGGAAACCTACAATGCCCTTGTTTCGACTATCGATCAGTACACCCAAATTGGCGGTGAAGATCAGAAACGCGGCGTGCTCGCTAGCGACTCGACATTGCGTTCTATTGAGAGTCAGTTAACGGGGTTAATCCGAGGTGAACACAATGGTATGCGCCTAAGCGAAATCGGCGTGAGCCTAGACCGCAACGGTAAAATGAAAGTTGATCAAGAAAAGTTCAAAGAAGCTCAACAAACAAACAGCGCAGGCTTAGAGGCGTTGTTTAATGGGGATGACGCTTTGCTAGATTCTCTTGACGCGATGGTAGAGCCTTTCTTGAAGTTCTCATCAGGAACCTTCAGCACGCGTAAAGACGCAATACAGTCAAGCTTAGACCGAATCAAAGATAAACAAACCAATTTAGAGCGTAAGTACGAAATGTCGTACAACCGCTATCTCAAACAATTCACTCAAATGAATTCAATTATGACCCAAATGAACCAAACCATGTCCATGTTTAATGCTCAAAAATAAGACATTTGGTTCCAAATTTAGGAGAAATATTCATGCTTATGGATTCTGGTTACGATTCGTACCAACAAGTCGATCTCGACGCTCAAGCGGCAGCAGCAAATCCACACCAATTGGTCATCATGTTAATCGATGGCCTACTCGATGAAGTTGAACGTATTCGCGGCCACCTAGCCGCAAATCGTTTGGCCGAGAAAGGGAATGGAATCAACAAATGCATGAACATCTTGATTGGACTAACAAGTGCTTTAGATGATGAAAACGGCGGTGAAATTGCGGAAAACCTACGCCAGCTGTATGACTTCTGCCAAGTCGAACTTTATTACGCTAGCGTGCAAAACGATGCAAATCGCTTGGTTAACGTTGAGCGTGTAATGGGTAACATTCGTGAAGGTTGGATGAATTTTGGACAACAAGCATAAAGTATCGCCAGAGCGATTCCGTCATTTATCTCAGCTCATCCAGTTCGCCGCAAAAACGGCCGATTGGCATGCGCTCAAGCGGTACGACTTGCAGTTGCGAGAGCTTTTGATCAGTCACAAGCCTTTTTTGAAAGATCCTAAGCTTGCACCTGAAATCCAGCGAGCGAAAACAGTGCACGCTAATGCCTTCGCAGTATTAGAGAAGTCGACCAACGAGTTGAAAAAAGAGATGAACATGGTCAATGACCATCAAGAACGCGCTATGGCCTATCAATTAGCAATGACCATGGAGCTAACTCAATGATCATACCTTCTTCAACTCAGCACTCGGGTAATTCGCCAGCTAACAATGAGGGTCACATCAAGCAAGCGAACTCGGTACACGGCTTTTCTCATGGTTTTAAATCAGGGAACAAGCAGAATGGTGAGCAAGACTTTAACTCTGCGTCAGCGGTACCGAGTTTTCACCTTACGGCCTCTACTTTGAACAGCGCAAACAAAGTACAAAGTCATGGTTTTGATACTGATGACCGCTCAGCTTCAGATCCGGATGCCAACTTGACCAGTACACCAGGGTTAACAGAATCGACTGATCTTGCAGCGCAAGCTCAAGCTTTAACCCAGGGTATGATTACCATGGCAGAGAAGCAGGCTGAGAAACTAGGAAAAGCGTCATCTTTAATGACTGCGAGCGAAGTTAAGTCTGTTACTCAAGATTCGTCTAACGCTATGTTAAACACATCATCAAAACAAGATGTGAAGCAAAGTCTGCCGACTTCATCGAGTTCGCGTTTGCCTATCTCCGGTGCTGAGTTTCAAACTCTTTTGAATCAACCTGTTCAAGGCCAACCAACCGCATCTCTACTTCAAGCACAAGCTCCTACAACACAACCTGCACATTCACCGGTTGCGACGAGTCATGTTCAAGCTCAAGGCTCTGAGTGGGCAGCGGTGCGTGTTGATACCACTGCCGGAAAGTGGGGGGAGCAAATGATGCAAGTTTTACATGATCGCGTGACGCTCCAAGCTCAACAAAATGTACAAGAAGCAAAAATCCGCCTAGACCCACCAGACTTGGGGAAACTGGATTTACTTGTACGTGTTGAAGGTGACCGATTGAGTGTCCACATCAACGCCAATGCCGCAGCAACACGAGAAGCTTTAATGCAAGTTTCGGAACGATTGCGTACTGAGTTACAAGAGCAAAACTTCGTTCATGTCGATGTCAATGTTGGCTCTGATCAAAACCAAGGTCGAAATGACCCACATGCAAACGAAGAAGACGCCAATATTTTCGCCGCACGAGAATCTGGTGCATTCCAAACCACGACAACAACTAACTATTCAGAACACTGGCTAAGCACTCAAGCTTAGTGAATCTTCGAGGAAAAAGGTTATGACCAAACAACAAATGATCGCCCTGTTTATCGCCATGATCATCACCAGTGCCCTCGTTTCGGCCGTCACAATTATGGGCGGAATCTGGTACTTAAACAAACACGCTCAAGAGTCACCTGACTCTGGTTCACTGATCGAAGACTCTCCACTGTCTTTTTTGGTCACAGAACAACCGACAAGTAAAGGTCCTAGCTTCCATCCTTTGGACAAAGTCGTTTTGACCGTTAAAGGCAAGAAACAGACTCACTTTGTGATGCTAGAACTGGCAATTGAGACACGCCGTCCAGAGCGTATCAAAGAGATCGATGAATACATGCCTATGGTACAAAACTCTCTATTAAAACTGTTTAGCGACAAAACGTTTGATCAATTACAGCAAGCGGGTGCCATCGATATTCTGCAAGACGAAGTGAAGCAAACGCTTCTACTCGCTTTTGCTAAAACAGACATCGTCCGAGAAATCGACGATGTTTTGTTGACTAAATATGTTGTGCAATAACGGAGCACAACCATGTTAGACATGAATGTACAAGACACTTACACCACAGAAGAGGAAGTGACAACACCGTCACGACCAATTGATGAAAACGCATTGCTACAACGTCATCAGGTCATGGTAAAACGCGTAGTTAACCAGCTGCGCGTTCATGCCACTTCTCACTGTAGTATTGAAGATATGCAGCAGATAGGCCTTATCGCTCTAGTCGAGGCTGGACGCCGATATGGCGATGTTGACGATCCTCACTTTCCTGCTTTCGCCGTTTGTCGAGTTCGGGGAGCTATTTTAGACGAATTACGCCGACTAGATTGGCGTTCACGTAAGACTCGTCAACAAGCCCACGAGCTCAACGACGTGACTCGAGATCTCACTCGAACGTTAGGTCGAATGCCAACGGATGCCGAAATCATCCAGGCTTTAGGGACGAATGAGCAAGATTATTACAACCGCCAAAATGCCGCTCTCGCAGGCGAGATGCAAAGCCTTGACCAACTGATGGAGAGCAGCGGTGATAGCTACATTGGCGGGCAATACGATGGCATGGAACATGAACATATTCGTCGTAGTTTAGACAGTGCTTTGGGTAAATTACCTAAGCGCGATCAACTGCTCCTGACTCTGTTCTATCAACATGAACTCAACTTACACGAAATAGCTCTGGTATTGGATCTGACACCACCTCGTATATGTCAGCTTCACAAACAAGCGCTGAAACAACTCAACCAATTAATGTCCTCTTAGGAGTCACAAGATGCAAAAGTTTTTTGGAGTGCTCACTATCCTGGTGTGCGTCTTCGGTGGATATATGTGGGCCGGTGGTAGCTTAGGTGCTATCTGGCAGCCAGCCGAATTCCTTATCATTATTGGCGCCGCTGCTGGTTCTTTGATCATCGGTAATCCGCCTCATGTACTAAAAGAAATGCGTCGCCAAGTGCCAGCGACCATTAAAGGTCCAACAGAAGAGCATGAGTACTACATGGAATTAATGGCACTACTCAACAACTTGCTAGAGACAGCGAGAAACCGCGGATACAAGTTTCTGGATTCTCATATTGAGGCTCCGGAGCAAAGCTCTATGTTCCTCGCTTACCCAACGATCGCAGAAGATCATCGCCTAATTTCTTTCATTACTGACAATTTACGTTTAATGGCAATGGGACAGATGTCGCCTCATGAATTAGAGGGACTGCTAGAGCAAGAAATCGAAGCAATACAGAACGAAATGCTTTTACCTTCACGCTCACTACAGCGTACAGCTGAAGCACTACCTGGCTTCGGTATTCTTGCAGCAGTTGGTGGCATCATTATCACCATGCAAGCTATTGATGGCTCAATCGCTATGATTGGTTATCACGTTGCGGCAGCTCTCGTTGGTACATTCATTGGTATTTTCGGTTGTTACTGTGGCTTAGATCCACTAAGTAACGCCATGGCTCAGCGAGTAAAACGTAATATGACTGCTTTTGAGTGCGTTCGTGCAACCTTGGTTGCCTACGTAGCGAAAAAGCCGACATTGCTCGCCATTGACGCTGGTCGTAAACATATTCAGCTAGACATCAAACCAACATTCAACCAAATGGAGAAGTGGTTAGCTGAACAGGAGGGATAATGCAAAAACAAGAGCATGTAGTGTTCAAACGTGCCAAAGTATACAGCCATGATGAGTCGTCTCATGGCGGCGCGTGGAAAGTCGCGTTTGCTGACTTCATGATCGCCCTAATGGCGCTGTTTCTTGTACTTTGGGTTATGCAGGTGGTAGACAAAGAAGAGCGTAAAGCGATTGTTGCCCACTTGCATAGTTCAAGCGTATTCGACAAGAGTTACGGCAACCCATTTGATACGTCACAAAGTATTTCTCCTATCGACTTGGCACAGGACTCTTCTGTGCCAAGTAAACACAACTCCAACCATGTAGTAAGCTCTTACTTTAAAGGTGATGGGGATGGACCAGAAATTGATTCTTTGATTCCTGGTAACTTCGATACTCAAGAGCAACTTGCCGCACTAGCGAAAGTAATTGAGCAAATGACTGCCCAAATTAATGCGCAGGGAAATGTAAACGTCACGGTGACACCACAAGGTTTGCGTATCGTCCTTCAAGATGATTACAAACAGCATATGTTCAGCCGTGGTGGTGCAGAACTTACTCCTTTTTTTGAAGATTTACTGCTCGCACTAGCACCTGTATTTCATCGTGTTAACAACCCTCTGATCATCAGCGGACACACAGATGCAATTCCATTTAAAAAGCGTTTTGGTCGTCAATCTAACTGGGCGTTATCAGCCTCTCGAGCAGACGTAGCAAGAAATACGTTAGTTGAAGGCGGTATGCCGGATGATAGAGTAATGCAGGTAACGGGTATGTCAGATAGAGCGCTGCTTAATCCTGATGAGCCAGATTCTAGCGAAAACCGTCGTATTGAGCTGTTTGTTTTAACGACTCCTGCCGCTAAAGTGCTTGAGACCCTTTTTGGCAACCACCAAGAAAGCGAACTGCAAAAAGCGAAAGAGAAGGCTGAATTCAACCAACCAGTCATTCGTCAAGAAGTCATCAATTACTCCGGCGATACCGCCACCAGCGAAGTAAAAATTCAAGAATTATAATCTTAAAAGGTCACCACTCTGATGGTGACCTCTCTAACCAAAGCCTCTGTTACTGTGACTTTTTAGTTGAGTTCTATATGCACATAACATCATCCGAAAAAAGAAAAAGCGACTTACTAAAGAAAGCCTTTTTATGGCTCATTGTCTTCGATTACCTTTTATTGGCGTTTTTCTTAACTCAGCTATCAAGTATGACACTAAACAGCGGAACCATGATCAGCTTGTTACTTGTTGTTTATAACGTCTTACTTGTTTCGCTATGTTTTCAACGAACCAACAAGCAGGACTCTTACATTATCTACCCTGTTTTGTCCGCAACGTTATTAGCATTTGTCTGCTTTCTTTACTTCTTTTTTTTAATTTAGCTCCCCGACTCGACCATTGATTTTATTTTTACTGCTTTTTCGAAGTGGTCGAGCTGATGAGTCTGAATCCACCACGTAGCCGCTTCCATCAACAGCTCTGGGTCGTCATTTTTATTAGCGAAAAACGCATAAAATGAGAGACCAACCAATTCACCTTTACTCGCGATCTTTTTGTCACAGACCTCTATAATTTTGTCTCTCAGCGAAGCTCTCATTTCTAATCCCTTAACCTAGTACATACTCACTAACCATACGGTTGAAAGAAATCAAATCAAACGAGCCTTTAATTTCAAAACGCACTCTTCCCACCTCACTCATGAAGAACTCGATTTCACAATCCAAATCAAAAGTACCAGAGGTCTCGATAGAAAATGCATTGATCTTACTGTAAGGCAAAGAAGTGTAATCCACTTTTGAGCCGGTAATCCCTTGCACATTTGCCGCTATCACTCGCTTGTTCGTAAACACCACTTGGTCACGAACTGTTTTAAAAGCAGCGAAAATAGTCTCACCATCAATCAAGAACTTAAGGAAGTCTTCTCTGGCATTAGAAACGTCAATCGGCTTAAGCTTAAATACAGAGGAATTGTCGAAATCAATCATAATTAATCCTTTGAGTGGGCGTTAGAACGAATTATCAACGTATCAGATAGCACCACTTTTGCCTACTCGCAACGCACGTTTCTGCTTGATTCGCCCAACAACGAAGCGTCACTCACTTCCACCCTTGCATCCATTGCTCAGAGTCTTTTAGGTCTTGCCAGTTCATCTCTCGGTCGCGTTTACTCATGACTGCCTCGATGACACATCTCACAACGTTACCATCTTCATCTAGTTCCATTTCCGTCACAACAAAATGCTTCTCTTTGTTTTTAGGTGAAATTGCCGTCCATTTACTGTGCAATAGTTTCTTAGGGTGGATTCTGTTCATCGCATTGTACCAATTTAACTACCATGTTGATGTATACGACTGAATACCAAGAGAGAATCAGATTTTGTTTTTGCAAACCGACAAAAGATAAAACCGCAAAAGAGATCACTCCCTTTCGCGGCTCTAACTACAATCCGACTAGGTCTTCTGACCATTCAATCGAGGGTTTAAGTACTGACTTTGTAGCAACTGTAACCCTTTACCGACCAGAACAATCACTATCGCGCCAATCAGGACAGG
Source organism: Vibrio sp. D417a (assembly GCF_030248595.1). Taxonomy (NCBI): domain Bacteria; kingdom Pseudomonadati; phylum Pseudomonadota; class Gammaproteobacteria; order Vibrionales; family Vibrionaceae; genus Vibrio; species Vibrio sp. D417a. Next base: position 338,852 of record NZ_JAHGAM010000005.1, on the reverse strand, counting down.
CGTGAAGAGAAAACTCCATCCCTGCCCAGACGCCATGATCAAAATTGGATTTGCACCCGCAGGTGGATGAGTGGTCTTCGTAATCAGCATCGCAGACACACCTAGCCCCGTCGCAATCGCTAGCGTGACCGGCGTGACGTCAACATACTGGCTAAACGCAATACCGATAGAGGCCGTGATGAAGTGACCAATGATCACGTTTTTGGGTTGAGCAAGAGGGCTGCCTGGCACCCCAAACACCAGTACTGCGGTAGCACCAAATGGTGCCATCAGGAGTACAACCTCCGTCAGTGATACCTCAACGTAGGACAATACGCCAATAGCCAACGTAGCGCCAAGCCCGGCAACCAACGATAAAATTAAATTATTCATAAACACCTCAAAGTAGACCAAATTGTCTACAAAATAAAATAGACAAATCTGTCTACCTTTGTCAATATGTGTTTATGGAACTTTTTGAGGACATAGTTATGAACAAAAAGAAACAGTTATTGATCGACACAGCTTTGTCACTGTTTTACAAACAAGGCATCAACTCTATTGGCATCAATGAAGTTCTCAATGTTTCAGGCGTGGCTAAACGCACGCTATATAACCATTTTGAGAGCAAAGAAGCGCTTATCATCGCCGCATTAGAACAACGCCACCAAGTATTTATGGAATGGTTGGAGGAAAAGCTTTCTTCAGCACAAACGTGCGCGGAGGTGATCGATCAGTTATTTACAGCACTCAACGGCTGGTTTCATGGCTCTGAAGAAAAGCTGGGCGAGTTTCGCGGTTGCTTTTTCATCAATACGTCCGCGGAATTCAGTGACGACAGTGGCGAGATCGCAACGTATTGCCGCTACCATAAGCAGCAAGTCAGAGAGCTAATTCAACGCTATCTCAAATCAGACAACGCTTCATTACTCGATGCCATTTGCATCATGAAAGAGGGCGCGATCACTACCGCTTACATGACGAAAGAATACGACAACGTCACGAAGAAATGCGTGACCATTTTGCACAAGCTGTAATGCGGTCAGGTATAGTCATTCGCGAATTAAGTATTCAAACCAAAGGCACCTATCGGTGCCTTTTGTTTTACTTAGTGAGTGTACTTACAGCTCGTGCTCAGTACGTGCGATGATGTCATCTTGCGCATCTGGTGATAGTGCGGTGAAGAAGGCCGAGTAGCCTGCGACTCGCACAACAAGATCACGATATTGTTCAGGGTTCTTCTTCGCAGCTAGCAAGGTCTCACGAGAGACGATGTTGTACTGCACGTGCCAACCTTTGTGGTGGTTGAAGAAGGTACGAATCAACATAGAAAGTTTGAGCTTATCCCCTTCAGACTCAACCGCTGCCGGGCTTAATTTCTGGTTAAGCAGCACGCCACCAAGAATCTTGTTCGCTTGGATCTTACCGACCGAGTTGTACACAGCTGTTGGACCTAAACGGTCTGAGCCAGAGGATGGGCTTGCACCTTCTGCCAATGGCGTTTTCGCTTTACGACCGTCTGGCGTTGCCATAGTTGAAGCGCCAAATGGGACGTTTGCCGAGATACTTGATGTACCTGCGTAGTAACCTCCGCCAATTGGACCACGCCCATGACGCGTATTAACGAACTGCTCTAGCTCATCAATGTACACTTGGTAAGCGTCTGCCAGTAGTTGGTCTACTGCGTCATCATCATTACCGTATTTTGGTGCAAAGTTGATAAGACGTTGGCGAAGCTGTTCGTTCTCCATGCCATCGAAATCTTCTGCCAATGCTTTTGCTAGCTCAGGCTGAGTAATCTGCGCGTCATCGAAAACAAGGTGCTTGATGACGGCTAGGCTGTTACCCAAGTTCGCGATACCGACTTGCAAGCCAGATACCCAATCGTATTTCGCGCCACCTTCTTTCACGGTTTTACCGCGAGCCAAACAGTCATCCACCAGCGTTGAACAGAAGATGTCTTGAGCTTGCTGTTCAAGTACGCTGTCGACTACCGTATCAATCTCAATCGATTTACGGGTGTAGTAGCGGATTTGCTCTGCCCAAGAAGCTGTCACTTGCTCAAAGTTCTCAAAGTTACCTTTTGCTAATGACTTATCGTGTGGCAAGAAGGCTTTACCCGTTGTTGCATCCACACCTTCGTTCAATGAAGCGAGCAGGATACGAGCGAAGTTAATGAAGCTCATGCCCGTACAACGGTAACCCCATTTGCCCGGAACCGCCGTCTCGATACAGCCGATAGATGCGTAGTTGTAAGCGTCTTCTTTCTCTACGCCAAGCTTGATGAATTCAGGAATAACAATCTCATCGTTGTTGAACGCTGGCATACCGAAGCCGCATTTAATCACTTCGATACAGCCCATTAAGAACTCTTGGTTCAAACCTTCGTGGTAACGCACACTCAAGTTAGGTTGCGTCGAACGCAACTGACCACAAGATTCCAGAATCGCCCAAGAAAGAGGATTCACTGCGTCTTCAGGCTCACCCTTTTCATTCAACTTCTGACCGCCGATACAGACGTTTTGATACAACGGAGAACCTGCGGAGGCTTTTGAGTGTGCGCCAGAGCGAATCTTGTTTACTTCAAGCAGCTTCAACCAGCAGCTTTGTAAAAGCTCTAGTGCAAAGTCTTTTTCAATCGCGCTGTTTTCGATATCGCGAACATAAAATTCGTTTAGGAATTGGTCCATACGACCGAAAGAAACCGAGTGACCGTTCGATTCGATTTGTAACATCAACTGAACGAAGTAGCTCAATTGCAGTGCTTGCCAGAAGTTTTCTGGTGCGTGGCTTGCTACATGACGACAGTTTGCCGCAATACTTTCTAACTCAGCTTTGCGCAGCGGGCGTGTCTCTTCTAGCGCCATTTTTGCCGCCAATTCAGCGTAGCTTAATATGTGATCTTGAATCGCAAGCAGTACGATTTCGACCGATTTGTAGAACTGCTCTTTCTTCAAGCCTTCAAAGGTCGAAACATCATTGTTAGCACGGTGCTGACGAACATCCTCTAACAAACCGTTCATGCCTAGCTTAAGGATTTTCTCGTTATCCACCGCAAGGTGCGCATCACCCGAAGTCATGTTGCCTTCAGCTTTAATGATGGTGCTGGCTAAGATTTCTTGCTGCTCATCAGTAAACAAGCCATAACAACGGTCTTGAACGGTTTTACCGCGCCAGTACGGTGTGATGCTGTGGATGCTTTGCTTATCTTCTTCAGTGACCGCAAAGCCTGCACCAGGGCGGTCGGCTAGCTCATCAATTTCCGCTTCAATCCAACGTACAGTGTATTCTGGGAAAATAGGCGCAGCGCGCACTTTGCTCGCTTGGTTACCGACGATTAGCTCATCGTGTTTAATCCAAATCGTACGAGTGCGTAAGTGCTCTTGCAGTGCTAGCGCACGTTGGACAATCACAGGTTTGTCTTCGTTTGCTTGATAAGCACGAGTGTATGCCTCTGCACGCTCGGTACAGACAGGTGGCGTTACGATATTTACCAGTGCCGATTTGTGCGCTTTGATACGCTCAGGAAGGTAATTTAGGTCCATAGTTAACCTCTTACAATCACGTTAAGTTGGGTGTTTTCGCTTGCGTATTGCATGGCGCTTTCTAGCAGTTCTGGTTTGTTTAATGGCTTGTCAGAACACTCGTAAGGCATATCGAGCAAACGGTATTTATTGATGCCGAGCGTGTGGTACGGCAGCAAGTGAAGTTCTTGGCAGCTTTCTAGTGAAGCCGCAAAATCGATGATGTCTTTCAACTCTTCGATGGTGTCATTGAACCCCGGCACCACGGGAACGCGAATCACAATGCGTTTCGCGATAGGTGCCAGTTTTCGGAAATTGTCTTTGATGCGTTTTAGTGAACCTTTCGCCCAGTTAAGAAACTTTTCTTCATCGGTGTGTTTTAAATCCGCCAACCAACAACCAATATGCGGCGCGGCTTTTTCGACGTTCTTCCACGGCACATGCATACACGATTCAATGGCGGTAGAGACTTGGTTGTCATGCAGACGCTGTGCGAGTTCTGCCACCAAATCCGCTTGCATGAGTGGCTCACCACCGGAGAAGGTCACGCCACCTTGGCTTTGGTCGTAGAAAGGTTTGTCTTTCATTAAGGTGTCGAACAGCATGTCTGATTTCGCCTCTTCACCACAGACGGTCAGTGCTTGCGTAGGACAGACATTGCGCAGCGCGATCAGTTGGTCTTCTTTGATGGCTTTGCGATTGATGATGATCTGGTTGTCGATGCGTTGAATACCATAGCTCACCGTTTCACTACCCGCAGTAGATTGAGTTGTAGCTTGATAAGCAGAAACGCACAGCTGGCAATCTTCCATGCAGCTTCGCTGATCAAACAACAGTGAATGCTTTTCGCTGCGGCTTTCTGGGTTTTGACACCAAGGGCAAGACAAGCTGCATCCTTTAAGAAAAAGAATGGAACGAATGCCATCGCCATCATGGGTAGAGAATCGTTGAATATTGAAATACATCTCTGCTTGCCTCTTGGTCTGTGCTACCGCTGTGTACTTAATCCGTTTCTTGCTGGTTAAGTCTTATCAACGGCTTTTCTTTGTTCGAACTGAAAGCTTCATTTGAGCGTTTACAAGTTTCACTTAACTTTCATTTAATGAAATTATTATAGTTTCAAATGAAATTTCAATTGATCGAGGTCAAGATCTCGTTCGATTGTCAGATCTATAGTGATCCCATCATCAAAACGAAGATTTTGTTTAAGGTAGAAACCATGATTGAACTTTATTTAGATACTGCTGATGTGGCAGAAGTAAAACGCTTTAACCAATGCCTACCGCTAAAAGGCGTGACGACAAACCCAAGCATTTTGGCGAAGTCAAAACAGGGACTGAATGAAACCCTAGCAGGCATGCAAGAAGCACTTGGCGGTACACCTCGCTTTCACGCTCAAGTCGTGAGTTCAACCGTCGAAGGTATGGTGGCAGAAGCACGCCAACTGAATGAATTGCCTTACGACATGGTGGTAAAAGTGCCAGCAAAAGAAACCGGCTTAGCAGCAATTAAGCTAATGAAAAAAGAGGGAATTCAGGTTCTTGCCACCGCTATCTATTCAGCTCAACAAGGTTTCCTTGCAGCACTGTGCGGTGCAGACTATCTAGCACCTTACGTAAACCGCATTGATGCGATGAACGGCAACGGTGTTGAAGTGGTCGCAGATCTTCAATTGTTGCTCGATCAAAACCAACTACCAACGAAGATTTTGGCAGCCAGTTTCAAGAACACTCAACAAGCGATGGAGGTGATGAAACTGGGCATCGAAGCCATTACATTGCCAACTGATGTGACGGCACAAATGTTCGCACATCCAGCAGTAAAACCGGCGGTTGAGCAGTTCGATAAAGACTGGAAAGAGACGTTCGGCGAGAAGCTTTCATTTGAAAGCTAATTAAAAATAGCAGCTAGATGTCTTAGTTAGGGTCTATTGAACTTTCATGGTTAAATTTTGTTCGAGATAAAAGCGTTTTAATCGCGGCGAGAGGTTTGCCGCCTAGTCATTCTAAGCAATTACCTCTCAACAAAGAGTAAAACGCTTTTAGCCGAATCCTTCGGGCAGCGTTTGTGGTTCATTTTTACTTCATTACCGGCTTGTCAGTTACACCAACTACATTTCAGATGTCTCTACCTCATATAAATTACCCACAAATAGCTGCAAAAATCAGCTTGAAAGCTCAATAGACCCGATTAATAAGGGAATCTTAACTCACCCTGTGCGCCGGTGAACTTAAAGTTCCCTTTTGTATTTCATATAAACAGGTGAGGTTTACAGCAGTTCTCTATTGGTCAGTGACCAAAGGTACACGCGCTTTAGTAAACAGATTTTGATCCTTTTACGAATACCTCGTTTGGAATGGCGGAGTCGGTTTGGTAGCACAATGGCTTTCATCTCGTTTTTCATTTCTTTTCCATCCACCAACACAGTAGACCTCCGATGCAGTAAGCCAGCAGATCTTTCCAATCAAATGTGGTGCCCCAAATTACAGCCAGCGGTGATGAAGGTTCGATACCAAGCCAAGCTGCGACCTGTAACAGTTGCCCTAACTCAACAGCAAACGCAATCAACACCACCAGTGAAACCAGCCAGTTAACGGGCATGGAGAACAAGCTTGCAAGAAAGTAGTAAAGCCAAACCACAACCAGAACATCACCAAATGTCGGTCGAATAAAGCTGTCTCGAACATAGAGCGCAATAACGACCAATGCGATAAAACACACCAAGCTTTTCAGTCCATTTTTTGCAGAAAATCGCAGGAGGATAGCGCACGTTTCTTCCACCATATCGCTTGGCTGACCAGTAAGAGTGACTCGTTTAAACATCTTCATGATTCGCCTTTGCACTTTCTTCTGCTTTCTTATTTCGTGCGTACCAGTCGATGTTGCGTGTAATAACCATCGTGAAGCTCAAAATCGCGAAACACAGCAATGTCCCCATAACCAATGCGTAGCTTTCTGCTTGTAGCAAGCCAAACAGTAATCCGTAGAGAGTAAGTAAACACGCTCCGAATATCGCGCCGTGTTTGGTGTTGCTCAACATACCGCTCACGTACACACTTAATAGCCCAGTCGATGCGACTGCCGACACCACATACGCCCAGTTGAAGCCGAGGTGTTCACTCATCGAAATCAGCAACAGATAGAAAAGCGCTAAAGCCAGACCAATAAAACCGTATTGTACTGGGTGAACCGGACGCGCTTGGAACAGCTCCAGCAAGAAGAAACTCGCAAATACTAATGTGATAACCAACAGTGAATAGTTCACTGCTCGGTGAGATTTCAGATAGTGGTCCACGGGATCAATCAAATCTACGCCCATTTGTCGCTGTTCAAGCTCATGACACGCGTGATTCGATGACAAACAGCTTTGGAACAGTTGCGCGATATTGGTAGAGAAGTTGTTGCTCGCCCATTGTGCATTAAATCCATCTTCAGAGACTTCTGATGACACCGGTAAGTAATCACCAATAAAGCTTGGATGTGCCCAAGTTGAAGAAAGTTCAACCGTTGTTTGACTGCCGATTGGTGTGACTTGAAGCTGCCCCATCCCTTGCAGCAAGAAGTTAAGATCGAATGCCAAAGGTTGTTCTGCGTTTAGGTCTGCGAGTATCAGAGCACTGTGGAAGCCTTGTGGTAACTGATCTAACCCCGTTCCCGGTGCGACTTCGATTTCAGAGCTCGCCATGGTCATGTCATCCAAACGAATCAATCCACGGCTGTCTTCAATACCAACCACTAGGCTCATGTTTTCAATATCAAGCCCCTGCAATGCCGTGAGATCGTCTGCATCAAAAGTGCCTTTCAGCGCCACTTGTGCTTTGTATAAACGCGCGCGGTAAATGCCTCGGTACTTTTCAAAACTGTCCAGATTTGCGTTCATATCAAAAGTGCTGGGTAGGAGGAATTTACGACGCTCTTTAATCTGTACTTTGTCATCTCGGTAACTGGTTTCGGTGTAGTTAACCATGATGAATGGACCAATGATGCGCTGTTCGCCGCTGCTGCTGCGTGCGATGTCGTTTCTGACTTCATCTTGGCGATATGAGCGCTCTGAGATCAACCCTGTGACCATTGAAAGCGGGATTTGCAGTAAGACAAACAAAAACAGCACGAAAGCGAACTTCGTGCCGAGTTGGTTATTGAGGATCTTTTTCATATTTCATTCTCCATTTGCTGATGGAAGTAATCTAGATCAGCAATTTGGAGAACGAATGGAGCTAATGTGGAGTTTCTATGGAGTTGGTAAGATCAGGGTCACTTTCACACCAGAATCGACGTTTTCGACTTGCAACTTACCTTTGTGCAGCTTGACCACTTGCTCAACAAAATTAAGCCCAAGCCCAGTACTCTTAACACCATTTTCCCGAGCTAGGGAGTAGAAGCGCTCGGTCAAACGAGGCATCGCGTAGTCGGGAATGTGAGGACCTGAATTGAAAATCGATAGGCACAGCTTCTCTTTCGTGACCTCAGCCTTCCATTCAATACGTCCCTCTGAATGAACAAAATCCAGCGCATTATCCATCAGGTTAAAAACGGCTTGCTTCAGTAAGAAGGCATCACCAAGCACGGCGAGATGGTCATCAATTTGGATGTTGGCAATCACCGACTTAGCACTCAAACGCGCATCCGCCGATTCAACCACTTCATTGACCATTTGTTTTAGCGAGATAGCTTCGACTTGTTCTAGCTCAGGACGCTTTTCAAGACGAGCCAGTTCGAGCAACTTATCAATCAATGACTGCATGCGGTCGCTCTCTCGCTCAATGTTGCCAGCAAAGCGCGTAACCTTTTCTTCAGGCAACGGCATTTGCAATATTTCACTCGCGCCTTTAATCGCTGACAACGGGCTTTTCAGCTCATGAGTCAGCGTCTGTACGTACTCTTCCACATACTGTTTACCATCAAGCTGGTTGCGCATTTTCTCCAATGCGTCGCTTAGCGTGCCGTACTCATAAAAGATACGAAATGTTGGCTTAGAAACCTTTTCGCCCTCACCCATTTTGGTCGCGTAGTCTTCTAGCTTGTTCAGTGCCGAGTGAATTCGCCAAGCAAACAATGCCCCTGCCAATAGCACTAAACCACTCATCCACACCATCCAAAACAATACATTGCGTTTAGAAAGATCGATGAAGGGTTGTACTGAGCGATTAGATTTTGCCACCGTCACGCTGCCAATGATTTCGCCTTTGTGGTAGATGGGCGCAGCAACGTGCATGACGGTTGAAAGCGGATCTTTCGGGTCTTCGATGGTACTGCGCGCGCCGTATTGACCGCGCAACGTGAGATACACATCATTCCATTGTGAGTAGTCTTTGCCAACGTCTTGCTGCCAAGAATCCGCAATCACAATCCCTTGTTTATCGGTGATGTAAATTCGATGATTAATCGCTTTTTTGCCAATTTCCCAAATGCGCGCTTGAGGTTCTCGCTGCCCATAAGCCGCTAGCAGTTTGGAGAAGCGACTCTCAGACAACTTTCCGTTTGCAACGTCCTCTTCTGCCAATACCGCGAGCAAGTTCGCCATATCCACCAGCGTCTCTTCAGTGGTTTGACGCACGGTTGGCTTAAGTTCTTGGACAACGGTTTTGCTCACCATGTAAGCCGTCATTCCGACTAAGATGAAGTAGAGAAAAAACAGTCTGAGTCCAAGCGGGATCTTCGGCCAGCGATTCATCATTCACCTTTAATGCAGTAAAAGTAACCAAAGCCACGTTTGGTACAGATGCGTTCAGACATCTCAAACGGCTTCAACTTATGGCGAATGGCTTTGATGTGGGTATCGATATTGCGCTCGTATGCAGCCTCTGGCGCCATGCCTGCCGCGACCATGAGCTGCTCTCGGCTCAATACATTGGAAGAGACGGAAATCAGCTTATCGAGAATCTTAAATTCGACCGCAGTTAACCCAAGCATTTGCCCGCCAACACCGTAGTCAAAGTTTTGCGCAACCAAATCATGGCTCAATTGAGATTGTTCTGGAACAGCAACAGGCTCTGGTTTGTGCTCCATCATTGGCGCTTTAGCTTTGATTCGAAGTTTAATGCGCGCCAGCATTTCTCGCGGGCTAAATGGCTTAGTTACGTAATCATCTGCGCCAATCTCCAAGCCCACTACACGGTCAATTTCATCGCTTCTTGCGGTGAGAAAGATAATGGGAATATCAGAAAACTCACGGATGGTTTTGCACAATTCAAAACCATTGCCATCCGGTAAGCCTACGTCTAACACAAGTAACGATGCTGAGTTATGCTGCAAAAAGGCTAAGCCCTCTCCTGCTGTTGCAAACCACTCTGCGTGGTAGCCATCCATCTCTAATACATGAATCAGGTTCTCTGCGATAGCAGATTCATCCTCGATAATAAGGACGGTGGGTTGTTCGCTCAATGTCTTAGCCTCATTGACGGTGTTTATCTTTATGTTGGTATTATCACTTAATTTGGAGCCAAGGCTAGTGGATTGATGCAGCAAAGGCGCAGTTCGTGGATAATACTAATCAAACACACTTCTATTCAGCATAATAAATTTATCACTTAGATTAATGGGTCACCACAATTGTGAATACAATGATTTCAACCATTGATATGAACAGTGTTCATTTTAAACTCAAGTTATCAATTCGATTTTATTTAAAGGATAGTCACTGATGAAAAGAGCGCTAATCCCCCTGGCTTTACTGACTTTGCTCTCAGGTTGCGCCAGCATGTCTCCGGATGAGTGCAAAACGGCAAACTGGTACAACGTAGGTTATCAAGATGGCCGAGATGGCAACGATCCAAACATTATCAATAGCTATACCGAAGACTGTGGTGAAGCGGGTGTGACACCCGACCGAGCGAAATGGAAAGAAGGCTTTGATAAAGGCACTATCCAATATTGCTCACCAGACAATGGGTACACTGTCGGTATCGAAGGCAAAGAATATTACGGTGTATGCAGCAGCAAAGAGTTTATTGAGAACTACCAGTTAGGTCATCAAGAATATCAACGCCAGCAACGCATCCAACAAATCGATACTGAAATCTCGGTCATCGATAATCAGCTTGATGGCAATCCAGACAAAGATAATGCCAAGAGACTGAAAGAGAAGAGAAAGCGATTGGCTGACGAGCGTTCAAGCCTCTTGTCGCCAACCATCAACTTGAATCTGAATTTCTAAATCGATTGGATTTAGCTTCTAAAAATTCATGGCCCTAACTCAGTTCTAGGGTCATGAATTGACTGTTCGGATCGAGTTCGTAATCCCCGAACGGCTCGCAGTACACAAAGCCATGCTTTTCATACAACAGGCGCGCTGGTTTAAAAAACTCCATCGAGCCCGTTTCTAAACTCAAGCGCTGCAAACCTTTTTGCTTCGCTTGCTCAATCACATGAATCAATAATTGAGATGCCACACCTTGGTTTCTTGCCGTAAGCGTGGTGCGCATGGATTTCAGCTCCGCGTGTTGGTCATCCAACTCTTTAATCGCCGCACACCCAAGCAGTTGCTCACCTTTCCATCCGGTCCAAAATGTCACTTCTGGCGCTTTGAGCTTATCTAAATCTAACGCATGCACGCTTTCTGGTGGTGACGTGGCGTACATGTCCTGTAAATGTCCTTCCAACAGCGCTATCACTTGCGACCGTTCTAAATTGTCGATTTCAATCCTCATCTTTCCATCCTTGGTTTTTAACTATCTAAGTCACCTTAAGTATATGTTTTAAAATTAAATGTCCATCCCAAAACTCAAAGATACCTAGGTTTGTACAAAACTAAGGCGATTGAATAATAGAAAAGCCCCAGCACAGATATCAAAACATCATGTGTTGGAGCTTCATTTGCATTTCTATGTAAGCCTATTCGTAAAGTTCTGGCGTACTTTGTAACTGTTCACTAAATTTGAAAATATCGTCAATCGAGTCGATTGGATGGCGGGTTTCTGTTTTAGCTTCATCAAAGAGGCCAATGTACTTTTGTTTGGTATTGAACCAAAGGCGACATAATGGCTTCCGATTGTTGTCATCAAGCAGGATACCAAAATAACTTTGCGTATCACGGGCGCACACTCGCTGTACATCAACTTGTTGTCGCAATATCGCCTTAACTACATTAAAACCCTCGATCTCTTCATCTGTCGTTTGAACTTTGGGCTTATCTTGAGCAGGTTCGACGGATTCTTCAAAGGTGTTAACGCTATCGTCTACCTTGATCGGTGCTTTATCATCTCCACCAATTGCAGATTTCAATCGAGCATTAATGCTGTCGTTCAAGAATTGTTTTAGAGCCTTCGTTGTAATATCCATGAACTGTGCTTTGACTTTTGCGGTTTGGACGCCATCGTACACTTTTGAAGTAAAGAATTTTACAAACTCCTCTTCAGGGTTCTGAAACTGTTCATGAAGTGCTTTTTTAATTTGATTGAGGTACTTGAGCTCACCGGCAGCATCAACTACAGACTCAACATCAAAAGAAGACTTGGTAAGCTTTTTCACTTCGGGAATTACGTGCTCATCAAGATTGGCAAGATCCAAAGTCAAAAACGGCTTTTCATCCATTTTATTTGGAGCGTCTAAGTCCGTAAAAAACTGATATTCAGATCCATTAGTTAAAATCGCAATACGAGCATTGGTTACTGAAAAATACCGAAACAATTGATTAGCATGTTTAGTGGCCAATGGCTCACCAAATTTTTTACACTCGATAAGAATTTGTACAACCCCATCTTTAATGAGTGCGTAATCTACTTTTTCTCCCTTCTTCGTAGCAATGTCAGCAGTAAACTCAGGGATAACCTCATTTGGATTAAAGACATCATAACCTAATACAGAGTGCAAAAATGGCATTACTAATGCGTTTTTTGTTGCTTCTTCTGTAGCTAAACTCGCTGATACTTGCGGAATTTTTTTGGAAAGAGCTTGAACTCGTTCTATAAAATCCATAAGACACTCCATCATATTGTTCATTTAAACACTTAAAGTATATATGACACTGGTATCTTAAAATGTTGTGTAGTTAAAAGTTTGAATGCCATATGCAAACACTCACCCAACAGCGAACTTAAAGCGATTGTCTCATAATGTGCTGCGGTCCAACGGGGCCGCCGTGGTAAAGCTCATTGATATCTTCAAACCCTGATTTTAAATAGCACTGATAAGCGGGTATGTTGCGGCAATTCACGGTGAGATAAAGCGCATCAAACTCGGGATAATGGCGTTTGGCGAAATCGGCAAACTGTTGAATGGCTTGCTTGGCGATGCCTTTGCCTTGATGACGGTGATCCACCAGCAAAGCACGCACGCCTAAACTGTTTTTCGGGCAAAAATCGTATTTCTCGCTGTAAGCTGCATCAAATAGAAAAAAGCCAACCACGTCATCGTCTGCCAAAATCAGATGCGGAAGTTCTGTAGGTTCAAGACATGTAAGCATTTCACCCACATCCGCGACCGTAAACTGCGATTGCTCTTCTAGCACGCTAAGTTCGCAAGTTTGTTTATGTCGCTCAGGCGAATACTTTTCAATAGTAATCATAATCTTCCTTGTTGTTTTTATGCTCAATTCATACAGGGTATGTCGTAAATAGAAATACCTAGTGTCGTATTTCCCACTCGCAGGCAAACGTTTAGCACTCTATTATCCTCACCATTCGATAGAGAGGTTTCCATGTCCCGTTTTTTACTTTGTAGTTTTGCACTCGTTTTACTCTACCCTACTGCCATTGATTTGTATCTTGTTGGTTTGCCTCAAATTGCGTCAGATCTCAATGCCAGTGAATCTCAGTTGCATATTGCGTTTTCGATCTATTTAGCTGGCATGGCTACCACCATGTTATTCGCGGGGAAAATTGCAGACTCTGTGGGACGAAAACCTGTTGCCGTCGTCGGCGCGATGATCTTCGTGCTCGCATCCTTTCTCGGCGGGATGGCTGAGCACCCAAACACTTTTTTGATTGCTCGCTTTTGCCAAGGCATCGGGGCTGGATCTTGCTATGTCGTCGCATTCGCGATTTTACGCGACACGTTAGACGATGAACGCCGCGCGAAAGTATTGTCGATGCTCAATGGCATCACCTGTATCATTCCAGTGATCACCCCCGTGATTGGTCACTTGATTATGCTGAAATTTCCTTGGCCGAGTTTGTTTACCACGATGGCAGGAATGGGCATTCTCGTCAGTGTATTGGCCATTTTTGTTCTCAAGGAATCACTACCCAGCCAACAACGTGAAGAACAGACAGCGCCAGAGAGCCATCAAGAGACTTTCTTCGAGCGATTTTTTATCAGTAGGCTGATCATTACTGCGCTTGGAGTGACCACCATTCTGACCTTTGTTAACGCTTCACCAATTGTCGTGATGAGCATGCTTGGTTTTGATCGCGGCGGCTATTCTTCCATCATGGCAGGGACTGCGACGATCAGTATGTTGATTTCGTTCTCGGCGCCATTGGCATTGGGGATTTTTAAGCAGCGAACCTTAATGATCACCTCTCAAGTATTGCTCGCTTGCGCAGCCATCGTGCTCAGTGCTGCCCATTTCCATGATGGACAATCTCTTTACTATGTATTCGGACTTGGGCTGATTTGCGCTGGCTTCGCTTGTGGCTTTGGCGTGGCCATGAGCCAAGCGCTCAGCCCATTCTCTCAACAAGCTGGCGTGGCGAGCTCGTTACTGGGCATTGCTCAAGTTTGTAGTTCAGCGTTCTATATTTGGTTTATGGGTTTCATCGGCGTTAGTGCTCTGAATATGTTGGTGTTTATCTTAGTGTTAGGTAGCGTAATCAGCCTTGCTCTAATACTATTGATTCCAAAGCCTGTTCACGATACCCATTATGAAGAAATCCCTAGCGCGACTTGACTTAAACTTACTGTTCACTCTGCAATTATTGCTGCAAGAACAAAGCGTCTCGAAAGCCTCAAAAAAGCTGAACGTTACGCCCTCTACCGTAAGTAAGTCGCTCAACAAACTTCGTCATTGGTTCGATGATCCTTTGTTTGTCAAAACACCTAAAGGTCTTGCGCCAACGCCTTTGGCACAAAGCATGGAGCAAGATCTTGCAGAATGGCTGCAAATTGGCAGCCAGATTGCAGAAAAACGCAGCGATATTACGCCTAAAGGAGTGCGTTTTGATATCACGATTGAGTCGCCATTAGTGCTCACAGTGCTGGACAGACTCATCGTCGCTATCCACCAGCGATACCCTGAAGCGAAAGTAAAAACCAGTAACTGGGATTACGATTCACTCGACGCCATCATTCGGGGCGAGGCGGATATCGGTTTTACCGGCCGAGAGAGTCACCCGAGATCGAAAGAGTCGTTGGATCTTCTGCCTTATTTCTTGGATTTTGAGATTCTATTTTATGACCTGCCGATGGTGTATTTACATAAAGATCATCCGGCATTACAGCAAGAGTGGAATCTCGAGACCTTTCTGAGCTACCAACACATCAATATTGTTTGGGAAAAAAGTGAAACTTGGGCGTTGGATGAAGTATTAACGGAACTAGGGCTACAGCGCTCTATCGGGCTGACGATGTCCAACTTTGAGCAATCTCTTTTTATGGCAGCGCAGCCGACGCATGACATGATCACCACCGCGCCGCACTATTGCAAAAGTTACACAGAAAAGCTGCATCTCGATTTGGTGTGCTTGCCAATTCCGTTAGACAAAACTCAACAAGACAAGTTACTGATTCCATTTACCATGATTTGGCATAAACGCAATGCGTACAACCCCAAATTGCTATGGTTGAAAAACACCATTAAGTCATTGTACAAACAACCTTCCCAACCACAGTAAGACTCAGGCTAAGGTCAGGTTTTCTCTGGTTATTTTTAATGACTTTCTTGCTCTGATAGCTATAACTAATCACTTTATCAACTAATAAAAATGTTCTTTTGGATCTACACTAGCTGTTCATTTACACGCTAAGGATCAAGGATGTCGACCTTCTTACTCACTGCTATTGCAATGCTGGCGTTCGCTGCCAATTCATTATTGTGCCGACTTGCCTTGGCAGAAGGGTTAATTGATGCGGGAAGCTTCACGCTCGTTCGATTGATATCTGGCGCGATTACCTTAATCACAATGCTTGTCGTGAGAGGTCAGTGGAAAACCGATCGGCCAACTTCTCGCTTTCGCTTTTTTGCTGGCGTGGCGTTATTTGGTTACGCAGCCCTTTTCTCTTTCGCGTACTTACAACTGGCGACAGGAACTGGTGCTTTGCTTTTGTTTGGTGCCGTGCAACTTACATTACTGGCGATCTATTGGTTGCAAGGTGAGCGCTTTCAGTTTCTCGAAATCATCGGTATCGGCCTTTCAATTGTTGGATTTGTTTGGTTGATGTTGCCATCTGCCACTCGCCCCGATATTAGCTCTGCACTTCTTATGTTGATTTCTGGCGTTTGTTGGGCTGCGTTTACTGCGCTCGGTAAACAAGCACCTTCTCCAAGTAGTGGCATCACGTGGGGATTCATCGCTGCATCAATAATTGGCGTGCTCCTTTCGCCATTAATCTTGTCCTCAATCCACCTTTCTTGGAGCGGAGTGTTGCTCGCTATCGCATCTGGTGCCATTGCCTCTGGCCTTGGTTATACACTTTGGTACCAAGTCGTACGTAAGCTCTCTTTACTTCAAGCCGCCGTCAGCCAACTTTCCGTGCCAGCCATTGCTTTGCTACTCGGCACCGTCGTACTCCACGAGCCTCTTTCACTGCATATTCTTTTAACCAGCGGCATCATTCTTGGTGGCATCGCTTTGGTTTTTTTATCTCGATCCAAAAAAACAAACGAACAATCGGCAAGCCGATAAAAAGTAATAACTTTCCCTCTCAAGTACCCATTCATCATCTATGCTTTTTAAAGCAGTAAAGCTCATTGCAGATGGTACAAGTGGTCTGCTTTGGTACCAGGCGAAGAATATAAGGTGAGAATTGGCTCACACAATGCAGCGATTTTGTTTCAAAAGTGAGAATCATCACAGATCGCGAATTTGCTCGTTTTAGGCGTTTCACCAATAACGCCAAGGGCTAGCACGAGATCAAGCCAAATACGCACTTTTTGTTTTGACAAAGGGTTTACAAAGCACACTTTTTCACCCGCTATATTCCGCCCCCCGAATTTATTCAGAACAAGAGTCTGATTATTCATATAAGAAATTCATCAACTTATAACGATAAGCCTGAGCAAACTTTGACACTATGAACGACAAAATAAAATTCGCTATTAAAGTATCGCTTAGCCTAACTCTGGCTTATCTGATCCCGTTTGCCATGGGTTGGCCGCAAGCATCGACGGCCGCAACCACAGTGATGCTGATTGCATCCACAGGCAGTCGTCGTGAATCCCTCGCCAAAGGTACCTTACGCGTGTTAGGTACATTGGTTGGTGCCGTGGTTGGCTTGTTACTGGTGGGGTTGTTTGCTCAAGACCGCTTGCTGTACATGCTGAGCGTGTCGGTTGTGGTCTCATTCATTTTTTACTTCCGTAATGCCTATCAAAAAGATCCTACGCTACTCATGCTGACCGGTGTGATGACACTGATGATGTCCAATGGCGGTGACGCAGAAGGTGCGTTCCTTTATGGCGTTGACCGCGCCTATATGACGGTGTTTGGGGTGGTGGTTTACACACTCGTGGGAACTTTCTTATTCCCGACCAAAACAGAACAAAACCTAAGACAGCTCATCGAACAACTCAACCAAGCACAACGCGCGTTGTTCACCGCTATCTTGCAAAATTTCGAGCAAAAATCGGCAGGGCAAATCTCTCCTCAAGAAGGCGGAGAAGAAAATCCAGAAGCGGAAGAGCCACAACCTCCTAGCGTGGACACTCTCATCGAACAGATGTTTGCCGCTCAAAATGCGCTCGAACAGCGTTTTTCCACGGTCAGTGTGGAATGCAGTGACGTGTCGGCCTACATGAAAGAGTGGCGCTTGGCAGTTCATTTGAACAAGCAGGTAACGCAACAATTGACCGTCGCGGCGCACAGCCACTTTAGCCACCAGCAAGACCGTGAAAGCATCAGCAACTTTGATCAAGCCGTGGCGGAAATTGACGCGCTATTTGATACCAGCCAACAAGTCTGGGACGAAAAAGAACCCGCTTATCGTGCTCAGGAATTCAAAGTCAAATACAACCAAGCGTTGCTAGAAGACGCAGCGCACCTAGAGAAAGGCTCTGCGCTTACGCTTGGTCACCTGTTGGAACTGATGCATCAAAATTTGTCGCGTTTAGCGGAGAGCATTAGCTGTATTGACTCTGTGACGAACAATGTCTCCTTTGACGTGCCACTGCCGAAACCGAAAGGCAAGTTTCTATGGTGGGACGCAGAAAACTTTAAAACTGCGGTCAAAACCTTTGTTACCTATTGGGTTGCAGGACTGATTTGGATTTACTTCAATCCACCAGGCGGCTACTCATTCGTGGTCTTCTCGACCATGTTTATGTCTTTGCTGTCGTTCGTGCCTGTGCACCCAATTTTGTTGCTTGTGCTGTTCACTTTCGGCTTCTTGTTCGCGGTACCTTCTTACGTCTTCATCCTTCCGCAATTGGATCTCGGATTAGAACTTGGCCTGTTTATCTTTATCTACACCTTTATCGGTTTTTATCTGTTTAACGGGCCAGTGACGATTTTCTATATGATTGGCTTGTTTGTTCTTGGTTTAGACAACAACATGTTTTATCACTTCGGGATCCTCATGACGATCATGCTGTTGTTCTACATGGTGGTGTTCATGATTATTTTCGCGCACTACTTCCCGTTTAGCTCACGACCAGAACACCTCTTTTTGACCATAAAAGAACGCTACTTCCGACATACCCGAGAGCTGTTCACTACCTATAAACAGCAGTCCAGCTCGGTTATTACGCCGCTCAAACGGGCCTTGCACTTGGTGACGCTCAATGTCTCATCGAAAAAGCTCAAAGTCTGGGGTTCGAAAATCAACCACAAACACTTTGATAAAACCACGCCAGAAGCGATTGGCGCGTTTAGCAAAGCGTGTGATGTACTCAGTAATCACATCAACATCTTAATGGCCGCCGAGAAAAAGTTGATGACCAATCCGCTGATTACTCAACTTCGCCAACAACACCGCGATTCCATCATTCCTTTGATGGCGGGCGCTTTAGCCAGCCACCAAGCAACACAAGAACTCGACTCCGTATTCGACCAATACAGTCAGGATTACCAAACATTCGAAGATAAACTGGAAGATTTTTTTAGTGAGTTGGATTTATCTGACTACGCTTATTCTGAGATAGCCGGTTTTTATATCTTGCTGAATTTAAAACGGAACGTGTTCGAAGCAATCAAGCATTGCAAGCAAACCTACGAGGATATCGATTGGGTGAACTTACAACAGAAGCGGTTTTAAAGGTGGGGATATGATGCTTCCAAAACTAACCAAACCAAGCCTCGCCATACTTTCCCTGCTCGGGCTCAGTGCGTGTACCACTGTGGGGCCAGACTATGTCCACCCACCGCAAACGCCATTGCCAAGCGATTGGTCGTTGCAAAAAGCCGCCAAAGATACGCAGCAATCCGAGCAACAATTACAACAGTGGTGGCAGCAGTTTAACGACCCGACGCTCAATCAATTAGTCGAGTTGGCGAATGAGCAAAACCTAGACATCGAAGCCGCAGGGCTACGAATTGTCCAAGCACGTTCATTGCTTGGTATTTCGACTGGCTTGCAATACCCACAAGTTCAAACCGTGTCAGGAAACCTAGCGCGTGCCTACGTAAATGATCAGGGCGTGAATAACGCCACTTTGTCGTTTGATGCTGCTTGGGAAATGGATGTTTGGGGCAAATACGCTCGTGGTATCGAATCTGCAGAAGCTGGTTATTACGCATCCATCGCGTCGTATCACGACATCATGGTCACCATAACCGCCGAAGTGGCGCGCAATTACATCAACTATCGCACATTCCAAGAACGTATTTTGCTGTCTCGCCGCAACATAGAGATTCAAGAGCGTGTCGTACGTATTACTCAGGTGCAGTTCGACTCTGGCAACGTTACAGAATTGGACGTTCAACAAGCTAAAAACCAACTCTACACCACCAAAGCAGCGTTACCGAGCCTCGAAGTGGCAATGAAGCAATCACGTACTGTGTTGGCTTTGCTACTGGGTCTGTTACCAGAAGAAGTAGATCGACTGCTACAGTCGGATGGGATGCACAAGCAAATCGCTGAGTACGAAGCCCAGTTCAAATCGACGGGCAGAAAATCGGCGCTATCGGGCACCGACGAGCGTTCCATTGTGCCACGTCCACCGCTTTTGGATACGCAAGTGGATGCTAACTTAGTGATGCGACGTCCGGATTTGCAAGTCTCTGAGATGCAAGCTCGCGCGCAAAGTGCGCAGATTGGCGTGGCAGAAACCGCTCTGTACCCAAGCTTTTCGTTGTTCGGTTCCATCGGTATCGACAGTACGGTTCCCGATGGCAGCAGTTTCAGTTTTAGCGATTCGCTCACCATGGTGGTTGGCCCAACGTTCAGTTGGAACATTTTCCAATACGGACGCGTGAAAAATAACATTCGTTTCGAAGATGCTCGCTTCCAAGAAACGCTGACGAACTACAACAAAAAGGTACTGCAAGCCGTTAATGAAGTCACCAATGCAATCGAAGCGTATGACCTGTATTTGCAACAAAAAGATTTACGCTTGCAATCGGTCAACTCTTCCATTCGTGCGTTCAACATATCCATGACACAGTACGAAAACGGACAAATTTCATTCGAACGTCTGCTTAACTCGGTAGAAAAAATGACCCGTGCGGAAGACAGCTACGCAACGATCAAAGGGAACGTGGCGAACCAAGTTGTTGCACTCTATAAAGCCCTCGGTGGAGGCTGGCAAACCCAAACAGGCAAACCCTTCCTCAGTGAATCTATTGCCAAGCAAATGACAGAACGAACTGACTGGGATGGTTATTTAAATGAAGAAAACCGCGTATTGCCGCCTTTGCGCCTCGAAACTCCGGCTGAGACCAGTGATGAAAACAAAACGGAGGATCTCTAATGCCTCATGAACTTTCTTGGGGAGACGTTTACTTTTCTCCCACGTTACTGGTGCTCTTTCTCGCCGTCACGGCCACGTGGATAACGGTGATGATATTGAACAAGACACGTTTGTCTCGCTTCATCACTTTTCCGTCTCTGACGTTTATTGCCATCATGGTCGGTTATGTGGTGGCCATCGACAGCTTTTATATTCAATTTTAGGTGCCAAACAAGATGAAAAAACTATTCGTAATCGCACTCAATCTTGTCATTCTTGGTGGCGCAGCTTGGCTCGGCTATCAAAAGTTTGAGGAATACTTTAATAACCCATGGACACGAGATGGACAAGTGCGTGCTAACGTCATCAAAGTGGCTCCTCGCGTTTCAGGCCCAATTGTAAATGTCGCGGTGCAAGACAACCAAGAAGTAAAAACGGGGGATTTACTGTTTGAAATCGACCCTGCTACTTACCAGGTTGCGTTATCTCAAGCCGAAGTAGCACTGGATCGCTCCATTGTTAGCTCTCGCGGTAAAAAAATCGAATATGACCGCCTAAAAGACATTCGTGCCAAAGACCGTGGCGCGGTTTCTCACAAGGATCTGATTCGTCGTGAAATCGCTTACGAAGAATCGCTACTGCAAATCAAATCTGCAGAAGAACAACTAAAATCAGCACGCCTAAACCTCAGCTTTACCAAAGTTTATGCGACCGTCGATGGTTTTGTATCTAACCTCGATATTAGAAACGGTACGCAAGCGGTCGCAAACCAACCACTGCTCGCACTGATCGACAAAAACAGCTTTTGGGTATTTGGTTTCTTCCGTGAAAACCAACTTGCGCAAATCGAACCTGGCAGCCAAGCGCGTGTCACTTTGATGTCTCACCCAGACACGCCAATTGACGCGACGGTTGACTCGATTGGTTGGGGTATTGCGCCCAAAGACGGCACGGTCGGCTACAACCTTCTTCCAAACGTAAACCCTGTTTTTCAGTGGATTCGCCTAGCACAACGTATTCCGGTGCGAATCTCCCTACAAGAACTTCCTGAAGATGTTGATCTTCGATTCGGGCTTTCTGCGTCCATCATGGTGATGAAAGAGTCATCCGCAGAAAGTGAACAATAACTAAGTGAGAAGAGCCATGGTCATTGGTAAAAACCTCAAAAACATTAATGAAGAAAACAACTTCTTCTATCTAACCTTAGCGCTAGTGATTTTGTTGTTAGGAAGTGCGATGGCACAAGTCGTAGGTGAAGGGACGATTGAACACATACTTCAGGCTTTCACGGTTCTGACGTTTATCGTCTGTTTTGCGAGCCTTCGCTTTGACAAAACCTGGTCTCGTTTCCTCTATAGCCTGTTTGGTGTTTGGGTTCTTGTGATTGTGATCAAGACCGTTTTCAACATCAGAGAGATGAATGTGGTGATGCTTGCCCTCACCTTTGCGTTCTTTTTCGGCACTTTTAAATCCATCGCAAGACAGATTCTTTTCACCGGCCATGTCAACAGCAACAAAGTCATTGGCTCGGTAGCGCTTTTCTTGCTACTTGGTCTGATGTGGGCGATTGCCTACCTCATTCTGCTTGAGTTTTCGCCTGAAGCCTTTACCGGTATGGAAGCGATTTCTTGGGGGCAGAACTTCTCCAATGCAGCGTATTTCAGTTTCGTTACCTTAACCACGCTCGGTTATGGCGACATTAGTCCTCTAACACCACTGGCTCAAGTCGTGGTGTATTTAGAGGCCATCACAGGTGTTTTTTATATGGCGATTGTTGTTTCAAGTCTCGTCAGTTCTAACATTGATCATCAGGTAAACAAAAATGGATAAACAATCGGTAAAAATCGACAGTAAGCTTTTCATCAGTAATATGGTGGAATCAGCAATACGCATTGGCTTGATCTTTGTCTTGCTGATGTTTACGTACGACATCATCAAACCCTTCATACTTCCGGTTATTTGGGGCGCTATTATAGCCGTCGCTTTAATGCCGCTTACCCAAAAATTGCAGCGTGTATATGGTGGTCGCAGAGGTCTGGCAGCCACAACCATTGCTTTACTTGGTATTGCCCTCCTTGTCACGCCACTTGTTATGGTATCAGGCTCCATTGTGGATGGTGCAACGCACGCGCTTGAAGTACTACAAAATGGTCAAGTGAAAATACCAGGGCCAAAACCTTCCGTAGCGGATTGGCCTATCGTGGGTGATAAGCTCTACGAAGTGTGGACCCTATTCGCTACTAATCTTGAGCAAGCGATTCAAACCTTTATGCCACAAATAAAGGCAGGACTCACATCTTTACTGGGTACACTGGGGGGCGTATTGGGAAGTTTACTGCTTTCAATCTTGTCACTTGCGATTGCAGCAGGTTTCATGACGTACTCTGAATCTGCGGCATCAGGCCTAAGAACCATCGCGATTCGTACCGCTGGTGAAAACGCAAAAAGCTGGACCACGCTTATCGCTGCGACAATTAAAAGCGTACTGCTTGGCGTAGTCGGTGTAGCGGCGATTCAAGCACTGTTGATCGGTGCTGGTTTCTTCGTATTTGGCGTTCCGGCAGCAGGTTTACTCACACTGCTTCTAATGATCTTATGTATCGCTCAGCTCCCGGCGTTGCTCGCAGTGCTACCTGTGATTGGCTTCATGTACATGACCCAAGACACCTCAACAGCAACCATGTTTACTGTTTGGGTCGTAGTTGCGGCTCTTTCTGAAAACCTGTTCAAACCAATGTTAATGGGACGTGGCGTCGACGTGCCAATGCCTGTGATTCTGCTCGGTGCCATCGGTGGTATGCTTTTCTACGGCATCGTTGGTCTGTTCTTAGGTGCCGTTATCCTAGCAATTTGGTATGAGTTATTTGTTTGGTGGTTGAGCATTGAGAAAGCACAACAGCAAGAAGAAATGGCAGAACAACAAGGCGCTTCTGATGACCAATCAGAACCTGGACACGGTGCTGGTATTTAATAAATCAATAAGTTAGAAAGAAATTCAATCTATAACTTATGATATCAAACCGCTGCATTTCAGCGGTTTGATTCTATTTGGATCACAGTTTCGTCGTAATAAATGCGATAAAAATGACGTTCTTGTTAAATTTTCATACTTATTACACTTGGGAGTTGCAATCGGGCAATGAACGATGCACTCTCGATGACCACTAATTTGCTTAGGATAAAAACAATGAAATTGATCAAGCCTTTAACTTGTGCGCTTGCTCTCGCAATGAGTGGCATGGCATTCGCAGATGTAACCGTGAGTGTTCCTGACAACGTTTCAGTATTGGCGGCTAACGGTGAAAAAGCAGATCTTTCGGGTGGTTTTTTCGCCTCTGAAAGAACACTGACGTTACCTGATGGCCTTAACCAAGTCGTATTTCGTTTCGCCCCTTACTTCAACCAAGGTAATGACCGTTTAAGTGTTGAAAGCGATGTTATCGTTACACGATTTGACGCGACCAATGCCGAACTCACTCTACAAATGCCAGAATACCGCAACCTACGTGATGCGGAAGAGAAGATCAAAGACTTAGATTGGAAACTGGTTGATGATTCAGGCAACGCAATCGCGGTTGACCAGGACAAGTTGCTCAAACCGGGTATGCAAATCGGTCGTGATTACGTACGTGAAATCGAAGATTATAACCAAGCTGGCGGTGCAGCAGCCGTGGCTTTTGCTGGCGCAGCGACCATGCAGCCAGTCACGCTTCCTGCAAAGGTTCCTGCGGATATGAAGCAAGTGAGAGCAACTGCGGTTAAAGCGGATTCGACAGCTGAAGAGATGCTGCACTTCTGGTACCAAAAAGCAGACGCAGAAACCAAAGCTCGCTTTAAGAAATATGTTAATCAACAGTAAATCTGGTTAACTTTATCGATATTAAAAAAGCCACTTCACGTGGCTTTTTCGATCAAAAAATTAGGAAACTTGGACAACTTTAGTATTGGCGATCAAGTCATGCAACAAACGTCGCTCCGGATGAAAGAACAACAATGCCAAATTTACCAACGGGATCCCCGGAATGAGCATCTCCAGTAAGTAGCTAATAACAAGCCTTAACCCTGCTGTAACTTTCGTTGCCTTACTATCATTTTTCATTACAACTTTAATACCAATCATGCGCATACCAATGGTTTGCCCATGACTCAATGCATTCCAGTTGATCATTAAAACCGTTGGTAAAGAAAGCAAGTAAAACGCCTGAGTTTCACGAACAAGCGTGAGGTTATCTGCTAAAGAGAGCTGAAAGTCGTTAAGAAAAGAGTTAATACTCAATGCGATGATTAACACGACCACCATCGTAAAGAGCAGGTCGATAAAACCAGCAATGATTCTCTGTTGCTTGCTCGCGATAAAAGCATACATGGACTTCAGTCACCTCAATGTAATTGGTTAAGCGAGAATGACTGAGTGTACAGACGCGCAATGGTGAGCGCAGTTTAGGTATTGCCAACATAATATTCAACTAAGAACATACTAAATCGCGGTCGTATCTCAAAAGTAATCATTACATCTTGAGCATAACCGTATCAATTTAACAAAATGCTACCAGTAACGTTCGTAAATGATATTTCCCCCAGTTTGATGGCGATACTTTTCCAAGCCTAGCTCTTGTAAAACGGGCACGGTATCTTTGATCATTTGTGGATTCCCACACATCATGACAAAGCTACGCTGAGCTGAGAATGGCGCATCAGCGGCGTTGGACAGTAAACCCGATTCGATGAGTTCAGGAATTCGGCCTTGTAATTTACCATCAACCACTTCCCTGCTAACTATCGGTATATACTTTAATCTGCCTTCATATCGTTGCTGAAGCTGTTCAATTAGGTATTTATAAACCAGATCTTTTTCGAAACGAACGGCATGAACCAGCACAATGCGCTCATTGTGAGGCGGTAAGTTTATATCATCCAGCAGCGACAAAAACGGTCCAATCCCCGTACCTGTAGATAGCAGCCACAGGTCATGAGCCTGTTTAGGAATAGAATCATGGATTAAATCGCCATGTGCGGTGGCACCGACATAAATGCTATCACCAGATTTAAGCTTTTGGAGCCGTGGAGAAAGTTGTCCTTGAGGGTCGGCTACTATTAGAAATTCCAACCAATCGAATTGCTCGCTTGGCGCATTAACCACAGAGTAAGCACGGCTGATCGGCTTACCTTCATCATCAAGCAAAGCAAGCTTGGTGAATTGGCCAGCTTTAAAGGAAAGAGGCGCGCCAGATATTCTCAAACTGAACAGCTCACCTGTCCAATCAATGCGTTTCTCAACTCTTGCGAGGTTGAAACCTTTGAGTTCAATCATGAGACACCTCCTATCTGGTTACTCTTAGTTAAACTTACGCCTTCAACTCGATTATGTAAAGTTTCTAGTTTACATAATCAAACCACTATTTCATTTCACATTTTAAAAACAATTTTATTACATATTAAATGATTACATCTAGAATAAATGCTCAAAGTGATAAGTCGCGTCGCAATTTGTGGCAAAGCAGATGAAAAAGGAGCAATAAAAATGGACACACTGTTAAAGGACTTTCCCGTTATCACAGAGATAAAAGTCGCATGGGGTGAAATGGATGCTCTGCAACACGTTAATAACGTGGTCTATTTTCGCTACTTCGAGACCGCACGTTTAGATTACTTCAACAAAATTAACCTGCTGGTCGACCTGCAGACCTCGCAAATTGGGCCAGTACTGAGCGAGACTCAATGCCGCTACAAATTGCCTGTTACTTACCCAGACACGCTATTAGTCGGTTCTCGCGTAATCGACATGCAAGAAGATCGCATCACAATGGAGTACCAAGTGCTGAGTAAGAAGTGGGGTAAAATTGCGACCATCGCGACCGCCACTGGTGTGATGTTCGATTTTAAGAACAACGTTAAAGCTGCGATTCCAGATCACGTTCGCCAGTCGATTTTAGACTTGGAAGGAACCGTGGGTAGTACGCATCATTTGGAGTAGCAAGAAACGAGAGATTAAAGGCGAGGTTCCCGACTGCGCTTCTTCATCGCTATCGGGAATGATGCTGAGGTACCATTCCAACTTACGCAATAAGAAAACTAGCGTCATTCTAATGAGCCTAAAGTGAATCATTCGAAACCTCGCTAAACGTAACAGTAGAGCGACTCTTTCAGCCTACGCGATAAGAAAAGCTACGTCATTCTAGCGAGCCAAAGTGAGACTAAGAATCTACTTACCGCTTGCTGCAGACCATAAAGCCATGAATAAACTCAATACAATCTGAGAGTAGATTCTGAATCACGCTCGTTCCTCGCGGTTCAGAATGACGGTTCGAGTTTGGCTCTGACCTCTACAAAACCATCTAAAAAAGCGATTCCAGATAAGCCTAAGTGACCATCCGGAAAATCGCTTTAGGCGTATCAGTAGAGCGACTCTTTCAGCCTACGCGATAAGAAAAGCTGCGTCATTCTAGCGAGCCATAGCGAGACTAAGAATCTGCTTGCCGCTTGCTGCAGACCATAAAGCCATGAATAAACTCAATACAATCTGAGGGTAGATTCTGAATCACGCTCGTTCCTCGCGGTTCAGAATGACGGTTCGAGTTTGGCTCTGACCTCTACAAAACCATCTAAAAAAGCGATTCCAGAAGAACCTAAGTGAGTCACTCGGAATCTCGCTTTAAACGTATCAGTAGAGCGACTCTTCTAGCCTACGCGATAAGAAAAGCTACGTCATTCTAGCGAGCCATAGCGAGACTAAGAATCTGCTTGCCGCTTGCTGCAGACCATAGAGCGGTTAGCAGAATGTCTCGATGTACAGCGCTTCCACCTTATCTCTGGCCCATTGCGTTTTACGCAAAAACTTCAGAGAAGATTTGATCGACGGATCTTTCTTAAAACAGTTCACTCGAACGCGCTCATACAGGCCATTCCAACCAAAGTGTTCAACTAGTCGGGTGACGATTTTTTCTAAACTCAACCCATGCAGAGGGTTATTCGGCTGTTCGTTGCTCATGTTGTTAATCCAGTAACGATGTAAGTGGCGGGCTAATCTAACTCAAAGTGACCACTTAACCTAATGTTTTCACCTTCAAAGGCGTTTAGCTTGAATTACTTTGCTCATCTCCCCTATAGTAGCTCAAACTTCACAAACATCCTTTTCACGATGAAAGCCCTCAACGACCTCAATATTTTTGTCGAAACCGCGCGCCAAGGCAGCTTTTCAAAAGCCGCTAACAGCATGGACATGACACCTGCCGCCATTAGCGCATCGATTAAGCGTCTTGAAGGGCAAATCGGTTTCCCGTTGTTTGTGCGTTCCACTCGAAGCCTGCGTTTAACCTCAGAAGGCGAACTGTTTTTAGACAAAACCACGCAAGCGTTGGCAACATTGCAAGAGGGGTTGGATCAGATCTCAAGTGCGCGTGGCGAGTTATCTGGTCAACTGCACATTACTGCGCCCTCCGATTTTGGTCGCAATATGTTGCTCGATTGGGTGGATGAGTTCATCGTTCTCTACCCAAATGTTTCCATAAAACTAGAGCTGTCCGATAGCTTGACGGATATGTACACCAAGCCTGTCGATATTGCGATTCGCTACGGCGAGCCGGCCGACTCTAATCTGGTCGTGTTGGCATTGTGTGGGGCAAACGAACGGATCTTATGTGCATCGCCAGAGTACGTAGCCACACATCCAGAACTCACCTCTCCTGCCGATTTAACGCAACACAATTGCTTGTGCTACATGGTCGCGGATTCGGTCTACAACAAATGGACGCTCACGCGTGACGGCGAGAAAGAACAAGTCGTGGTCAGCGGTAACTTGATGAGCAACGATAGTGACTTGCCACATCGGTTAGCGATCAAAGGCAAAGGCATTGCGAATAAATCGTTGATGGACATCAGCCGAGACTTAATCGAGGGAAGATTGGTGCGAGTGTTACCAGAGTGGGATTGCGGCCCAGTACCGCTCTACATGGTGTGCGCCGATCGTCGCTTACTGACGCCAACGATTCGGACTTTCCGCGACTTTATCCAACAAAAATGCTGCCAACAACGCGCCAACGTGCTGGCAACCTTCTGTCATTAGGCGATAAATCGAAGAGGACGAATCTGGGTATACTCAACCCAATCGTTCTCTTCCAATGTTTCAAGAAACGCCGCCATGTGCGGGCTTTGCAAATGCTTATCCAAGGCCTCTTGCGATGCCCAAATTTCTTGGAACATAAATAGGCCATCAACTTTTTCGTCGAGATACAACTCGTATTGGCAACAGCCTTCTTCTTGACGAGTTGGCTCTAGTAAACCAGCAAGCAAATTCACCACCTGATCCTTGCTGTCTGGATAGGCTTTCACTTCTGCAACTAAGTGGATCATCGTTTTATCACTCTTTTGCGATTTATATATTGATTACAGGGTTCTACGTAACCTGCAAGTAAGCTCGAATTAGATCTCGGTGAATACGGTTTCTGCGTCCCAGCGAGACTTTGGCGTTTTCGCGTTGAAGTCATCTTCCGCGTGGTAGCCAAGCGGCACGATCACAACGCTGGTGTAACCTTTTTCACGCAAGCCAAATTCTTCATCCAGCACTTTGGGATCAAACCCTTCAATTGGCACTGCATCAATTTCTAGCGTCGAAGCACCCAACAACAACGTACCCACGTTGAGGTAAACTTGTTTCTCCATCCAATGATTCGCATCTTTCAGATCAAAGCGGTGCATGTTCACAAAGTAGCTACGACCACCACGCACAGCCGCTTTCGCTTCTTCGGTTGGGAATCGGCCATCTTTTTCTTCTTGCGCCATTAGCGCTTCAATGTAGTCGTTATCAATGCCTGTTTTCGCACAAAACACCAATACGTGAGAAGCGTTGAGAATCTTCGCCGCGTTAAACGCGTAGTTCTCTTGCGCCGCTTTAGCGATGCGCTGTTTGCCTTCTTCTGTGCTTGCCAGAATGAAATGCCAAGGCTGGGAGTTCACACTCGATGGACTAAAACGAATCAGCTCTTTAACTGCGTCGATTTTTTCTTGAGGTAGCTTGCGCGTTGGGTCAAACACTTTCGTTGAGTAACGAGATTTTGCAGCTTGTACGATATCCATGAGGTTCTCCAATTAATGAACTTAAGCTGTGTAACAGCATAACCTCATGAGATAAAGGGAAAAACCGATTTCGATTAAAAACATTTTCAAAATAAATTTGAAAATAAAACGATAAGAAAGGCTTTGAGCGTTCTCACTGAACTTCTTCATCTTTTGGGCAATAATGCATGTTTGCTCGCAACCAAACTCAACTCATGCTGCCTCAAGATAACGTTATTACATCCTTTCTGTGCAAAAAGCTCGGTCACAATCATCTGAGAATTGCCGGCGAATATTGGCACATTGAGAAGTTGGTTGCCTTGCAATGCATGATGTTGAAAGAAGCGCCTAACCTCCAAGAAGGGCTGCTTTGGTGGAGTAAAAGTGTTTCATTATTCGACCGCCGTTTGTACGTCACATTTCAACATGGTGATGCCCAAATCCATCTGCAAGTCGAATGCAGAACGGCCGATATGCCAAATTGGGCAGAGTCGGTGTTTGGCTTGCTCAAAATGCAATTGGAAATGCTTGAGCTAAGCGAATCAATACAGGTACAAGTTCCAGCCAGCAATCCACTCGCGGCCGATATTTTTCTAGGGGAAACGCGAGATTCTAAAACGAGCTCAAGTGTGTTTGACTTGGTGAAACATGTTTATTTGCTGCTTTCTCACCAACCAATTGAACAACCAGAATTGCTGAGTGTTTTGAACGCATTGTTCATCAAAAACAGCAATTACGCGCTCAAGTTAGAGCAAGCGGCAAGGCAACTGGGCGTCTCCAAACGCACCTTGCAACGTCGACTGCAAGAAAAGCAAATGAGCTACTCTCAATGCGTTGATTTCGCGAAAAGAAAGCAAGCACTCACTTTGCTTGCCGACACCCAACTCACGACGCAGCAAATCGCCTATCAACTTGGTTACGAAGAACCATCGAACTTTCACCGCACTTTTCGTCGTTGGTATCCGTTTTCCCCCATGCAGTATCGCCAACAATGTTTGGATAACCGAACTCAACTAAATCAACAACCGATCCGCTTGTACTACGCCAAAGCCAATACCTTCGACGATAACCACATCGACCAACCTGTCGGCAAAATCTGGATGGAAGTGGACAATATTGCGTTTGAAAAAGTGGTCTCGGTAGAATGCCGTGACCGTGATGGCGCATGGCGGCGCTACCCCGCCTTCTTCGAGCGTTTTTTAAGTCATGGCACCGAACTCTGGGCAACGACCGAACTTCCGGTGGCGCATCCCCTTACCTTTCGCCTGTGTTATGAAGTCGATGGAGAGCGTTACATTGAGAACAACCACCAGCGTGATTATGTGGTTTCTAAAGGGCTTTTAATTGGCGCAGCGGAATATATTGTCCCGACTCGGCAACTTATTAACATTGGGGCGCAATATACGCTCTTTATCGAACTGGCATGCCGACTTGAAAACGTTGCGAGGATTGACTGTTACGCCGATGATGACCCCACACCTCACGCAATGCGCTTGACCCAACACTCGCTACATTATGCTTGTTGGGTGCTGCAATTATCGCTCACTCAAACTGCAAAGCAGTGCCGTTTCCGCCTTTATGATGAATCCGGCAACGAGCTCGCGAAAGAGCATTACCCGATACAATATCCTATTGTGCAACCGCTCAATTAAAACTGTCGGTCAGATCAAAATCGTCTCTTCGTGACATCATTTCACGTCTTTTTTGGCGTGAAATGACACTCTCCATTTCAAACCTTTGCTTTATCGTTTCTGCATTACTGCATAACGGAGGCAGAAACTGTGTTTGAAACTCTACCTAACCCAATGAATAAAATAAAAATACTTCCTTTAGCGATCGCTCTTGCTCTCTCTGGCTGTGGAAGCGACGAAACCACACCAATCGATACAGGCAGCCACGTGGCATCTCCTGATTGGCAAGACCAGATCATTTACTTCTTGATGATCGACCGTTTTAACGACGGCGACAACACGCTTAACGATCAAGGTCAGAATGAATACGATCCTACCTCAGACAAGAAATTCAGTGGTGGAGACCTGGTTGGTGTAAGTGACAAACTGGGCTACATCGAAGACCTAGGCGCTACCTCTATCTGGATTACACCGCCAGTGGCAAACCAATGGTGGGATGCAGAACAAAACTATGGTGGCTACCACGGTTACTGGGCGCGTGACTTCCAAAAAGTGGATGAGCACTTTGGTGACATGGAAAGCTACCAAGCGTTAGCGCGAGAAGTGCACGCTCGTAACATGTTCTTGATTCAAGACATCGTGACCAACCACGTAGGTAACTTCTTCACTTACGATGACCCATACAATTACGATCCTAGCCTACCTTGCCAAGGTTTCCGTTTGATTGAAAATGCGCTACCAGCAGGACAAGAACTGCCTTACCCGCTCAACAAGAATGAGTGTAAAGAAGATGGCACAGGCAGCTACCACTGGACGCCAACCATCACCGACCACAACGATCCGGTACAAGAAAAAACCTGGCAACTCTCTGATTTGGATGACCTTAATACGTCCGATCCTGAAGTACGCGCTTATCTAAAAGAGAGCTACCGAAAATGGATTCGCGAAGTCGGCGTCGACGGATTCCGTATCGATACGGTGAAGTTTGTTGAACACGATTTCTGGAACGATTTCCTATACGCCGACGATGGTGTGATGACGCAAGCGGTTGATACCGGTCGTGACAACTTCCTCACTTTTGGTGAAGTATTCGAAACATCTACGCCTTACCACACCGAAGGCGAAGAGAAGATGCTGACTTACATCGGTGAAAGTGGCTCGCCGAAACAGCTAACCTCGGTACTGAACTTCCCATTGCAATCGACCATGACGCGCGTATTTGCATCAGGGCAACCGACCGACTATTTGCGTTTCCGTCTTGAGAAAATGATGGAGATGTTCCCGAATCCATACATCATGCCGAACTTCATTGATAATCACGACATGCCGCGCTTTCTGTCGCAAGGTAGCGTGAATGACATGAAACAAGCATTGATCACCATGATGAGCGTACCGGGTATTCCTGTGATTTACCAAGGTACAGAGCAAGCAATGTCAGCAGCGCGCGATGCGATGTTCGCCGGAGGGTATCGTGAAGATGGCAACTACGTAGACTCATTCGACCAAAACAGTGAGATGTACTTGTTTATTCAAGAACTTGCCAAGCTACGCACTGAAAACAAAGTCATGACACGCGGCGAAATGAAAGTGATTGGCAGCGATAAAGCGGGTGCGGGCGTGTTCGCCTTTACCCGAACGTTGGATAACGACGAAGTCTTGGTTGTGATGAACACATCCAACTCGCCGATGTTGATGAACCAACTCGATGTAGAACAAGTTGGCGGCACCGTCTTCCAACAACAAATCATGTCGAACTGGGCAGAAGCTCCAGAACAGTTAATCGCAGATGAAAATGGTCACGTAACCCTTGAGCTACCAGCCAAGTCTGCAGTGATTTACTCAAAAACAAGCAGCAATCAATCTGTAGATACGCCAGACCTCAACATCCAACTAGCGCAGGATTGGGAAGGACAAACCATCACTGGTGATATTGTTATCGCGGGTAGTGCGAACGCCAACGAGAAGTTGAACCTCGTCGTCGATGGTAACTTGGAAACAGCGCAAACCATTACTGTAGGCGATGATGGTCAGTTTAGTGTCACGCTGTCGACTCGTCATTTTGCGATTGGCGAGCAACAGCACCGCTTCGCGATTTATTCCACCGAGAAAAAAGCAGGCATCGAGGACGTGAATTTTGTCTCCAACCTAAGCTGGTCAAGCTCGCCGGATGACACCATTGATGATGCGGGCGATGCACAAGACGGCATGGGCGGTCCAAACGGTAACTACTCATTACCAACCGATCCAACGTTCGACAAAGACAACAGCCAACTCGCAATCAACAAGGCAGAAGTGTTTACCGTTGGCAGTAACGTACGTTTGACCTTCACTATGGACAAAATCACCGACACTTGGTTGCCACCAAACGGCTTCGACCACGTGGGTTTCACCATCTTTATTGATTTACCTGAAGAAACCGCAACCAACTTGTCTGAGCTACCGAAGATCAACGCTTCTATGCCAAACGGAACCTGGAGTCGCAATGCGGTTGTTTTTGGCTGGCAAAGCTCGATTTACAACACCAAAGGAGCAAATGCGACGACATGGGGAGAAGCCGTAACGCCAGCACCAATGGTCACGGTAGACAAAGCCAACAACACCATTTCGATGGACTTTGCTAGCGATGCACTAGGCCGCCCAGATTCGCTCGATGGTATCCGCTTCTATGTCACGACTTGGGACTTAGACGGCCTTTCGGCAACTTACCGTCCGCTAGAACAAGACAAAGGCCCTTGGAACTTCTCCGGTGGCGCATCGGATGAAAGTAAGATTTGGGACGATTTACCAATCATCACCTTGTCGGAATAAACGGTTAAATAAAACACCGCCCAGCGTTTAGCTGGGCGGTCATCAACAAAAAAGCTCGTTTTTATTCTAGTTAAAGAACGATTTCACCCACAACACCAGACTGTCCCAAAGCTGACCGAACCACGAGCCCTCTTCTACCGCTTGGCTGCTGACCAAGGGATAACTCGCCACGGTACTGTCATCGCTTTTCCAAACGACCTTACCAATCTCATCTCCTTGCGCGATCGGCGCAATCAACGGTTCAT
The DNA here is from genome assembly GCF_030248595.1 of Vibrio sp. D417a. Lineage (NCBI taxonomy): Bacteria > Pseudomonadati > Pseudomonadota > Gammaproteobacteria > Vibrionales > Vibrionaceae > Vibrio > Vibrio sp. D417a. The sequence goes on along the minus strand of NZ_JAHGAM010000005.1, from coordinate 304,633 downwards.
TTAACACCACACTCTTATCAAGCCCAGCCGTCATTGAACGAGGCAGAGTGAGATAGGCATCTTTAGCAAAGATCGCCTCAACTTGATTAGCATTTCCCTTCCAAACGCGAACTTTAGACTCAACTTCCCCCTGTTTAGCAACTTGCTTGGTGTCATAAAAGCGAAAACCATAGCTGAGTAGATTCTTCGATTGGCTGATCCGAGCCTGTTTACTTGGCGTACCCATCACCACCGAGATAAGGCGCATTCTTCCTTCTTTGGCCGAGCTCACCAAGCTGTATCCGGCATTGCTGGTGTAGCCGGTTTTTCCCCCGTCGACATCAATGGAATTGTCCCACAACAACTTATTGCGGTTGTACTGCGTAATGTCGTTCCACTTGAAGACTTTCTCACTGTATAGCGCGTACACATCAGGAACATCGCTGATGATCGACTGCATGAGTCTTGCCATATCGGTTGGTGAGGTTTGGATGCCATCACTATCAAGACCATGGGAGTTCACAAAATAGGTGTCTTGCAGTCCTAATTTCTCCGCCCAACCATTCATCAAGGCAACAAAGCCGCGTTCACTGCCTGCAACATGCTCAGCCAGTGCAACGCACGCGTCATTTCCTGATTGGATGATCACGCCGCGCATTAAGTTCGCAACACTAATTTCATCTTTCGGTTTGATGAACATTTTAGAAGAACCGGGAAACTTGGCCGACCACGCGTTTTCGCTCACGGTGACAACATCATCCCATTTCAAACGCCCCGCTTTGATTTCTTGTCCAACTACATAAGCGGTCATCAACTTGGTTAAACTCGCCGGAGCAAGGCCTGCTCGCCCGTTATACTCGGCAATAATGGCACCGGATTGAAAGTCCATTAATACGTAGCCTTTTGCCTGTAACTGAGGTGGGTTGGGCGTAACAACGGCAAAAGTAGGTACGCTTATTAAACAAGTCACAATTGTCCATCGAGCCAGTGACACTTTCATCCGACTTCCTCCATGCTCTTACTTTGTCGCAACTCTATTGAGCATAGCTCACTCAACCAGTTGCACCAGTCGCTAATCGTTTCATTTTCTTGAACTTACATTGATTTGACCAAGGTATAGAACTGAAGAGGCAATTGGGAAATAGCGTTGGTTCTTCGCGCCATTCGCAGTAAAGTAGCGCTACCCCTCAATAAGGAAATAAAGATAACAATGAACGCTCAATCATTTATCGACGCAGGATTGCATTACACTCCCCACAGTTTTACCGTTCCTCTGGATTACCAAGACGCAAGCAAAGGCACCATTAGAGTCTTCGCCCGTTCGGTTTGCCTAGTTGGCGATGAAGAATCGACCAAACCTTGGTTGGTTTACTTTCAGGGCGGGCCTGGCTTTCCCTCTCCACGTCAAAACGGCAATAATGGCTGGGTAAAACGCGCCCTGCAAGAGTACCGAGTTTTGCTTCTCGACCAGCGCGGTACGGGCAACAGCAGCGTAATTAATCACCAGACGCTTGCTCACCTCACGCCAGAGCAACAAGCAGACTACTTGAGCCACTTCCGAGCGGATAACATCGTGCGCGACGCGGAATACATTCGTGAGCAATTTGGCGTCGAAAAATGGGCGATCTTAGGTCAAAGCTTTGGTGGGTTTTGCTCCCTCACCTATTTGTCTTTGTTCCCAGACAGCTTGCTACAAAGCTACATCACAGGTGGCGTGCCATCAGTCTCACGTCATGCCGACGATGTGTATGAAGCCACTTTCAAACGCACCATGGAGAAAAACCAAGCGTTCTTCCAACAATTTCCAAGTGCGCAACAACTTTGCCAAAACATTGCGAATCACTTGCTAGAAAATGAAGAGTACCTACCAAATGGTCAACGCTTCACGGTGGAACAATTTCAACAAATCGGCATCAACTTTGGTGTGAGTGATACTTTCTTACCAACTTACTATTGGCTAGAAAGCGCGTTGATTGAAGTGAACGGCAAACCACAACTTCGTTATGAGTTCTTAAACGATATGTTGGCGCAGCAAAACTTCCAAACCAACCCGATCTACGCCATTTTACATGAATCGATTTACTGCCAAAGCTTCGCGTCGAATTGGAGTGCGCACCGCGTTCGCCAAACCCGACCAGAGTTTAATTATGAATCTGGCAAGCCATTTTACTTTACGGGGGAAATGGTCTTCCCATGGATGTTCGACCAATACGTTAACCTCAAGCCACTAAAAGACGCCGCAGAAATATTAGCCGCGAAACAAGATTGGGCTGCGCTGTACGATCAAACTCAACTGGCTCAAAATAAAGTGCCTGTCAGTTGCGCCGTTTACGCCGATGATATGTTTGTTGAAATGGATATCAGCCGAGAGACGCTCGCGTTAATCCCAAATTCAAAAGCGTGGTTCACCAACGAGTACGAGCACAACGGTTTGCGTGCCGACGGTGAACGTATTCTCGATAGGCTCATAGCCATGGGCAAACAGACCGCAGCTACGTTGAAATAAGCACGGCAGACGTTAGAAAAACGCCTTTTCAGTATGTGGTGAAAAGGCGTTTATAGCGGTTTATGAACAATGGCGATCAGTCATTCACTCTTTGTCCCTAAACCTTTATCCCTCACCACCTCATGTATAAAACTGCGACATGTCCTTTCCTTGTCAATGACTCCGGTGATTATTTGGTGCTTCTTGCGCCTAACTTTTTTGAAGGGCCTAAAACAGAATAACAACATAAATTTAAACCAAAAGTATCGGCCCCAACCTACCTGACTCACTATAATTAATGCTTATAATTTGAACACATAGCGGCTTCACCTGCGGACATGCACCCCCTATCAAAGACCGCCAGGCCCCGCCTACTCATAATATCCGTATAATTTGTCCGTATTTCCGACTAGTTTAGTCAGGTATACTTCGTGCCGCTAAAATTTTAAGGTCGTTGACCACCTGTATTTTTAAAGGAAACCTCATGAGTCAGTATGTAGTTTGTGCGCTGTACAAGTTTGTTGAGCTGAATAACTATCAAGAGCTACGCGAGCCATTACTTGCGTTGATGGAAAAACACCATATTCGCGGAACATTACTACTGGCAAGTGAAGGTATCAACGGTACTGTTGCATCTGATCGTGCAGGTATTGATACGCTACTGGAGTGGCTAAACAACGAACCTCGTTTGACTGGCACCGTATACAAAGAGTCGTATTCTGAGACCCAGCCATTCAATCGCACCAAAGTGAAATTGAAAAAAGAGATCGTAACATTAGGTGTTGAAGGTATAGACCCTCGCCACGTAGTGGGGACTTACGTGAAACCTCAAGAGTGGAACGATCTTATTGCTGATCCTGAAGTGTTTGTTGTCGATACACGTAATGATTACGAAATCGAGATCGGGACATTCAAAGGCGCTGTAAACCCAAATACTGAAACCTTTCGTGAATTCCCAGACTATGTAAAAGAAAACATGGACCCGGCAAAACACAAGAAAGTTGCGATGTTCTGTACCGGTGGTATCCGCTGCGAAAAATCAACTGCTTACATGAAAGAACAGGGCTTTGATGAGGTCTACCACCTAGAAGGCGGCATTCTTAAATATCTTGAAGAAGTTCCTCAAGAAGAGAGCATGTGGGAAGGCGATTGTTACGTATTTGACGGTCGTGTTGCCGTGAACCACCAGCTAGAAAAAGCAGATTACGATTTATGTAACGCTTGTCGTCTACCGATCACTGAAGAAGACAAACAGTCAGAATTGTTCGAGCAAGGCGTGAGCTGTCCAAAATGTCACGGCACACACTCAGAAGAACAAATTGCTCGATTCCGCGAGCGTGAAAAACAAATTGTTCTTGCAGAGCAGCGAGGCGAGCAGCATGTTGGTGGTGAAAGTGCCAAGCAAAGAGAAGCCCGACGTGCCGCTAAGTACGCGCAAAAAGAAGCGCAGCGTAAACAAGACTAAGCCCAACTCTCCTTATATTTAGCGAGCTGCCGTATGGTGGCTCGCTTTTACTACGCACCAATACTCTTTCAATACAATTTTGTATCCCTCACCAATACCTCTAGTTGATTGTCTCTTTTGCCTTCGGGTAGCCCCACCATTTCATCATAAGCACTTTGATGCACTAGAACCTGCTTATTTGCTTTGATATTCCTGCACTTCTTTTGCATCTCGATCAGGGAATGAGCCCTCAAAAAGATACCGTTGTCATCAGTGATAAATTGCGCTTCTCCATCAATCACGACAGATGCCTGGTACAATGCGAGATCAAGCGAATGAATGACCAATTTGTCTACATAGAAGTATTTTTGTAACTTACTCAATGGTATTGCCATGTGTCACCTCCCTGAAAGTTACCTCTACGTTTTGTAGAATAAAACCGATCATTGGATGAGATTTCTTCGGTTTACTTGCGTACAACATCGGAAACAAAGAGGATTCCGATGCAAACAATCAATGTCGTGTGGTTAAAGCGAGATTTGAGGCTGACTGACCATCAACCACTAACTCAAGCATTATCAACAAAGCACCCAACTGTGCTTTTGTATATTGTTGAACCATTGCTATTGAACAACCCACACTATTCTGAGCGCCACTGGCGATTTGTTTGGCAATCACTGCAAGACATGGATGAAACGCTCAAAGCGTATGGGCATCGAATCACGGTGCTGTTTGACGATGCCTTAGCATGTTTCCAATCAATTCAAGCGCAATATCAAATCAACGCTGTTTTTTCTCACCAAGAAATAGGACTCAACTGCACCTTTGAACGAGACCGACAAGTTGCCGCTTGGCTGTATGAGCAGAACATCGACTGGTTTGAGTTCGAACACGGTGCTGTTATCAGAGGTGCAAAAAACCGGCAAGGTTGGGACAAACATTGGGACTCTGTCATGAGAGCCTCAATAAGCCCTATTGAGATCCAAACCGACTTATTGCATTCATTGGATGCAGAAGCTCTCGGCTGTTCGTTTTCGCCACCATCATCCTGGCTATCAAAATGCAAAGGAATGCAAACGGGAGGAAGCCGGCTCGCTTGGAAAACACTAGAGGACTTTTTTCATCGTCGAGGTCGTGATTACTATCGAAGCATTTCTAGTCCCACAGCCTCACGCACAGCCTGTACTCGACTTTCTCCATACCTCGCTTGGGGTAACATATCCTTGCGTGAAGTTTATCAATACCTTTTGAAACACTGGCAAGTCGCTGGATTTCGTCGCAGCTTAATTGCATTGTCTTCACGGCTTCATTGGCACTGTCACTTCATCCAAAAATTCGAATCGGAATACGACATGGAGTTTTACTGCGTTAATCGGGCTTACGAACCATTGATTAGACAAAGTAGTACTTTCGATGAAGAAAAGTTAGCAGCATGGAAATCCGGGCATACTGGCGTACCTTTGATTGATGCCTGCATGCGCTGTTTGCACCACACTGGTTACATTAACTTTCGCATGCGTGCCATGCTGGTTAGCTTTCTTACTCACCACATGAACATGGATTGGCGAGTAGGTGTAACGCATTTAGCGCAACTATTTCTCGACTTTGAGCCTGGAATTCATTACCCACAATTCCAAATGCAAGCAGGAGTAACCGGGACTAACACAATCCGTATTTATAATCCGATCAAGCAAGCCCAAGAACATGATCCTAACGGTACGTTCATCTACAAGTGGGTGCCTGAGTTACAAATGGTTCCTCCCCCTCTTTTATTCGAGCCCTGGACAATGACCCAGATGGAAGCTGTCATGTATCAATTGCAGCCAGATAGCCGTTACCTTGCACCTATTATCGCACCAGACAACGCAGCTAAGGCAGCAAGAGAGCGCTTATGGACGTGGCGGAAACGAGCTGATGTGAAACAAGAAGGCAGACGAATTCTTGCGCGACATGTTAGACCCTCAAAAGAAAGTAGGACGCGATGATCATCTTTCAATCACGATGCGTACAAATGCAAACACACTCCAGGGAATCCGTTGTACCCTCAACTAGTAAGGAACACATTATGTTCAAACGTATCTTAGTTATCGCGGCGACACTGATGGCGACATTATCTTTTATGCTTCCCGTTCAGGCTCATGAGCATGGCATGATGAAAGCCGATATTGTCGACGTTGCCGCTGAAAATGGCTCTTTCAATACGCTTGTTGCTGCGGTGAAAGCAGCGGGCCTGGTTGACACTCTCAAAGGGGAAGGCCCTTTTACTGTTTTTGCACCAACGGATGACGCTTTTGCAAAACTGCCAGACGGCACAGTCGACATGCTCTTAATGCCGGAAAACAAAGACAAGTTAGTATCTGTTTTGACTTATCACGTCGTCCCAGGGAAAGTGATGGCTGCCGATGTTGTTAAGCTAGACAAAGCGACTACGGTTCAGGGGCAAGATGTCATGATTAAAACCATGGGCGATAAAGTCATGGTTAACGATGCAAATGTCATTGCAACCGATGTGAAAGCTAAAAACGGTGTCATTCACGTGATTGATACTGTCATCATGCCGAAATAACACCATTCAGAGGGCGGTACAATCCGCCCTTTAGACAGAACTTCTTCCACCCTTAGCACGATTCCTCTCCACTTATCCCCAATCCCCACTCATTCACCATGACTATAAAAAGGATAAAAACAAAATTAAAATCAATACCTTGCAATACGACACTGCACAATATTGACGAGGTTAAGATATCGTTATCTTTCAATTTGAGAACAGGATTCCATGTCAGTGACGTTTACTTTTCCACATGTAAATTCTTAAGCTAAATTTTGGCTGCTCAATCACATTTCGGCAAACCATTCGAAAGGGTGGGACGCAAAGCTTCCGGTCTGTCAGCATTTAAAAATCTAAAAGAATGCTCATGATAGCGGGGTTACCATAACGCAGTGTTACGAAGTCCAATTGCTGTAGCGTTGCTTTATGCTCAGCATGCGCCGGGGTGTGACATTAGTTTGTCAGCCATAACAGAGGACATGTGATGAAATCATTTCCAACCAAATCCGTACTCGCGTTAGCACTTGCGAGCATTAGCTCAGGTGCTGCGGCTCACGGTTATGTATCAGAAACCAATGGTGGTGTCGCTGCAAGTCGCTCGGCACTATGTAAGTATCCAACGCCAGATACTAACGAAAAAAATAATAACTGCGGTGCGATTCAATATGAACCGCAAAGCGTTGAAGGCCCTGATGGCTTTCCCGAAACAGGGCCTCGCGATGGTAAAATAGCGAGTGCCGAAACCGCTTTAGCAGCTGCCCTTGATGAGCAAACTGCCGACCGTTGGGTAAAACGCCCTATTCAAGCAGGTACACAAACTTTTGAATGGACATTTACCGCTAACCACGTGACGCGCGACTGGAAATATTACATCACCAAGCCTGATTGGAACCCAAACGCTTCACTATCACGAGACTCTTTTGATCTAACTCCTTTCTGTGTCGTCGACGGCAATATGGTTCAACCCCCGAAACAGGTAAGCCATCAATGTAATGTGCCTACTCGCGAGGGATACCATGTCATCCTGGCAGTATGGGATGTTGGCGACACTGCAGCCTCATTTTATAACGTGATCGATGTGAAATTTGATGGTGACAGTCCCGTTATTCCAGGTTGGAAGCAAGGCGGTCAAATTATTCCTACAATGGATTTAAATATTGGGGATTCGGTTTATACACGCGTATTTGATCAAGCAGGTGAAAACGTGGCGTATAGAACTGAACTAGAAATTACCGATGCAGCAATGGGCCAAGCGAAAAACTGGTCTTACGCACTCGCGACTAAGCTAAACCAAGAACAAGCAAAACTGCAAGCCGGGCAGTATGCAGAGGATAAATTCACTCCTGTTTATGGTACTAATCCGGTGTATCTGCAAGCAAATAGCGGCCTTGAGCGAGTAGAGATCGGCTATAACATTGAAACTCCTGTCCCAGAATACTCACTCACAGTAGATGGCTTAGCAGACGAGTATATCATTGAGTCAACACCGACAACGTTGGATCTGACACTAACTGCTGAAGGCGATTTAAATGCAGAACTCACCGTTTACAATCACCATCGCGAACCACTTGCAAGTTGGGCAAACGAAATGAAAGACGGCTCGGTAGAGGCGATATCGCTCGCTTTAAGTAAATCAGAGCCGGGGCACCATATGCTCGTGACACGTATTAAGGACAAAGATGGCAACTTGGTGGATCAGCAAACACTCGACTTTCACTTAAAAGAAGAGTCAGTTATTCCACCACCATCTGGTGAGTACGATTTTGTCTTCCCTGAAGGACTATCTAGCTACACTGCGGGCACAAAAGTGCTTGCCAGCGACGGGGGCATTTATCAATGTAAACCTTTCCCATACTCTGGTTACTGTATGCAGTGGAAAGAAAGCGCAAACCATTACGAGCCTGGAATAGGTTCACACTGGGAGATGGCTTGGGATAAAGTCAACTAAATCACCCTTCGAACGTTAAGTAAAAAGAGCCTCACTATGAGGCTCTTTTATAATCAAACGCAAAAATGACAATTTTCCCGGTCTAAACCATGAACACCAGATAAACTAGTGAGATGCGCTCGCCCCTCAATCAGTCCCATTTCATACCCTTCTAGTAAAACGGATTGTCGCATTGATAAGCGCTGAACATGAAAATTATCTGGTGGGGCAATTACCCTAACATGTGTTCCTGGTGGAGGGTTACGAATAAACTCTAATGATTGATTATAGTTATCTGCACGTCTTAACATCGCATCCGCCATTTTGGGGTGCTCCGCAAACAGTTTCTTCATCAGCCATGTGGTCTTAACTGGCTTTTTGGCATAATTCAGCGGGTGAGAGAGTACTACGGTTATGTCGCGAGCCCCTCGACGATAAGCTTCACGCACTGGGATAGAATCAGCGACCCCACCATCGGTATAACAACCACCAGAAAAACAAGGGGTATGCTTGTAGGCAATCGGTAATGCTGTTGTCGCTTCAATCGCATGGTGAAAATTATCACGTGTCACGCGATAGTAATCTGCCTGCCCTGTATCTACATTTGTTGTCGCTGCGAAAAAAGGAACGCCATTAAACAGTTTATTTTCATCGACGGGATACAAGCGATTAGATTCTTCAAACAGCCACTTCACATCGATGAGGTCCCCACCTTTAACGAAGCGAGTCGGGTCAAAAAAGCGTTTGCTTGTGGCCAGCTTAGTAATGACGTTAATACTGCGATGCGGGTAGTCGGTCAAATACCCAATCAAATTTGATGCACCAGCAGATACACCGATTGCAAAATCAAACGGTTTATAACTCTGCTCTAAAAACGCATCTAACACTCCGCTTGCGAAGACGCCTCGCATCGCGCCACCTTCTACTACAATTGCTTTTGTTGCCATATTTCCCCCATTCTCCTTGCCAAAAGAGTAATGAAATTCGTGCAATCACAACAATTGAATATTCTTATTATTGAAATAGGTGAAGTCTATTTATTTCTCTCTTAGAAAATGAAAACTAAAGTTCAAAAAATCCGTACCCGTTAGAAATGTAATTGCGGGCTTAACCAAGGTGGCAAGGTCCAAGAGAAATCTAGGAGAAAACCGTTTTATAGGCTTCGCCCGCGCCATCAATAAACATTTGAGTACCAATAACCGCTAGAATTAAGCCCATCATTTTAGTCACAACATTTAGAGCACTTGGTCCAACCGCTTTGACCAATTTGTCTCCAAACAAAAACAGTACATAGGTGATCACACAAAGGACAGCGAAAGAAACGATAGTAATAATGGTTTGATCGAAACCACCCGCTGTCGCAAAGTTCATCGCGGTAGCAATCGTTCCGGGCCCAGCTAATATTGGCATCGCCAATGGAGACACTGCAATACTCAATGCCGCCCGTTGCTGAGCTGGTGAATACGCCTTCTCTTTGGTTTTCTGATGCGTCGAATCACCTTGAAGCATGTTAAAACCTATCAAAAACACCAAAATACCGCCTGTTATTCGCAATGCATAAAGCGTGATACCAAACAAATCAAAAATTAACTTACCTGCAATAGAAAATATCGCGATGATAATAAATGCAATAAAGACTGAGCGGAGCGCAATGGAACGGATGGTTTCTTTATCTTCATCAGCAGTTAAACTCAAAAAGATGGGGATATTGGCGATAGGGTTCATGATGGCAAAGAAGCCCATAAACACCGTAACTGTATGAACAATGAGTTCTTTCATATTTTCCACTGCATTTAAATTATTGATTCTAAAAACAGTATATACGCTCTCAAACAGAAAGAGTGGTGTATTCTCGATTCGCCTTCACACTTATGCGCCAAGCATTGTTTTTCTTTTGAGATAGTTTACCGACTCATCAAATGTCGCTAAGGTGAGTCTTCAGCCTTTACACGTAACAGGGGATGTTAAGTCACCATGAACAGCACGATTCAAACAATTCTCAATCACCGCTCAATTCGAAAATTCACCTCACAACCGATTGAGAGCGAACAATTAGATGCCATTCTTCAAGCCGGCCTTGCGGCGTCCTCATCAAGCATGTTGCAAGTCGTTTCAATTATCCGCGTGACCGACAAAGAAAAACGTACACTATTAGCTCAATATGCCGGAAATCAAGGGTACGTTGAAAGCGCGGCTGAGTTTTTGGTGTTTTGTATTGATTACCAGCGCCACGCCAGTATCAACCCAGATGTTCAAGCTGACTTTACCGAGTTAACGCTAATAGGCGCTGTAGACTCGGGTATCATGGCACAAAATTGCTTGCTAGCGGCGGAGTCGATGGGACTAGGAGGTGTGTATATTGGTGGTTTACGAAACAATGCCCAAAAAGTAGACGAATTATTAGGTTTACCTAAAAATACTGCCATTTTGTTTGGTATGTGTCTTGGTCATCCAGATCAAGCCCCTGAAGTAAAACCTCGCCTACCTAAGCATGTCGTGGTGCATGAGAATCAGTATCAATATCTAAACTTGGATGATATTCAGACGTATGACCAAACTATGCGAAACTACTATGCAAACCGTTCGAGCAATCAAAAACAGAGTACTTGGTCACAAGAAGTCACCAGTAAACTGGCTGGCGAATCACGTCCGCACATCCTGCCTTACTTAAACAGAAAAGGGCTCACTAAAAGGTGATGACTACAATACGATAGGATCAAAAAAGGCCTCTGAAGAGGCCTTTAGAATTTATCAGCAAAAACTTGCTTAGTTACCGCCTGAACCGCCTGATGGTGGAGCAACCGGATCAACTGGCTTACCAGGCTTCGCATCTGGAACTGGTGGAACGGTAGGTTTGATTTGGTCTACAGGCTTACCTGCAGCAATGTCTTTTTCAACCTGCTCAACAACGTTCTTCGTATCTTCTTCAGAGATTTCTACGTAAATCACTTCTTCAGAATCCGCGCCTGCTTTAGGGTAATGCGGGTATTTCGCAATCACTTCTTCTGCCATTGATTTTGCAGCTACAGCTACGGCTTCAGGTGCAGCTGTTGGGTTCGCTTTAATGATATCAGACACGATATTTGCCGTAGCAACTAGCTTCGTAGCAAGTTCGCTATTGCCGCCTTCACTTTGAAGGTTAGCAACTACAGACTCTGTATCACGAAGGATTTCGTCAACTGTTTTACCACTTGCATTGATATCGATACCTAAATTGGCAAATACTTTTTCAGCAGTATCTGATGAGTATACCTCTCCGTCATCTAGAGAGTTAGCTACCAACGTTGTAAATGGAGAACCTGTAACTAAAGAGTCAGCTTGGGCAAGACCTTTAGGAATCTTGTAATCAGACGTAATAGGTTTTCCGTTAGATGCATCTACACTCTTATCAGTATGCTTCAATGTGAAAGTACATTCACCTGGTGCACTCACTACGTCGATATGGCTAATGCGAGCTTTACCAACCATGCCTTCATAGTTTGTTGTTAGCTCATCAGCCTGACCTTTTAAGTCTCCACCACAGTCATAAGATACTTCCATGCCGATAACAGCTGGGTCATAAGCCTGTACTGAGTATGTTTTTACCTCAGGATCGCTGTCACTACCACAACCTGCTAGTAGAACAGCAGCCACACTTGCCGTTAAAAGTTTGATTTTCAAAATTAGCTCCAATATTTGTTGTTATATCCGACCGCAACACGAAGCATAACGGCAGTTGCATATAGTGTAAATAGGATGCATACAACTTTGGCATGAGTTTTTTCACATTACTGCCTGTTTGCTTGTGCAAAATCATGCATTCATCTCAATAACGCTAAATAGACACAATTTTGTCATGTATTCGTCAGTATTTTTTCGAGTAACTTGTTGCCTTTATTGCAACCAGATGGATAATAGTTGACTATTTTTTGTGGGTCGGATTTTCACACCTTCATTAATAAAACTAAGAGCTCTAAGTCGCTAGCAGCCATTTGGAGTGTTTATTACACAAATAATTCTGAATGGACTCGCTTTCTAAAGGCTTAAAACTGCAGTAAATCGTCAATATTGATGAAACTCAGTTCAATTAGAATGAATCAATTTCAGTCGGCAAACTTTCTTTCGGTAGTTATAAACCAATGAACACATTTAATAAATTTTTGGGGATATCAGTACTTCCAATCCTTCTTACAGGGTGTACTTTGCCTGGTAGCCACCTTTCGGTCAGTGACAAAACAGTCATGAGCACTGAATCGAGTGATATAGAGTCTCAGGTTACCGTTTATCCCTTAACTTTGGAGCGCGTAACGTCTTTAAATTCAGTGGACCCTTTTTCAAAACCAAACCCAGAGTTAGATATTGAAATCGCAAAATATGAATACGAAGTAGGACCTGGCGATATCCTAAATATCACTATTTGGGATCACCCAGAGCTAACGATCCCAGCGGGCTCATACCGAAGCTCAGCCGAAGCGGGTAACTGGGTGCATTCGGATGGCACGATCTTCTACCCTTACATAGGTGTCGTACATGTTGAAGGCAAAAACGTACGTCAGATTCGTGCAGACATTGCAAGCCGCCTTGCAAAATACATTGAGAGCCCACAGGTCGATGTAAGCGTTGCGGCATTTCGCTCTAAAAAGACTTATGTAACTGGCGAAGTTAACAAGCCAGGACAACAACCAATTACAAACATCCCCCTTACACTTCTAGATGCTGTGAATAGAGCTGGCGGACTGGCTGCCGAGGCTGATTGGCGTAATGCGACACTGACACGCAATGGCGTTGTTGAAAACGTCTCTTTGTATGCTCTGATGCAACAAGGCGATTTAACTCAAAACCGCCTTCTAAAGCCTGGTGATATTGTTCATATTCCTCGAAACGATGCGCAAAAAGTATTTGTTATGGGCGAGGTTAACGATCCGAAATTACTCAAAATTGATCGTAGCGGCATGAGCCTTACTGAGGCTCTTAGCAACGTTGGTGGTATCAGTGAAATCTCCGCAGATGCTACCGGTGTGTTTGTCATCAGACGTTCAAAAGAAGAAGCTAAAATGGCGGACATTTATCAGCTAGATGTTTCTGACGCTTCTGCTTTGGTGATTGGTACTGAGTTTGATCTCAACCCTTACGACATAGTCTATGTGACGGCTGCACCTGTTAGTCGTTGGAATCGTGTGATTGCTCAGCTCGTTCCAACCATTTCCGGCTTTAATGAACTAACTGAAGGTGTACTACGAGTACGCACTTGGCCGTAAAACAACGTGCCGCAAGAAAATTATCTCTTGCGGCACGTAATCGATAGCTACTCAGCTCAATTGCGCAATATAAAGAAGCCAGCAATTCAGTTGAGATCATAAGCATACAACTTAAAGTAGGGTAAGCATTTGTTTTCTAATATTCTTGTCGTCTGTGTCGGTAATATTTGCCGCTCTCCAACAGGAGAGCGGCTTTTGCAGTCTTTACTACCAAACAAACATGTCGCATCAGCAGGAATCGCAGTAGATAAGAGCCATCTAACGGGAAAAGCTGCTGACGAGATGGCAACCACTATCGCGAACGAACATAGCGTAAGCTTAGATGGACACGAAGCACGACAATTAACACCTGAGCTTTGCGCTCAATACGATCTGATATTGGTTATGGAAAAAGGTCATTTAGAAGCCTTAACCAAAATCGCTCCTGAGGCACGAGGTAAAACGATGCTGTTTGGACAGTGGATAAATGAACAAAACATCCCTGATCCATACAGACAAAGTAGAGAAGCTTTCGAACATGCATATACGCTTATAGAAAAAGCAGCAAAAGCGTGGTCTCAAAAACTATAAGCCGCAAGGCTAAATAAACGCCAATGGCAAGGTATTTAAGAAGTTAAAGTAATGACAACACAAACTATTAAGCAATCACGTCAAGCCGACGATGAGATCGATTTGGGAAAGTTATTTGGGATCATTCTCGATGCCAAATGGCTCATTCTATGTACCGTAGTCCTATTTTCGATTATAGGCGTCGGCGTTGCCATTCTATCAACACCTATCTATAAAGCTGACGCTCTTATCCAAATCGAAAGTAAGAGTTCAGGTGGTATTTCAGCGATGGTTGGTGATATGGGAGAGCTGTTTTCAGCAGAATCATCAGCGACAACAGAAATAGAGATCATCAAATCTCGTATGATCTTGGGCGGTACTGTTGATAAGTTCAACTTAACGACTGTCGTTTCTCCAAACTACATGCCAATTATTGGTAAAGGCCTAGCTCGACTACAAGGTGAGCAAATCAGTCTGAGCGTTTCACGATTTAATGCTCCTTCTTACGCAGTTGGCGTTCCTTTAACTCTTGAAGTTATTGATTCTGAAAAACAGACGTTCAGGCTCTTAGAAGATGACAATAACGTCATTCTAGAAGGTAAAGTTGGTGAACTGCTTGAGAAGAATGGATACCAGTTTTTGGCGACTGAACTTGTGGCTCAAACTGGTGACTCATTCACGGTCAGCAAAATCAGTAAATTAGATGCAATTAATAAACTTCAAGAAAACTTATCGATTAGCGAACGTGGTAAGCAAACCGGGATTATATCTTTAAGCTTCTCTGGTGAAGACCGCGCTAAGATTCAAGATATCTTGAACGACATTAGCCAAAACTACTTCTTACAAAACGTTCAAAGAAATTCTGCAGAGGCAGAGCAAAGCCTCGAGTTCTTGAAAGGTCACCTCCCAGACATCAAAACAAAACTGACCGCTTCTGAAGACGTTTTAAATCGATTCCGTCAAGAAAATGAATCTATCGATTTAGGCCTTGAAGCTCAGTCAACGCTGAAAGTAATGGTTGAGTTAGAAGCACAGCTAAATGAGCTTACATTCAAAGAAAGTGAGATCAGCCAACGCTTCACACAGGATCACCCAGCTTATAAGTCGCTACTTGATAAACGTGAAACACTACTAAAAGAGAAAGAACGTCTTAATAAACAAGTTCAAAAGTTACCGAAAACACAGCGTGAAGTTCTACGTATGACACGCGATGTAGAAGTAAACCAACAAATCTACATCCAGCTATTGAACAAGGTTCAAGAGCTCAACATTATTAAAGCCGGAACAGTTGGCAACGTTCGAATCTTAGATAACGCTCAATCTTTCTCTAAGCCAATTAAGCCGAAAAAAGCGCTTATCGTTGTGCTAGCAACACTGCTTGGCGGTATGGCAGGCGTTGCTTTCGTATTAATTCGTGCAGCATTCCACCGTGGTGTGGAAACACCAGATCAAATTGAACAGATTGGCATGCCAGTTTACGCAAGCGTTCCAAAATCTATTCAACAACTGGAATTTGCAAACAAGCTTAAGCGCAACAAAGGCAGCAACAATGAGCTAGTCCTTCTAGCGGAAGCTAATCCAGCCGATCTTTCCATTGAGGCTCTACGTAGTCTTCGCACTAGCTTGCACTTTGCAATGATGGAAGCGAAGAATAACGTTCTTATGATTTCAGGTCCTGCACCATCTATCGGCAAAACATTTGTATCGACCAACTTTGCGGCCGTCGCTGCGAAAACCGGTCAGAAAGTGCTGCTTATTGATGCGGATATGCGTAAAGGTTATTTGCAGCAATGCTTCGGTCTACGCTGGGACAACGGTCTTTCTGATTACTTGAGCGGTAAGACATCCCTTAGCAACATCATTAAATCTACATCCATTGATAATTTAGATGTTGTGACTCGCGGCCAAGTACCACCAAATCCGTCAGAACTTCTTATGCACCCTCGCTTCAAGAGCTTTGTTGACGAGATGTCTGCACAATACGATCTAGTCATCATCGATACGCCGCCTGTACTCGCAGTTACCGACCCAAGCATTGTTGGCGCGCTTGCAGGAACAACTCTGATGGTCGCTCGTTTTGATCAAACGACTTTGAAGGAGATTGAAGTCGCGCAAGGTCGCTTCGAGCAATCAGGCGTTGAAGTTAAAGGTGTGATTCTCAATGCAGTTGAGAAAAAAGCATCTAACTCATACGGCTATGGATACGGCTACTATAACTACGCGTACAAAAGCGAATCATAACTTGAATTTAGATCGCTAATTAAACCAAATATGACAAAGCCCTGCTAGAAACAGCAGGGCTTTTTCTATTGCACTCTTAATTGCTTGTACGTAATCAAACTAAGCAAGACAAAGAATATTGGGTCACTCCAACCAAAACCGACAAATACTCCGATAATGCCGGCATAGGTAGTAATCACTGCCCCTAAGCCATTAGTGATCAATAATGCTTTAAACAGCTGTTTCGCAGTATGCCCTGATTCCACATTACGTAACATCAAACTCACCGCAGCGATTCCACCTAAAAAGATCGAAGTATGCTGCGATAAAAACAGCGCGTACTGGTCGTTAATTTGTACTCCATAGATCGGCCACATTATGGTTGGTACAAAAACAACGCAAAAGCGAATACCGTATATACGACACCATGAACGGTTAGAAAAGTGCGGTTGGTCATCATCTCCTTATCCTCTAATAGGCCCTTGATTGAGCGTAGTTAACGGCACATTGATATCGAAAATTTGACCTCGTACTTCGACTACGCCCATTTTTCGTAAGCGTGCGGCATGCATTTCGAGATAAGCTTGCGCCGTGGCTTCATCTTCAAAAAGATAGATACCACCACCGAGTTTGTCTTTTTCGCTTTCAGTCCAGATTTTCCAAATCATGCCCGGCTCTTGGTTAATCGACTTAGCTAAGTCGACCAGAGCATTCGACATCTCGTCACCAAACGGACCATGAAATTCAAAATCAACTTGCAATAATTTCGCCATCTTGAGTCTCCTCTTCTTATTGACTCGTTTTCGATGACAAGATTATTACCTTTATAAAACTGACAGAAAAGTTCATAATTTCGCCATTAACTGTCTAAAAAATTGACTCATGAGACTAAAAACGACCTTAGAACAATGGCAAACGCTACAAGCGATTAATCAAGAAGGCAGCATTCAATCCGCAGCTTTACTGCTCAACAAGAGCCATACCACATTGATCTACTCGGTGAGGAAGTTAGAAGACCAACTTGGTATTCAACTTATCGAAGTACGAGGGCGCAAAGCAGGTTTGACTGAGCACGGCAAAACCATACTGCGTCGTGCACAATCCATGCTTGAACAAGCGCGGGAACTGGAAGTCATCAGCGAGCAGTTAAAAAGTGGGGTGGAATCTCAAATCACGGTCGCAATAGATCATCTTTGTGACCCTTGTTGGCTTTATGCACCACTCAGTCAATTTTTGGAGGACAACAACACGACCTCCGTTCAAGTGGTTGAAACGTCACTGAGCAAAACAACCGAAATGGTCGTAAATGAGCTCGCTGACATCGCAATCATCAACTTACCGATAACCAACTACCCTGCCGAAGCATTTGGCGTAACAACCATGCTGCCTGTAATCGCAGCACACCATCCACTCGCTAAAAAGCCGCATGTTTCCATCGACGATTTTGCAACCACCAGCCAAATTGTCATCCGTGACTTAGGCAATTCAGACAAAACGAAAAGAGATGTGGGTTGGTTACGCGCACGTCAGCGTATTACCGTCGATAACTTCGACCACGCTTTTCACGCCGTAGAGCAAGGCGCTGGATTTTGTCGGCTACCAGCGCACTTAGTCGCAGCCCGCAAGAGCGATAAAATTAAAGTATTGGAGATCGAACACTCCCATCAATATCAAGTTGCGCTGCACCTCACTTTGCCCAAAGGAGCCAAAAGTGGTCCTGCGACTCAAGCGCTTTATCGTACTTTACTCAAAAGTGTAGAAACTCGAGCCTAGCGACAGTGGTATTGAGTTGAATCGCTAGTGTTATCGCCTATTGATTCTCCCTAAATATAGAGAAACGGCCATTTTGTGACGCTACACTCTCACAAAAGGTTGCACGAAGGATAGCGACCACCTACTATCACTATGCTCATGCCTAAAGCACCCAACACTCGCGGAAAGAACTCGGTTCACGGCAATATCCTCACCTGCTTGGTTTAGCAGGCACAATCTGTTTTTACCTTCTTTTTAGCTTCTATTTAGGCGAGTGTGGAAGAAATAAGAAAGGTGAAATATGAACTCTACAAATAGCTTCTCGATCAATATCAATCAGCAAAAATCCATTGCTAAAAAAAGGCTCAAAGCTATCCGCCTATACGATGACGCTACGTTGGAGTTAGTTAAGCGATGTCACTCCAAACCAGAGTCATTGACTCCCAATACAATTCAATTGGCTGACGTTCAACATGCACTCGCAAGAGAACTGGGCTTATCCAGTTGGAGTAAACTAAAAGCTCATGTCGAAGAGCTAGAAGCGCACAAACGAGCCATCAAAGAACAAAAACCGCCCCTAGATGCGAAAGTAAAAACGCTACACGTTCGTTGTGGCCACGACATTCAACAACAACTTAAAGCCAGCGGATTTGAAGGGACATTTTTAGCCCTGATCGATCCGCTTTCTATTGGCCCCATACCAGCAACACCACAGAACTTCCTTGCCATTCGTGCCCAATATGTCGTAGAGACTCTGCTGCCTGTGATGAAGCGTGAAGACTCGGTTCAAGATATAGTCACATTGGAACAATCAAACCTCGATCTGTTGCAAAGTGATGTATTTGAACGAATCGTCTTTTGGGTCGAACATGACAGCTATGATCAATTGATGCTAATTCGTGCTCTAACACTGTTAGAGAATGTAGAGAACAAAGTGATAGAGATCATTGAGTTGAACCAGTTTCCGGGTACTGAGCGATTCATCGGCTTTGGGCAGTTGCCTGAAGAAGCTATTCGTTCTTGTTGGCGATATCGTAAACCCGTATCTGCTAAGTTATTGAGCCAAGCAAAGCAGTGTTGGCAAGCAGTGTCATGTTCCTCACCAAAAGCTATCGTCAGTTTGATAGAGCAACATCAACTGGATTGCTTACCCAATATACTCGACGTGCTTAAACGCCATTTGCAAGAGTTACCTAATTCACAAACTGGATTGAGCTTGACACAACACCTCGCACTAAAGGTTTTGAACTCGCAAAATCGTTCAATTCCCATCAAAGATTGGTTTGAGCAATATCAACAACTAGAACCTCTTCCTTACCTAGGAGACGTGATGTTTTACGCGTTACTCCTCCCTCTAGCACAGTGTCAAACACCTTTGATCACGATTGAGTCACGTGAAAGGCACTGGTGGGAACAAAGCGTCCGTATCACTGAGGCTGGCAAGCAGTGTTTGGAGGGTTTAATACGAGCGAAACAATGCTATTGGGTTGGAGGGATTAAAAATACCAGTCAAAGTTATTGGAGCTGGGATCACCTCCAACTAACTACACTTGCCAACCATCATTGAGTTGACAAATATGAAAGCATAAAAGGTTCGTTGGCTCTGATGAACACTCAATACTAAAGTATCGCTAAAGAAGCGACCGCTAGTCTGAATACAACTTAAATAGTTATGCAGAAATGCATCCACTCAAAGAGAGTATGCACTCTATCTCTTATTAAAATTTATTGTAAATCCTCTTTGTTATCGGTTGTATATTCGATAAAAGTGTTAAAATACAAACTTTTAATCCGGCTAATTCGTTAATATTTGGTTAAAATCCCATTTTTATTAGTGATAAAGTTCACATCTATTAACCATTTAGAGGATTATTCTTTCGTATTTTCTCACTCCGCTGCTAATCTGCTCGCCGCTTTGAAGTGAACTCAAGGTGCATAACTATAAGGAGTGTTCTCATGAATACCAAGAAACCGATGTCGCTTACCAGCCGCGTAATTTTAGGTATGGTTGCGGGTATCTTGACAGGATTTGCAATTCGCACACTTTTTGCCGACAACGGATTTGTCGACGCATACATTGTTAATGGATTATTCGAAGTTGGTGGACAGATCTTCGTTGCCAGCTTAAAAATGCTTGTTGTACCGCTAGTATTTGTTTCGTTAGTTTGTGGTACTAGCTCTCTCAAAGACCTCTCTACACTGGGTCGCATGGGCGGTAAAACCCTCGCTTTCTACGTTACGACAACGGCTATCGCGATTACGCTTGCTCTAACTATGGGTACTCTATTCCAGCCAGGGGCAGGGGCAGATCTAACGGCAGCAAGTTCATTCAAATCAGCCGAAGCGCCATCTTTAGGTCAGGTGATCATCGATATGTTCCCGACCAACCCAATCAGCGCAATGGCAGAAGGTAAAACTCTGCAAGTTATCGTGTTCGCCGTGCTATTCGGTATCGCGATCAGTGCAGCGGGTAAACCAGGCGAACGCATCGCAGCATTCTTCTCTGATCTGAATGAAGTGATCATGAAACTGGTCGCGATTTTGATGAACTTGGCGCCTTATGGGGTATTCTTCTTAATGGCGAAGCTATTTACTGGTCTTGGTCTGGGCGCGATCGTCAATCTGGCAGAGTACTTCTTAGTACTGGCTGGTACGCTTGTCCTACACGGTCTAGTTACTTACAGCTTAATGTTAAAAGGTTTCACAGGTCTAAACCCAATTACGTTCCTACGTAAGATGGAAGACGCGATCATGTTTGCTTTTTCTACAGCATCATCGAACGCGACGATTCCAGTGACAATGGAAACAGCAAAGCACCGCATGGGTGTTGAGAACCGTGTATCATCGTTCACAGTACCACTTGGTGCAACCGTGAACATGGACGGTACGGCGATCATGCAGGGCGTAGCAACTGCGTTTATTGCTCAAGCTTTCAATATTGATTTAACTATGGGCGATTACCTAATGGTTATCATGACGGCAACATTGGCGTCTATCGGTACCGCAGGTGTTCCTGGTGTGGGTCTTGTCATGCTTGCTATGGTATTGAACCAAGTTGGTCTGCCGCTTGAAGGTATCGCGCTCATCATGGGTGTTGACCGTCTTCTTGATATGATTCGTACCGCGGTAAATATCACTGGTGACAGTGCTGTAACCGTCATCGTTGCAAAATCAGAGGGTGCATTGGATGAAGCTCGCTTCAACGACCCAATGGCAGGCGTAGCCGAAGAAGAAGTGCATCTTAAACGCGCTGACGCCTAAATCGTTCTACGATTACCATTCTGAAATTATATAGTCCTGTCTAAAAGAAAGCCCCGATGGAAACATCGGGGCTTTTGTTTTCTCCGCGTCTAGAAATACTCTTTCTAATCCGCCATCGAATTCAGTTTTTCTCTGGCTTGTGCTTCGTGTTCTTTAGTGATGGCATTACCGACTGAGTTCGCGGCTAAGGTAAGTGCCGCCATATCATCGGTAAAACCGACGCCAGCTAGTACGTCTGGCACCATATCTGTTGGTAGGACGAAGTAAGCCAGCGCGCCACCTAGTATAGCCTTGTGGCGAACGGCGGTGTTGGAATCTGTCATCGCGAGCCATGATTTAATGCCCATTACGGCAATTTCTTCACCCGCTTTCTTAACCGACCCTTTCATTTTTCGCCAGAATGTTTTCTCATCTGGCGCTTGCATCGTTTGATCTTTGGCGTCTTTCGGCGCCGATTTTACAGACATTGTTGTGGTCATCGTTGCCTCCGAAATTTATGACTATGTCCAACATATTAATAAATCGAACCTGAACGCAAGATTAATAACAAGAAATGATAGTAAAGTGAAACACAGACAGAAAAATCCCCAAACCGAAGTCCGGGGATTATTGCCTTGGAAACAAAAAGTCTTGCAAACCAAAAGGTTGAAGCCAAAAGCTTTGGGAACCAAGCTTTAAAAGCAGAATGCCCTATTGAGCAATCTTCTCCAATACACGCATCAGCATTTTGATACGTGGTTCGATAGACTCAAGCAACAAGTACTCTTGGTCACTGTGGAAACCTGCACCGATAGGCCCTAGACCATCCAAAGTTGGAACGCCAAGAATCGCCGTGTTGTTTGCATCAGAGCCGCCACCCACTTCCTTCCAATTGATGTCGATCGCCAGTTCACTTGCCGCTTCTTCAACTAGCATCATCAGGCTTTCTGTTTGTGGGCTTGGCACCATAGAAGGCTTATAAGCTTCACGAACCAATTCGATACTCACACCATCAACGAACGGTGTTTCCAGCGTACCGTTTAGCTTGCTGTCGACATCATCGTATTCTTCGTTGCTCCAGAAACGCACATCCACGATCGCTTCAGCGTGCTTAGGGACGATGTTCGCACCGTTACCGCCAGAAACAATACCGACATTCAGCGTGGTACCAGATTCAAAGTTGGTCATTGCGTTGACTGCTAGAATCCAATTCGCCATCTCAGTGATTGCGCTGCGACCATTTTCTGGCTCGTTACCTGCGTGAGCTGCAACGCCATTAAAGGTCATTTTGTAGCGAGCCATGCCTTTGCGCGCTTTCACTAAACCGCCGTCTGCACGTGCTGCTTCTGCAACCAGTACATTCTTTGCGTTTTTCGCTACTGATTGAATCCAATCCACAGAGTCCAGAGAACCCGTTTCTTCATCTGGGTTCATGCAGATAGCGATAGACAGCTTATCCAACACCGCTTGGTCTAGATTGCGCATCGCGTATACGATGTTCAGCAAGCCAGATTTCATGTCCGAGACGCCCGGACCGTAAGCTTTCTCTGCATCTTGAGACATTGGACGAAGCTCAGCAGTACCCACAGGGAACACGGTATCCATATGACCAATCAGCATCACATCGATTTGCTCAGCTTCCGGCTTATTTCGAACTTCGAGACCGATGCCCGCTCTGCCACAGTCGATGCGTTTTACGCTCCAATCTGACATCGCTTGGTACTTCTCTTCAAATTGAGAAGCGATAAACTCGATACCATCAGTAGTGTAAGTGCCACAATCCACATTAATTAGGGGACGTAGCTCTTCTAGATATTCATTTAGAGAGAATTGCATGACTCACTCCTAGACAAACAGATTCATCACCAGCATTGCGCCAAACGCGTTCAATACTGAGATTGCAATCATAACTGGGATGTAACGACCTTCAGTACCAATTGGCCCCATGATACGACCCATGTACTGAACTTGAGAGCCCATTAGGTAGATAGCAGGCGCAAGAATCGCAATGTGCGTGCCGTTCAGGATACCTTGGTCAAACAGCGTGATAACCACACCCACTGCGCCACCCATCGACATCCAAGCACCGATCAATACCGCTGCAGCTTCACCCGGAAGACCAAACACCGCCATGATTGGAGAGAACACCGTGCCCATCAGATCCAGCGCGCCAGTGATTTGTAGCGCCTTGATGATAACAAATGCCATCAATACGTTAGGCACCGTAGAGGTAGTCGCAATCACCCAACCTTTCTTAGCACCTTCGACGAAGATATCCGTCACCATTGGTTTTTTCGCTTTAACGTCACCCATTATGCCGTCTCCTCTTTTAAGTTCTCTGATTTGTTTTGGTCTTGCTTGTCTTCTTTACCTTCCGTCATGTTCAGGTAGATACGGAACAGGTTCGCGCCGATGATCTTAAATGCGAACATCACCACAACTGCTAAACCAATAGAAGACGTTACTGCTAGAGAGCCGTCAGCCATCGTCAGTGTGAACAGCACAGCACCCGATGAGAAGAAGTTCACGATGGTTGCACCTGCAGTGAACTGGAACATGGTAAATACGTCCGTTTCACGCTTAGTTAGGTGACCTTCATCTTTTAGCTGACGCGTCATTGCCGCACCTGCATCGGTACTTTGTAGAGAAGCAATTAAAGCCAGACCAGAGTTACCAGGGATGCCCATTAGAGGACGTAGAAGAGGAGTAAGAAGCTTACGAGCTGCTTCAAGTGCACCGTAGTGCTCAAGTACGTTGATCATACCTAAGGCGAACATAACAGTTGGAATCAAAGTAAGTGCGAAAATGAAACCGTCGCGAGCACCGCTACCACCATTACCGCGAAGCGACGTTGTTGCAACTTGCACACCGTCAGCCGTTTCGGTGACACCATACGCCACCTTGCCGAAAGAGCCATTGAGCGTTGTAAAATCGAATACACCGTACCATTCGCTAGATTGCATCAGGCCAGAAAAGAACACAACCGCAAACGCCAGAGCAACGTAGCACCCCAGTGTAACTTTACGCTCAGTTTGAACAGGAATTTTCATAACATTACCTACACATGTGGAACTTAACACATATGTTCACCTGAATAATGTGCTAGAGAGATGATCAAAATCAATCCGCCTGCCGAACATTATCGCGACTCAGTTATGAAGTTTTGTTTTATGATTCCAATCACAATTGAAAGATAATAAAAATTTGTGCCAACAATTAGGTATTTTAATCTATATCGATAGCTCACGACTTCTTCATCAACTCAACAAATGATTCTGACGAATATTGCTTTCTACAACATTCATGACGTACTTCATACTTTGGCATTGAGGCAATATCGATTAACTCGAAAGTAACATTCAGCCACGAAATTTAGGTTAGGATGGCCCGGTCATATGTAAACGGCATAAACCAGAATTAACAGGACTATACGACCCATTGTTACGCTCACAATATAAAATAGCCAAATGGATACTCGCCCTCGTGCTTTGGGTGGTGATGATATGCTTAAGCCAAAATTCTGGTTTCTCGAAAAGCTGCCCGAAGGCTCACCAAATACAGAGTCAGCAAGATGAGAGTGTGAATTTATCACCATCTTGCGACCTTTCAGAAAAGCTGGTTCAAGCGTACCAACATCAGTTTGATCATATTCTTATTCCATTTTTTCTGTTTGCTTTGATTGTGGCGCTGCCGATGACAACCACAGCAATTCGTTATCTGGAATACACAGAACCGATACCGGAAAAGTATCGGGTTCACCTAAAACTTTGCGTGTTTAGAGAATAAAGCCAGCAAGGCGAGAGACCTTTCTGCCTGACTTTTGTACATATTTTATTCACTTCACATAACAAACAACGAAATTTAAAAGTTTTAGGAAATATTATGACATTCACTCGTACACTTTTGGCGTTAACGATGGCTATCGTATCTGCCGTATCTTTCGCATCAGAAAAGGCCGCAGAACAAAAGCTAGAGGAAGTTAATCAGATACTAAAAGATAACCCTCAAATTCTTGATTCATTGCACCAAAACCTTCAAGAGTACATTGCGTATCAACAGTCATTTGGCGACACCTTGAAGGAGGTTCGTCAATATCTAAGTGATGGCAAACATTCCTCTTTTGGTGCTGAAAACCCTGAGTTAACCATTATTAACGTAACAGACTACAGCTGCCCTTTTTGTAAACGTTTAGAAGGAGAGCTGGTCAAAGTTGGTAAGGAATATCCGCAGGTAAAAGTGCTTAACCTCAATGTCTCTTTTAAAGAACAATACGAGAAAAACGGCTACAACTCGGCAAGTTACGCATTAAATGTTTGGCAAAACCAGCGAGATAAGTACGAACAAGTGCATGAGTTATTGGTGAAAAAACCGGGCGCACATGACGCACGTTCCTTAAATCAAATCGCGAAAAAAACGGGGACAGAAGCGCAGCTTGTCGACGACAAAGAGACCAAGGCGTTGCTTGATAAAAACTATCAGTATTTCACGCAACTTGGTTTACGCGGCACGCCTGCGTTGATCATTAATGATCAAGTCATTCCTGGCTATGTGCCGTTTGACGAGCTAGAAAAAGTCATCGACCAAGAACTGGCGAACTAAAACAACAAAGCCCTTCCCTGATAACTCAAGGAAGGGCTTTTTATTTATCGACATAAAGAGCGTTTAGTTACTTATCACGTCCTACAAACGCCACAACGACTTTGTCATTGCCAAGCGAGCGAGAGAACACGTACGCGCCTTCTTGTTCAATTACTTGATGCTGACCCGCACCAATCGCTGGGTGCGCTTTACGGAACTGACCAAGAGTTTGCCAGTGTTTGAGCAGCGCTTGCTTCTCATCAGATAGCTTCCATACCATGTCAGAACGAGTGCCTTGGTGGAAATCGTCCGCGTAAGGACCAATGTTACGACCAACTTCATCACCATAGTAAACCTGAACAGCACCAGGGCTCAGAAGCAGTGCATTCGCGGCGTTACGCTGCATGCCGTAATCTTTGAAGCGAGAGAAGAACAGCTCGGTATCGTGAGAAGACATGTAGCTCACTGGGTTGAAGTCTTTTTCATTGGCGATAGTATCTGCGTAACTTTGGTAGGTGTCTGCCATTTGGCTGAAACACGCCGCGCCTTTGTCTAACTTCTTCTGCATGTCGAAGTTAATCAACGCATCAAAGCCATCGTCAAAGTAAGGACTGCGATATGCGGTATGTCCCCATACTTCACCCATCATCCAGAATGGCTGACCTGACTTACCATTCTCTTTGCGCCACTGCTCAAGACTGCTTGAAGCCTCTTCTTTCAAGCGTTTCCACACATCGCCTTCAACGTGCTTCACCGTATCGACACGGTAACCATCAATGCCAAAGCGTTTCACCCAATCAGTTTGCCACTCAATTAGGTAGTCCGAGACGGTGTAATTGTCGCGCGCCTCTACGCGAGTACCAGGGTTATCCAATAGCCACTGCGCGGGCTTCACGGCTTTGTCTGATTCGGTGATAAAGTCAGGTAAACCCGCCAATGACATAGTGATATCACTGCTGCCCGGAGCTGGGTATCCCGGTAGACCTGTTCTTACCCAGTCACCGCCCCACCATTTCGACCAGTTTGGACTCTGGTAATCAATATTCTGGTGATAGCTATGCCAATTTTCACCCGCTTTTGGTTGCCAGTCACCCCACTTATTCGGTAAATCAGCGTTTGGTTTTAACACCTCAATACCGTCAAATTGCAAATCGGCTAACGTTGAGTAACCGGTGTGGTTGATTACTGCGTCCATCAAGACTTTAAGGCCACGTTTGTGTGCCTCTTCCACCAGCTTTTTCAGGTCATCTTCGTTACCGAAGTTCTCATCAATCTTGGTGAAATCACGCGTCCAGTAACCGTGGTAAGCGTAGAATGGGAATGAGCCGCTATCGCCGCCACCCACAAAACCGTGTACTTGCTCAACGATTGGCGATAACCAAATCGCATCGGTACCTAGGCTATTGATGTAATCTAGCTTTTCGATCACGCCTTTTAGGTCACCGCCGTGGAAGGTGCCGATCTCTTCTTTGCCGTCTTTCTTACGCCCATAGCTGTTGTCATTGCTGGTATCGGCGTTGTTGAAACGGTCAACCATCACGAAGTAAATGTTGGCATTGCGGTAATCAAACGGCACTGCTTCTTTGGTTTTCTTCACTGGCTCTAGTAGCACCAAACCGCCGGAATCTTTGCTCGGCGTCAGCGATACTTGCTGATCTTTTACTTCGACCATCTGCCCAGAGTAAGCATCACGCAACTTGGTGCCATCGGGGAAACTGTCACCCAGCGCAATGGTGACTTCGCCGCCTTGATAAACCTCACATTGCACTTGTGGGATTGGGCGTTTGAATTCTGTCTTGGCGGCTTTCTTAGGTTCACGCTTGAAGCGCAATGTTTTCGCTTCCGCATCAAAAGCAAAAGAGTAATCGCCAGTAAAGCGGATTTTTAATGGCAGTTCTGTTGGCTTTCCACAGTTCAGCGCGATAGGTTTGTTGAATTTGACCTTTTGACCGTCAGGCGCGACACAGTCGCCTTCAACACCCGTGATTTTGAGCGTATAGCCATCTTTGGTTAATGGCACAACCAAAGGCTGCTCTGCACTTAACGGAAAGTCACGGCTGTTGGTCGTGGTAGAAATGGTGATGTTTGGCTCGGCGATGGCACTTGCCGATGCAAGCAATAAGGTAGTCGTAATCAGATTCAGTTTCATCGTTCAGTCCATTGGTTGCGCATAGGCGCAGTATTCGTGTTGTATTTTTATTCACACTAATAGTAAATGGATGAAAAACTGAGCACATCATTCTGAAAGGCTACGCCCTAAAGCTTGTGACGCTTCACATTTTATTGATATAGGGGCGTAGTTCTATTTAAGTGCAATAGATTGAGGGAGTTAAAGTTGCACGCTGCCAAGATTGCTCATTTGATTCATCGCCCATCTTGTGCGGCGAGCAGTGTACTCACTTTGTGGGTAGACTTTGATTCGATATGGGTTTGGCAACACCACGGCTAAACGCGCTGCTTGCCACTTCGAGAGTTGCTTTGCACTGACACCAAAATAATTCTGCGCCGCCGCTTCAGCGCCGTAAATACCGGGACCAAATTCAACCACATTTAGATACACTTCTAGAATACGCTCTTTACTCCACATCAGCTCCATCAGTAAGGCAAAGTAAAGCTCGTAAGCCTTGCGAACGTAGGAGTGAGAAGGAAACAAAAACACATTTTTCGCAGCCTGTTGGGTAATAGTGCTCGCGCCTCTCGACGGACCATTATCACCAGCCTCGGAAATCACGTCGAATAGCGATTCGAAATCGACACCATAATGATGAGGGAATTTTTGATCTTCGGTCGCAATCACCGCTAACTGCATATTTTTTGAAATGCGCGACAAGGATACCCATTCGTGTTGACTATTGTCTGGATAGTTCTTTGGTGGCGCAACAATGCGGCTTAACTTCCATCCCCATATTGGTGGATCGACATATTTCACCAAACCAACCAAAACGACTGGGGCGATCAGCAATATCAACACCATTTTAAATAGAAATGACTTAAGCCTTTTCAACATGTGTGGTTCCCCAATGCATTAGCGATTGATGATAAACAAACCCGTGAGCTTGCCTGATTCAATCAAGAACAACAAGTTTTAGAGGTAAAAAATAGGTCAAAAAAAGCCCGATTTACAATGTAAAACGGGCTTAGAATTTGATTAGACTAAATTATTTGTGCAGCTTGTAGAACACGGTTGAAAGTGGAGGCAAGCGAAGCTCAAGTGATTGAGGCAGTGATTCACTTTCAACTTTTTCCGTTTTCACAATGGTCAGCACTTTAAAATCGCTGCCGCCGTATTTGCTGTCGTCCGTGTTCAGCAGCAGTTCGTATTGACCTGCATTTGGAACACCTAAACGGAAACGCTCGTGTGGTACGGGCGTAAAGTTGGTGATGATGAGAATACGCTCACCCTCTTTACTGATACGCTCGTGCGCTAGGATGCTTGCATCCGCTTCGTCTTGTAGACGCCACTCAAAACCAGCAGGAACACAATCTTGATCGTGCATCGCCGCTTCATTTCGGTACAAGTGGTTCAAATCTCGCATCAGCTTTTGGACACCTTGATGACGCTCATATTCCAGCAAGAACCATTGCAACTGATCATCGTGGTTCCACTCCGCCGTTTGGCCGATTTCCGCGCCCATGAAGTTCAGCTTTTTGCCCGGTTGACCATACATGTAACCGTAGTATGCACGTAGGTTTGCAGTTTGCTGCCATTCATCACCCGGCATCTTGTTATGGATAGAGCCTTTGCCGTACACCACCTCATCGTGAGAGAGAGACAAGACGTAGTTCTCGCTGTGCGCATAAACCAGCGGGAAGGTGATGGTATTGTGGTGGTATTTGCGGTGAACAGGATCTTCTTTGATGTATGAAAGACTGTCGTGCATCCACCCCATATTCCACTTGAAGCCAAAACCTAAACCACCCATAAAGGTTGGCGCAGACACCCCCGGAAACGCCGTTGACTCTTCCGCAATCGTCATCGCATTCGGGAAGTGCTTGTACACTTCTTCGTTCATCCATTTTAAGGTTGCGATTGCGTCGTAGTTTTCGTTGCCACCATCGACGTTTGGTACCCACTGGTCGTGGCTACGTGAGTAGTCGAGGTAAAGCATCGATGCGACTGCGTCCACGCGAATGCCATCAATATGGAATTGTTCAAACCAGTACAGCGCATTCGATACAAGGAAGCGACGCACATGTTCACGGCCTAAATCATAGATGTATGAGTTCCAATCTTGGTGCCAACCGCGACGTGGGTCCGGGTCGTGGAACAGCGGTGTGCCGTCAAAGTTTGCTAAACCGTGGCCATCCGATGGGAAATGCGCCGGAACCCAATCCAGCACCACACCGATACCAGCTTGGTGACACGCATCCACGAAGAATTTGAAATCATCAGGTGAGCCGTAACGGCT
Source organism: Vibrio sp. D417a (assembly GCF_030248595.1). NCBI lineage: Bacteria > Pseudomonadati > Pseudomonadota > Gammaproteobacteria > Vibrionales > Vibrionaceae > Vibrio > Vibrio sp. D417a. The sequence goes on along the minus strand of NZ_JAHGAM010000005.1, from coordinate 274,265 downwards.
AGTTGGCGCAAATAAGCCAACGGGTTGATAGCCCCATGAGCCATAGAATGGATGCTCAGACACAGGCATCAGCTCAACGTGGGTGTAGCCCATATCCACAAGGTATGGCACCAACTGCTCCGCGAGTTCGCGGTAGTTCAGGAAATCACCTTTCTCGTCGCGCTTCCATGATCCAGCATGCAGCTCGTAAAACGATAACGCTTCATCACGCTTTTGTGTCACTGCGCGATTTTGCCATTTCGCATCTTGCCATTGGTAACGCTTGTGATCGTAAGTAATGGATGCGAACGATGGGTATTGCTCAGAGTAGAAACCCCAAGGGTCTTGTTTGTGTGGCAGCCCTTCCCCATTTGGCCCTTTGAGCTCAAATTTGTACTGAACGCCTTCTTCTAAGCCAGGAATGAATAGGCCCCAGATACCGTAGTCTAGGCGTTGCATTGGATGACGACGGCCATCCCATTGGTTGAAGCAACCCACAAGGCTAACAGCAGATGCATGTGGTGCATAAACAAGGAAACGCACACCAGAGATGTTTTCACCGCCACGTTCTAGCGTGACAAAGTGCGCGCCCATGTAGTGATACATATCTTTTGGCGTATGCAGATGCTCGTATTCTTGGTAAATATTGTGGTACTGATACGGATCATCAATAATTTGTTCAACACCATTCCAATCAACTGCCAAACGGTAGTGAGTCAGGTGTAAATCGCGTTGCTCTTTTAAGATGAAGCCGCTGTCGCCATCACGCTCAAGCGCCACGCGAGGCTCACCATTAACAAGCAGTTCAACCTTGTTTGCGCCCGGCATCCAAACTCTCAGCGAAGCTTCGTCGTCAATGAATGGACCCAGCGCCGCAAATGGATCTGAGTAAGCCGCCTCAGCAAGCAGTTCGTATGCGCGTTCGTGTTGTTTCTTTATTTTCTTGGTTTTGGTGGTTTTCAAATCTTTCTCCCTAGAGCCAACATCCTTTTCAAGACCAGAGATCTGAATCAAACATCGGTTTCTCCACAGCCAACGTTGTGAACTCACAAAAAGACTCCGCTTCTCACGTTCGTTGCGTAAACGGCGTCAAAATACAAAAATGCCCGCTATTGTCGCGGGCATAATAACGGTACTTCATCCTAACGGATTGTGTTTTAGGAATGAGTGACCTAGACGGAACTTTCGTACCTCTGAGCTAACAAAATTGGTAATCAGCTCGTCCATCTACACCACTCTAGGCATCTTACTTACTCGCCTGTGCACGAACTTCAGTAAGGCGTTTAGAAATACGATTCACATCTTCACGGCTGAAGATTTCATCTAGGTTCATCGACAATTTACGACGCCAGTTTGGATACTCATCCACCGTACCAGGAATATTGACCGGTTGATCCATTTCTAGCCAGTCTTCAAGCTGAACACTAAGCAGTGCAGAGTCACCCGCGGCTACGTGCAGTTGCAGCGCTTCGCTTAGGTATGAATCCATTGGCACATACTGAGCATCATGACCAATGCCTTCTGGCAAATAGCCATGCCAGCGAACGCTGTCTAGAATGCCTTGTTTGCACTTCAAGCGATCAGCGAATAGGCCTTCCAACTGCTGTTCATCAGGGTACAGACCAATCTCACGCCCCATCTTCAAGTCATCACAGTGCCAGAAACCGCGTAGTGTTGGCATATCGTGCGTACACAGTGCAGCCATAGACTGCTCAGCGTAGTGCTTCGGAGAAATAAAGCCACCGTCGTCTTTTGATGTTTCGAAGAAGAAGACTTTGTACGAATGCACACCCGCATCACGAAGGATATCAACGATTTCATCAGGTACAGTACCCAAGTCTTCACCGATTACAGAACACTGATGGCGGTGAGATTCCAACGCTAGGATTGCTAGCATGTCTTCAACTGGGTAGTACAGGTATGCGCCTTCTGTCGCTTTCTCGCCTTTTGGAATCCACCAAAGGCGAAGCAGGCCAAGTACGTGGTCGATACGCAATGCACCACAATGCTTCATGTTAGCACGTAGCAATTTGATGTAAGCGTCGTAGCCAGTCGCTTCTAAAACCTGAGGGTTAAGCGGAGGCAGACCCCAGTTTTGGCCTAGTGGACCAAGTACATCTGGTGGCGCACCGATGCTTGCATCCAATACTAGCGCGCCTTCGTCAGCCCATGTTTCGCTGCCTGAATCTGCAACACCAACCGCAAGGTCACGGTACAAACCCACAGCCATGCCTTTTTCTTCGGCTAGCGCTTGCGCTTCTTTGATTTGATCGTCTGCGATCCATTGCAGGTACATGTACAAGTGAACACGATCTTGGTTGTCCTTAATGTACTTCTGAGTACCAGCTGCGTCGAATGTGCGGTATTTCTCAGGGAATACTGGCCAGCCCCACATGTTTGCATCTTCTGCATGTAAATCAGCATGAAGTGCATCGAATGCAGCTTGGTGTAGCAAGCTGTCGCCGCCTTTTTCAACAAAGTCCAAGAAGGCACGAGCGCGATCGGTGTTCTTGTCTAAATGGCGAGCTTTAAACTCACTGAATAGCAGCGGAAGAACGCTCATTTTTAGTTGCGAAACTTCGGTGTAATTCACCCAATGAGAGTCTCGCGCTTTTTGTAGACGTTGTTGGAACTCTGCACTACCCACTCGCTGTTGTGCTTCTGCACTTAGCGCGAATTCAGGTACAGAGCTTACGTCGATGTACATGATGTTCAACCAACGACGAGAAGACGGGCTGTATGGGCTTGCCCCTTCTGGATTCGCAGGGAACAGCGAGTGAATAGGGTTCAAGCCAATGAAGTCACCGCCACGAGAGGCAATATCACTCACCAGTTGTTTTAGGTCGCCAAAATCACCGATGCCCCAGTTATGCTGAGTACGCAGTGTGTAAAGCTGGATACTAGGACCCCATAGCTTTTTGTGTTGGTTTAGATCGTCTTGTTTGAAACACGCTTTCGGCGTAATGATCAATGACATCTCGTAAGGTGTTTTACGACGCTTACGACTGATGATCAGTTTGTGATAACCCCAAGCCAAGTTCTTTGGCAATGCAAACACTAGAGGGCCACCCTCAGCACGCTCATCACGAACAATTTGGGACTGAAGATAGCCTTCAAGTACCTCTCCTTGTTCTGTTTCTAAACGCCAGCTGAATTCACTCTCACGAGCACTCGTACCTAGGTTTAGTTCCACTTCGACTGGTTCGCCGTCGCGTAAAACAAGAACAGGGGCTAGTACGTCTTTTTTATGTTTCTTTTCAGCAGAGGCCAGTAGTTTTTCATCACTGCTAGTATCGTAGCCAAGCGAAGCGAGCAAGCGGCGTAGCGTCTCCTCAGACACTTTAGCCTCATCTCCCCAAGCACTGACATAGCTATCAGCCAATCTCGCCATTTCCGCGACTTTCTTTAATGCTGTTTGTTCTTTCATCGCTTTCTCCGAAGGTAATACCAACACCTTCCATGTAGGGTTTTATTGTTATCAATAACTTCTTTTGGAAAATGACCAAAGGTAGCGCTTGGCTACCTTGGTCTTAACTAGGTTCTATTAGCGTTTCACCGCTTCAAGTTTCCAGATATTGTTCACGTAGTCGCGGATTGAGCGGTCTGACGTGAACTTGCCAACAAGGGCGGTATTAAGAATGGCCTTCTTCGCCCAGCCAGCTTGATCTTTATATTGTTCGCTCATGTCTTCGTGCGCTTTCACGTAAGATGCAAAGTCCGCAAGACATAAGTACGGGTCACCGCCGTCTAGTAGGCTGTCATACGTTGCACGCAGTAAGCCTGGTTGACCTGGTGTGAACTCTTCACCCAGTAGTAGGTCCATGGACGCTTTGAGTAGGTGATCCGCGTTGTAGTAGTCAAATGGGTTATAACCTTGAGCTTTTAGCGCTTTCACACCTTCAACATCTAGACCGAAGATGTAGATGTTCTCATCGCCTACTTCCTCACGAATCTCAACGTTTGCACCATCCATTGTACCGATAGTTAGCGCACCGTTTAGCGCCATCTTCATGTTACCTGTACCTGATGCTTCTTTACCCGCTAGCGAGATTTGTTGAGAAACGTCAGCCGCAGGGATAATGATTTCAGCCATGCTCACGCGGTAGTCAGGGATGAATACCACTTTCAGCTTGTTACCGATGCGAGGATCGTTGTTCACCTTGTCTGCAATCTTGTTGATTGCGAAGATGATTTCTTTCGCTAGGTGGTAACCCGGTGCTGCTTTTGCTGCGAAGAACACAACGCGTGGCGTACACTCAAAACCTGGTTCATTAAGAATACGGTGGTACAGAGACAGTACGTGTAGCAAGTCTAGATGCTGACGTTTGTACTCGTGCAGACGCTTGATTTGGACATCGAAGATTGCATTAGTATCGAGCTCGATACCCATGTTCTCTTTCACCCAAGTTGCTAGGCGTTCTTTGTTCTCTTTCTTCACTGCCATGAATTCTTTTTGGAATGTCGCGTCAGTAGCGTACTTCGCAATACCTTCAAGTTGCTCTAGTTTCGCTGGCCATTCTGGGCCGACTTTCTCAGTGATAAGCTGAGACAGACCTGGGTTACAGAACTTCAACCAGCGACGTGGCGTAATACCGTTCGTTACGTTGTGTAGACGTGTCGGGTACATTTCGTGGAACTCTGGGAATAGGTCTTTCTTAACCAATTCAGAGTGAAGTGCTGCTACACCGTTTACTGCGTAAGAGCCGATTACACATAGGTTTGCCATGCGAACCATGCGGTGGAAACCTTCTTCGATGATAGAAAGCTTCTGTTGTTTCGCGACATCACCCGGCCACATTGCACGTACGTCTTGTAGGAAGCGGTGGTTGATCTCGTAAATGATCTCCATGTGACGTGGTAGCAGGTGCTGGATTAGCGACTCTGGCCATGTCTCTAGTGCTTCTGGAAGTAGCGTGTGGTTGGTGTACGCAAATGTCTTAGAGCTGATTTCCCAAGCCGCTTCCCAAGCTAAACCTTTTTCATCCATCAGGATGCGCATTAGTTCAGGAATCGCAATCGTTGGGTGTGTATCGTTAAGCTGGATAGTCTCTTGCTTAGGTAGATCCGCTAGCGAGTAGCCCGCAGCTTCGTGGCGACGTAGGATGTCACGTACAGACGCTGCTGAGTGGAAGTACTGCTGCATTAGACGCAGTGTTTTACCTTTCTCGTGGTTGTCATTCGGGTAAAGCACTTTAGTGATGTTACCTGCGTCGATCAGTGCGTGCTGAGCTTCGAAGTAATCACCATTGTTAAAGCTTGCTAGTGAGAATGGTGCAATCGCCTGACATTCCCAAAGACGTAGCGGGTAAACCGTGTCTGATTCGTAACCCACAATTGGAAGATCCCAAGGCATTGCTCTTACTGTCATGCCTGGTACCCATTTGCGAACCTCTTTACCGTTCTCGTTAATCACTTCAACGTGACCGTAGAAACCGATCTCTTGCGCAAGTTCTGGACGCGCAATTTCCCAAGGGTAGCCTTCTACACCGCGCCATGCGTCAGGTGCTTCTTGCTGGCGACCATCTTTGAACGACTGCTTAAATAGACCGTATTCGTAATGTAAACCATAGCCGACAGTTGGGAATTCTTGTGCCGCACATGAATCCATGAAACACGCAGCCAGACGACCAAGGCCACCATTACCCAATGATGGGTCGCGCTCTTCTTCTAGCAGATCAGTTAGGTTGTAACCCAGTTCAGCCATTGCTTCTGTTACTTGTTCGTACAGACCCATGCTGATTAGGTTGTTACCAGTCAAACGACCGATAAGGAATTCTAGCGAAAGGTAGTTAACGCTCTTCGCACTTTTAATGCGTGGATCTTCTTCTGTCGCAAGCAAATCTAGAGTAGTAAATTCAGCCAGAGCATGCCCCATTGCTAGGTACCATGCGCGGCTGTCTGCGTTTTCAATCGTATGAGCGTAAGTTACAGATAGGTGTTTCTTTACGCTTTCTTGGAACGACTTCTTGTCAAATTGTTTTTGTTGAGTAGGTTTCATTACGAAATTCTCACGTCTTTTGGTAATTCATCTGCCATACATCGTGCATTTACCTCTGTGAATAAACATCCTCCTAATTCTCATCCTTTGAAGGAGGAGGGCTGAGGGCGTAGAGGGGGTACCATTGCTAGGTTAGTGATCCAAATCTCAACAAAGTGAACTTTGCACCAGTTCTTAGTGATTTTGATCACAATGGAATGTGAGAAAGGTTAAAACCCGTTCATGACGCTTTTTATAGTCCACTCATCTGATGATGTGAAAATTGTAATATCGGTCACATTAACTCGGTCAGCGTAGAAGAACTTTTCGTAATCTATGTGCAACGCGATCTTAACGCTAACGAAACAAACGATATTTAAGTGACGACAATCACAAATAAAGGGCGTAGTTGATGGTAAATCCATCAACCCTTGAGAATTAGGAAGTGGATCAAAGTAACGAACATTTCTGATGTCGTAACATCCCACTCAGCTCACAGGATTGTACGCTTTTTATACAAACTAGAATTAGGCGATGTGAGTTATTTCTAGTTTTCGCTAGCTTTTATATCTAAGTGACCGTATGGAATGGTTTTTCAGACGGACGCAAGCCCCAACAGTAGCGACATTATCTGGCATTCAAACAGTGTTTTTGATGCTGATGACATCATTCAGTAAGACGGCTTTCAAGGGGGCTTTACTAGAATGAACACGTTGCAGTCATTTGGGTATACATAAATAAGGACATAACTACTAATGTGGATTCCATCTAAGCTTACTCGACCAGGACGCCTGCACAATGCCATCGTGCGCCCACGAGTGTTGGACTTACTACAGCAAGCGCCTTACTACAAATTGGTTTTATTCCGATCCCCAGCAGGTTACGGAAAAACGACAATGGCAGCGCAGTGGCTATCCGATAAGCCAAACGTCGGTTGGTACAGCATTGATGACAGCGATAACGACGGCTTTCGCTTTGTAAACTATCTGCTTCAAGCATTAAACAAAGCCACCAACTTCAGTTGCGCTAACGCACAAAAACTGGCGGAAAAACGTCAGATCTCGTCTTTACGCTCCCTATTTAGCGAAGTATTCGCTGAAATGGCTGACTTTCATCAAGAGTGCTACGTGGTACTTGATGACTACCATTTAATCACGAATGATGAAATCCATGAATCCATGCGTTTCTTTTTAAAGCACATGCCAGACAACCTCACCGTTGTGGTAACCAGTCGCGCAGCGCCGCCTCTGGGCACTGCAAACTTACGTGTTCGTGATTTAATGATCGAAATCGGCAACGAGATGTTGGCGTTTGATACCGAAGAAACCACTCGCTTCTTTAACCAGCGTATCGCCGATGGTATTGATGAAGACATGGCGAACAGTCTAAGAACCTATGTTGAAGGTTGGCCATCGGCGATGCAGTTGATCGCATTGCAAGCCCAACATCAAAACCGCACATTGGCACAAACCGTAGAGTCGGTATCGCAGTTCAATCACGCGCATTTGTGGGATTACCTAGTCGAAGAAGTGTTTGACTTACTCGATCACGAAACTCGTCACTTTTTAATGCAAGTATCCGTGCTTGACCACTTCAATGATGAGTTAGTGTTTGCCCTTACCCAACGCGAAGACGCACTGGGAATGATTGAATCGCTTAACCGTTACGGCTTATTCATTTACCCGCTCGAAGGGGAACAGAACTGGTTCCGGTTCCATAACTTATTTGGCGAGTTTTTATCTCATGAGCGCCAAGCTCGTATTCCTCAGCAAGAAAAAGATCTCCACCGCAATGCTGCTATCGCTTGGTTACAACAAAAAGCACCACACCAAGCGATTCATCATGCACAAAAATCGAATGATAAGGACTTAGTGGTAGAGATCCTAAACGAATTCGGCTGGAAGATGTTTAACCAAGGCGAACTCAGCACACTGGAAAGCTCAATTAACAAGTTGGACGATGATCTGTTGTTCAGCCACCCAAAACTTACGATGCTCCGAGCATGGTTGGCTCAAAGTCAGCATCGTTATAACCAAGTGGGCCACCTGCTTGAAGAAGCGGAAGAGGAGCACAAAAAGCGTAACATTGCGTTAGATATTCATTATCAAGGTCAAGCAAACGCGTTGCTTGCTCAAGTGGCTATCAACAGTAACCAGCCAGAAAAAGCTCTCGAATTAGCGGAGTTAGCGCTTAGCCAACTTGATAACACAATTTACCGTAGCCGAATTGTGGCGACTTCGGTTGTTGGTGAAGTTAACCACGTGCTAGGTAAACTAGACCGTGCTTTGCCGATGATGCAACAAACTGAAAAGCTAGCTCGTCAGTATCAGGTATATCACCAAGCGTTATGGGCAATATTGCAGCAAAGCGAGATTTTAATTGCACAAGGTTACGTGCAAGCTGCCTTTGAACTACAAGATTCCGCATTCCGTCTGATTGAAGATCAGCAGCTTCAGCATGTTCCTCTTCATGAATTTTTGCTGCGTATTCGCGCGCAAGTACTTTGGTGCTGGAACCGACTTGATGAAGCGGAAGAATGCGCGTACAAAGGTCTGCAAATTCTCGAAAACCATTCACCAAGCAAGCACTTACATAGCTATTCGATGTTGGCGCGTATTGCGATTGGACGCGGTGAATTAGACAAAGCCGGTAAATTCATTGAGCATATACAGCACTTGATGAAACAGTCGACTTACCACGTAGATTGGACAGCAAACGCCTCACTATCGTTGATTCTATTTTGGCAAGCGCGCGGGAATACCGATGCAATGCAAGAATGGCTCAACACTGCGGTTCGTCCTGAATCGGCATGCAACCACTTTTCTCAATTGCAATGGCGTAACATTGCCCGCGCCCACATTAACTTAGGCCAATATACCGACGCTCGTGCTGCGTTAGATTTCCTCCAAGGTGAAGCTCGTCGCACTAACCTAATCACAGATACTAATCGCAACTTAGTGGTTGAAGCGGTCCTTTCTGCTCGCCAAAAAGATGAGGAGCAAGCCAAGGCTCTGTTAAAAGAAGCATTAGTAATGACGAACCAAACTGGCATGGTCGGAAACTTCCTGATTGATGGTGCAACCATTGGCGGTCTGCTGGAGAAGTTGAGCCTCCGCCATGAACTGGGCGATCTTGAGCGTCACCGTGCTCAGCAGTTAATGAAGGACATTTCATCGAATCAACGTAGCCGGTCGATTCACTTTGATGAAGACTTTATTGAAAAGTTGGTGAATCACCCTAATGTGCCAGAGCTAGTACGTACTAGCCCATTAACACAACGCGAATGGCAGGTTCTGGGGCTGATTTATTCAGGCTTTAGTAACGAGCAAATCGCACAAGAGCTGGATGTGGCAGGTACGACAATTAAAACCCACATTCGCAACCTGTACCAAAAGCTTAATATTGCTAATCGTAAAGAAGCCATTGTGACAGCTGAAAATTTGCTGCAGTTGATGGGATACTGAACTGCTCGATAAACGGGTTAAAACGTAAAGTAAAACACAAGGGTTGGCGTAACACGTCAGCCCTTTTTTATGACTGACAGTAAGAGAAGTGCAATTTGCAAAGCACGTAAGTAACGTTGTTCATATAAAAAAATAGCCAACCGCAATAATCGCGATTGGCTTATATTTAGTGTGAACAAATTGTATTCACTAACAACGTCAGTTGGCTAGGTGACCCTCGGCTTAAGAAGGGTCGAGCAGTATTATGCATTAATCATGCCAAAATGCAAAGACTTATTTTTGGGCACAAGATCTCATATAAGCTGGATTTATTCACGCGTAAATTATCAAAATGCAATTTTATAATGCAAATTGCAATTGCACAATGCAACCAAGATTGATAATTGATAGTAGAGTTAATCATCTCAAAAATGTAAACCAAGCATTAAAAGCTCGTTACGGCGGCATTGTCTCTTGGCGGGTAATAAATATAGGCAACAGATTGGATATAAAACCAAGTAGTTACAGCACTATTTCATACTTTTTTCATCGCAATGTTTGTATACTCTCTGCCATCGAAACGACTTAGCATTAGAGCAATGAACTACTTAATTACTTTCTTCAAGGGAATCGCCATGGGTGCAGCAGATGTTGTACCTGGTGTATCTGGCGGCACCATCGCGTTTATCACTGGTATTTACGATACGCTGCTTGAAAGCATTCGACGCATTAACCCCTCACTTTTCTCTATCTGGCGAAAAGAAGGGTTTAAAGCCGCGTTTAATCACATCAACGGATTCTTCCTAATCGCTCTGTTTGCCGGCATTTTCACCAGTATTGCAACGCTAGCAAAGTTGATTACTTGGCTTCTTGACACACACCCGATCCCACTTTGGTCATTTTTCTTTGGTCTAATTTTGGTCTCTGTGTATCACATTATTCGTCAGGTTGAGCAACGCGATCTTGTCCGCTTTGTCATTCTGCTCGTTGGTGTCGGGTTTGCTTATAGTATTACTGTGCTCAAACCTTTACACATGGAACCAACGGCCATTAACACCTTATTCGCTGGAGCTATCGCGATTTGTGCGATGATCTTGCCGGGTATCTCTGGCAGTTTTATTTTGCTGCTGATTGGCATGTATGCTCCTGTATTAGCCGCAGTGAAAGGTTTTCAAGTCGATACATTAGCGCTATTTTTGTCTGGCTGCGTGATCGGTTTACTGTCCTTCTCTCACTTATTGTCGTGGTTACTACGCAAGTTCCGTGATTTCACCCTGATGTTTTTGACTGGATTAATGATTGGTACGTTGCCAAAGATTTGGCCATGGAAAGAAACCATCACTTGGCGCACCAATTCGAAGGGCGAACAAGTGCCATTGCTACAGCACAACCTATCACCATTTGAATTTGAACACGTGACATCACAACCTTCTCAGTTAGTACTTGCTGTCGTAATGATGCTTGCAGCCATTGCTCTGGTTTTGGGTCTAGAGAAATTCGCAGATTCAGATAAATAACTTTGGTATCAAACACATACTGAACCAAATAAAAACGGAGCCAATTGGCTCCGTTTTTATCTATTGGCTAAGGGCAAAAACATCTCAATTGAAAACTCTGCTGTATTTGATGCAATAAAGTCCGTCGCATTACTAAGAAGCTGGTCACCGAGGTATAACGCACAATTTACCGAGGTCACGAGTTGGCGAGCGGCGCATCTGTGCTACGATGCTCGTAATGTTAAGTGATAAATGCTGAACCTTAATGAAACTGTTACAAATCGCCGCTGTTTCAGCCGCATTAGTTGCGGGATTTTATGCCCCGACTCTAATAAAAAGCTTTTCTTCTTCCACTCAAAGCAAGTCAATAGATGAATACTGCTTTCTCTCTACAACCTCTTGCGTCCAAGAAAATGTTACGATGACGCTAAACTCAGAAACTGCTCAACCCTTGGTTCCTACCACTCTAAATGTTGAGTGGCATACAAGCTATGCTAAGCAACTCATCCTAAGTCTTTCAGGAAGAGAAATGGAGATGGGTGAGCCTAAGTTTTTGCTGAAGCAAATCGCTCCTGGCCAATATCAAGGTGACATCATTCTCCCGGTTTGCACGGAGGATGCAATGACTTGGGTTGGTGAACTCAGTGATGGAGAGAATACCGTTTACCCTGCTATAAAAATGCAAAGATAAGGAATCGTTATGAGCCGCAATTGGTCCCTATTTCTCGTAGCTGCTTTCGCACTCGGGTTTGGCGTAAAGAGCTATTTAGATAACCAGAAAACGAAGCCAGAGCAAGTGGACAGTTCCACCTCTCAACAAACGGTATTGTTTGGGGAAAATAACCAAGCCGTCAATATCTTCGATGTGAATGACCCTCGCATCCGAGTCGTCTATTTTGGCTTTACTCGCTGCCCAGACGTTTGCCCAACTTCTCTTGCAATGCTGGCAGGAGCACTGACTCAAATTGACGACGCGCAAAAAGCACAACTACGCCCGATGTTCATTTCTTTAGACCCAGAGCGTGATGAGGCCGATGCATCAGCAAAATATGCCCATTACTTCCATCCAATGATTGAAGGCCTATCGGCACCACTTGATGTAACGACACCTTTGGCACACAACTATGGTGTCATTTTCCGCAAGACAGAATTGGAAGGCTCGGAACTAAAGTACACGCTGGATCATAGCTCTTACTTTTACTTCTTGAAGCCGGATGGCACGTTAATCACTAAAGTACCGCATACGCTCTCGCCGGCACCGATTGTTGAAGCCATTTCAAAACTAACGACCGAAGGCTCTTCAAATGACGGTTAAGTCAGTGCTGAAGCAATTTTTCAATTTCCTAACTCATACCACCCCCAATGTCGAACAAGACGTCGATACGATCATTGACGCCATTGGGGGCATAGAGAACCTGCTAGAAACTGGTGCATGTGCGACTCGGCTGCGTCTTACCCTCAGAGCGACGTCCGTCATCGATAAGAACGCACTCAAAAATCATGGCGCGCATGGCGTCGTGATATTGGATGATCGTCATGTCCAAATCATATACGGCTTAAAAGCCAACACGTATTCGCAGATTATGGAAGAGCGCATCACAAAACAAAGTTAATATTTTTGCAGTATAGCTACCCTCTTTAAAAAAGGGCAGCTATACTCTTTTGGCTTAATTAACTCACTTATTTATTAACCAACGAAGAGGACACAAGATGATTGTATTGAATAACACTAACTGGGCATCGCAAGGGTAATCCTAACAGCACCAACTCTGTGGCATAACCACAACTCCCCTTTTCTGCCCGGTCTTCACCGGGGTCAACTCTATCCGAATTAGACCCTAATGCGATTTGTATTAAGGCGCTTTGTTGCGTCTGGGATAATTCAATAATGAATCAAACACATACTTTTTGTGACACATTAGTTTCAACTTCAAACCCTCTAAAACAATTGGGTTGGAAACCATTTTTTCAGCAACAACTGACATTAGACGATTACGACAACACTATCTTTGCTCGTGTAATTGCGCACCACCGAAGTGGTTATTTATTGGCAACAGAAACTGGGCAAGTTCATCTTAATGCCCACCATTCTTTACCCAACATGACCGTCGGAGACTGGGTAATCTTAAATGAAGATCAGCAATTTGTTCGCTTACTGGATCGCTTGAGCCTCTTTAGCCGCAAAGCCGCTGGCAGCAAAGTGGCAGAGCAACTCATCACAGCCAATGTGGATACAGTGTTTATCGTCTGTTCCCTTAACGACGACTTCAATTTAAGTCGTATTGAACGCTATCTTGCCTTGGCTCATGAAGCCGAAGTCGAACCCGTCATCGTGCTTTCCAAAGCCGATTTGTGTGACAATACTGATGAACTAAAAAGCCAAGTACAGAAGCTCGACCCTCTATTAGCTATAGAGACAGTCAACGGCTTAGAAATAGAGAGTGCTTCTAAACTCATGACCTGGTGCAAAGAAGGACAAACCCTCGCTTTTATCGGTTCTTCAGGCGTTGGCAAATCAACTCTTGTTAATGCATTACTCGGGCAACAAGAACAGGCAACTGGGCATATTCGTGAAGACGATAGCAAAGGTCGACATACAACTACATCGCGCTCTATCCATCTATTACCTGATGGCGGCATCTTGATTGATACTCCGGGAATGCGCGAGCTTCAACTAGCAGATTGTGAATCGGGGGTCAGTGAGGCATTTTCTGACATTGAGGCTCTCGCTCAGCGTTGTCGCTTTGGTGATTGCCAGCATCAAACTGAGCCGGGTTGCGCAATTCAAACTGCGATTGAAAATGGCAAACTGGAAGTTCGTCGTTTCAATAACTATCAAAAACTATCGCGAGAACAAGCCTTTAACGGTGCGACTTTGGCAGAGCAACGAGCACAAAGTCGACGATTCGGTAAACTTGCTCGCAATGCCATGAGTGATAAGCGCAGGCGCCAACAAAGTTATTAATTTGTTGCGTTTGAGTTGTCAATAAAATCAAAGGAGACGAAAGTCTCCTTTTTAACAACTTTATTAAAAACCATTACTCATAACTAATGATAATTTTCAACATAAAAATCTTATTTAAATAACATTGAGCAAACATTTAATCCAAAAACAAACTAAAACTAGACACAAAATATTACCAAGCTAAGATATGTGATATTCAGCAAGAAAATGGCTGAATTTATAAAAACAGGATAATTGATAATCATGTGTCTTAGTGACCAGAAGCAATGCTCACCCCTTGTAATATAAGGGCATTATCGCCGTGTAATGATGGACTATTGCCCTGCCACTCTGGCATAAAATTGCAGGAATGATGTATGCAACACAACAGCCTCGTTGCCCGATATGCTCGTGGTAACCTCGTCGTCCAGATCCTTGTCGGTATCGTCTTTGGTATTTTGCTCGCGACAATTTCTCCAAGCCATGCCGAAAGCGCGGGATTAATTGGTAGCCTTTTTGTCGGTGCGCTTAAAGCGATCGCGCCAATTCTTGTGTTTATTTTGGTTGCCGCTTCAATTGCAAACCAAAAGAAAAACCAACACACTTACATGCGCCCAATCGTTGTACTGTACCTGATGGGTACATTCTTCGCGGCGCTATCAGCAGTGGTTCTAAGCTTCCTTTTCCCGACCAATTTAACGCTTGTCACCGGCGCTGAAGGTGCAACGCCTCCTCAAGGTATTGCTGAAATTCTACGCACATTGTTGTTTAAACTGGTCGACAACCCAGTAAATGCACTAGTAGAAGCAAACTACATCGGCATTCTTGCTTGGGGTGTGGGTCTGGGTCTTGCACTACACCACGCATCGGCAACAACGAAGGCCGTATTTGAAGATCTAAGCCACAGCGTGTCTCACATTGTGCGCTTTATCATTCGTCTTGCACCATTTGGTATCTTTGGCTTGGTTGCTTCAACGTTTGCGACAACGGGCTTTAGCGCACTAGCAAGCTACGCACACCTTCTGGCGGTTCTTCTTGGCGCAATGATGATCATCGCACTCGTTGTAAACCCAGCGATCGTGTTCGTTAAAACCAAACAAAACCCTTACCCACTTGTATTCCGTTGTCTACGTGAAAGTGGTGTAACTGCGTTCTTCACTCGTTCAAGTGCGGCGAATATTCCAGTAAACATGGCACTATGTGAGAAGCTAAAACTGGACGAGGATACATACTCAGTATCTATCCCTCTAGGTGCGACCATCAACATGGCTGGTGCTGCAATCACTATCACAACACTAACGCTTGCAGCTGTGCACACTATGGGTATCGAAGTTGATCTACTGACTGCGCTACTTCTAAGTATTGTAGCTGCGGTTTCTGCATGCGGCGCATCAGGTGTTGCAGGTGGCTCTCTACTACTTATCCCACTTGCGTGTGGCCTGTTTGGTATCTCAAACGACGTAGCAATGCAGGTTGTAGCGGTTGGCTTCATCATCGGCGTGATTCAAGACTCTGCTGAAACTGCACTAAACAGCTCAACAGACGTTGTCTTTACGGCAGCAGTTTGTAAATCAGAGCAGCAAAAAGCTCAGTAAGACTGACAGAACAAATAGAAAGGGGAGCCGATGATGGCTCCCCTTTTTTGTTTAATTGCGCTCAATTATGCGGTGACCAGAGCCACTTCTTCAATCGGGAAGTTTTTGCTTGGCTCAACAAACTCTTGCTGCGCCGCAATAGTTTGCAGCTCCCATTCGCCTGCATGGTACGTTGCACTTAACACCCCGTAGCATGCGTCATGACAATGTTGGAAAGCTTGCTTAGGAGACCAGTCTTTTAAGAGTCCCGCGGTAAAGATAGCTGAAATAAGATCGCCCACGCCAACAGGTTGTTTAGCAAACTCAAATTGAGGACGCTTCGCAAGGTAAATGCCTTCTTGCGTAGCCAATAGCATGTTAAAGCTGCCATTTTCTAGGCAGTAAAGGTGCTTAACTAGCACCACTTTTGGACCTTTCTCTAGCGCACGTTGGCATGCGGTGATCGCATCGTCTAGTGAGTGGATTTCCATCTCAGCAAATTGACTTAGCTCGAATTGGTTCGGAACGATCACGTCCGCCATTGGCATCAAACGCGTTAGAAGATTTTCAGCAATGCCCGGAGCCACAATGCAGCCTTTGTCTGGCGCGCCCATCACAGGGTCGCAAACGTAAAGTGCGTTCGGGTTTGCTTGTTTCACTTTCGTCACGGTATCTTCAACAGCAAGGCACTGCTCTGCGCTACCTTGGTAGCCCGTCAATACCGCTTGGCACTTTTCCAGCGCGTCGATGTTACCAAGTCCACGAACTAACTCGCTGATGTCTTCAGCCGCAAACGCTCGCCCAGTCCAGCCTTCTTGATACTGCGTGTGGTTAGAAAATTGAACGGTATGAATCGGCCATACTTCGAAACCCATGCGTTGCATTGGGAAAACGGCACTGCTGTTACCAGCATGACCAAAAGAAACATGAGATTGTATAGAGAGGATACCTTGCATAGTACCTTACCTCTTATTGTAGTTATCGATAGTTCAAAGACAGCGGCAAGCGCCAGTTTTGCGAAACCAGTAGTGTATCCGACAAACCAAGATTCTCTAACTCAATTCTCCTCAATATCTTCAGAGTAAGTTGGCGCGCTGGTTTTCAACACCATCTTCTTAATTTCCATTTTGTCTTTATTCAGTGCGATTTCTAGGGTATCTCCTTCCCTTATCCCGAGCTGAGCCAGGATTACGCTTGGAATGACTACGGCGGTGTCGTCACCGATTTTAACAGGTTGACTTATCATCTTTCGTCCTCCAAATGTCGAAAATGAGTTTTCACGTCATTGGATGTCTAGCCTCAAATACATTAAGCTGACTTGGATTTGGCGTAAATGCCTAAAAGCAAAGAGCCTTCCACACCGCGTTTGGGAAGGCTCTTTCAGTATTATTTTTTAATTTGCTAAAGGCTCATGCTTCGCAGCAATCAGACCGTAAGCACTCCAGCCTAGGAAGGTTACGATAGAGCCCCACATCATCGCTTCGTAGCCGGAGCCGTAAAGCGCATAGAAGCTGTACAGAGAGCCAATCAGAGCGATAACGTTGGTGGTTTTCATCTCGCGCTCTGGCACGTGCGCCACTTGCTGCATAATAAAGATTGCGCCCATACATAAGATGTAAGGAATAACGTTTGTTACTACCGCTAGGTTAACCAGTGCTTCGAACTGCTCGTTCAGCGTTGGAGAAATCGTCATTAGAGACAATACTGATTGGATGATAGTAATCGCGATCATACCTTTGATCGGTGTGCCGCGTTTGTCCACTTGAGAGAACAATTTAGGGAAGAAGCCCGCGTCAGAAGACGATTTGAACACTGACGCGATAGTGAATTGCCAACCCAATAGAGAGCCCGCACAAGCCAATACCGCCATACCCGCAACCACTTTACCAGCAGCAGAACCTAGCATCACTGTCCATACGGTTGAGAATGGCGCTGTAGATGCAGCAAGCTCAGAGTTTGCAACGATACCAGAACAGATGTTTGTCGATACAATGTAAACCACAGCCGCGATTAGCGTACCACCTAGCACTGCGATTGGTACGTTCTTCTCTGGGTTTTCTACCGCTTCAGAGTTCGCACAAGCTGATTCAAGACCAAGGAATGCCCATAGAGTCATCGCAATAGAAGCACTCACAGCTTCACCAAATGGTAGGTGGTGTGGGTTCCAAGCTTCGATGTACATGGTTGGGTTAAACCAGAACCAACCAACAATACCTAGCGAACATACCGGTAGGATCACACCCCATACCGTGAAGGTACCGATTTGACCTGTGATTTTCGCGCCACCGAAGTTAGCGAAAGTACAAATCCAAAGAATGGCGATAGTGTACAAACAGGTTTCGACCGGAGATAGGGTCACTTCAAAGAATGCGGAGCCGTAACCCACACAAGTAATCGCGATCGCAATGTTCGCAATAAGGAGTGACAAACCGTAAGTCCAGCCCGCCATAAATGCACCCGATTTACCAAATGCATAAGACGCGTAACCGTTCATACCGCCGTCACGTTTACTAAAGCGACCACATTTTGCGAACACGTAAGCCAACGCTAAAGAGCCCGCTGCCGTGATCAGCCAAGACAACACAGAAATGGTGCCCACTTGCGCCAGTTTACTTGGCAGCATGATGATGCCGGAGCCGGCCATGTTGATGAATGTCAGAATGGTTAACTGCACCACCGACATTTTTTTAGTTTCAGTACTCATAAATTATTCTCCACGAATAAGCGGTTCGCACCGACGCCGGAGCGTGGTGCGAACGGGTAGATTAATCTTTTAGGACATAACAATGTGCGGTAGTGCGACCGTTAACATCTTCAAGGTACACACCTTGAATTTCTGGCGCGAAGCCTGGGAAGCGGTTAATGCCTTCTTCTAGAGATAGGAAGTAATCCACCACCTGTTGAGTCCAGACTTCACCAGTGATCACACAGATAATACCTGGAGGGTAAGGAAGTGCACCTTCAGCGGCTACGCGGCCCACGGCCTCTTTAAGTGGTAGGTAATTGCATTCACCACGGAAGTATTTGCGTGTTGCTACGTCAGGTTTGTGAACCATTTGTGGGAAGTACTCGCTGCGGAACATCGCTTTTTGTAACTGTTTCACGTTCAGCTCTTTGTACATGTCATGCATTTCCTGACATAGCTGACGGATGGTGTAGCCACGGTAGCGTTCTTTATTCGCTTCGTAGACGCTTGGAAGTACGATACTTAAAGGGGCATCATCACGGATGAATTTTTCGAATCGGTTAATTTGAGCCACAAGGTGACGGATCTTACCCATATCTTCCGCAGGAGTGAGTAGGAACAAGATAGAGTTCAAGTCGCACTTTTCAGGGATGATGCCATTTTCACGAAGGAAGTTCGCTAAAAGCGTTGCAGGAATACCAAAGTCTGCGTAGCTGCCATCTTCAGCAATACCTGCTGTGGTTAGTAGCAATTTACATGGGTCAACGAAGTATTGACCTTCACCGTACCCCTCGAATTTGTGCCAGCTTGCGTTTGGCTCAAACATGAAGAATTTCTTGTTCGTTGCGATCACGTCAGTGTCGTAGCTGCCCCAAGGTTGGCCTTCGACTTCATCTGGAATGAACGGACGAATCAATTCACAACTCTTAAGGATTTCTTTACGCGCTTCGATACCTGTCTTAACCGCATCGCGCCATAAACGCAGACCTGCTTCGCCGTCGTGGATCTTCGCGTTCACATCAAGCGCAGAGAACAGTGCGTAGAATGGTGAAGTCGATGCGTGCATCATAAACGCGTTGTTAAAGCGTTTGTGGTTACAGTAACGAGCTTGACCTTTGATATGGCGGTCTTTTTTGTGGATTTGCGATGTTTGAGAGAAGCCAGCTTGTTGTTTGTGAACAGACTGAGTCACGATCACACCTGCGTCTTCTGGTTTCAAATCCAGCAGCAGTGGTGAACAGTCTTTCATCATAGGGATGAACTGCTCATAACCAACCCATGCAGAGTCAAACAGGATGTAGTCACAAAGGTGACCTATCTTGTCCATTACGTAGCGAGCGTTGTAGATAGTACCGTCATAAGTACCAAGTTGGATAATAGCAAGACGGAAAGGACGTTCATCGCGTGCACGTTCTGGGTCCACTTTCGCGATTTGAGCACGAATGTATTCTTCATCGAAACAGTGTTCATCCATGCCACCGATAAAGCCCCAAGGGTTACGCGCCGTTTCTAAGTAAACTGGCATACCACCCGCTTGGATTAACGCACCGTGGTGGTTCGATTTGTGGTTGTTACGGTCGAACAGTACCAAATCACCTTCAGTTACCAGCGCGTTACAGACTACTTTGTTTGAAGCAGAAGTGCCGTTAAGTACGAAGTAAGTTTTGTCCGCGTTAAATACTTTTGCAGCGTGCGCTTGCGCTTGGTGTGCAGAACCTTCGTGGATCAGCAAGTCACCTAAATCCACGTCCGCATTACACAAGTCACTACGGAACAGGTTTTCGCCGAAGAAATCGTAGAATTGTTTACCCGCTGGGTGTTTTTTGAAGAACTGACCACCTTGGTGTCCCGGACAGTCAAACGCTGAGTTACCCATCTCAACATAGTGCGTTAATTGCTTGAAGAAAGGAGGAAGCAGACGACATTCGTACTTGGTTACTGCTTCGTTGATTTGACGACAGTAGTACTCAATAGATTGTCTTTCTAAATCGATAACGCCAGTTAGCCAAACGTAATCTTCTGCCGAAACCGGGTTTTCATCTGTGACTAAGAAAACTGGAATACCGTAACCCGTTTCAGAAATCATTTTATGCAGACCTGCTTTAATGTCTGCTGAAGTAATAATAGCCGCACCAACGTCGGTTAATTCAACTTGCTCTAAAGGTTGTAAATGACGATTAAATTGTTCATCTAAAGATTCAGCTAATAAACTGAAGTCTTCTGGCATGTAATTACTAACACCTATAATTAAACGTTTCATTTGGAATATCTCTTTTTTGTTCTTTAAAATTGACAGGTACAGATATTACAAACGAAAACGATATTTAAAATTCAAAAAACAAATTTCGTGATTAAATTTTCATATTTAAAAGTCTTATTTTCTCGAATTAAAATTTCGCGATCTTCATCACTTTCCAATTGATAGGCCAATGATATTGAAACCAGGCTTAAAAGGAAAAATAATTAAAAATTGTGTGAACACAGCCATTGTTGTTAGAAATAAAATATCAAGAAAATAATTTTTTGAGATTTCCATCACTATATAATTATTAGGACTATATTATTGGGAATGATAAATATTTTAATTTTAACTAAATTTAAACACATAATAAAAAAGCCATCAACACATGTATTGATGGCTTTTTACTTTAGGTGCAAAGGAAACACAATTCAATTAAATAAATGACTATCTAGTTTGACTCCATCATTCGACCATTGCTGATAACGTTTTACAGACATGCCTGACGAGTACATAGTGTGTTTACAATCCATGCACTCGACAAAATACAAGCCACTCATGCCAGCCATAACGTGCAGTCTACGGCTATCGCAACGCTTACAGGACAAGCGTTTTACTTTGGTATTGACGTCAATACGACGAGCAAAGTTTAACGTTTCATGAGAGCATAAAGCATCAACAGCACTATCTTTAAATGGATGTTCACTCAACAAGTAATTAATGGCGTAATCATACACCGGGGGGATTGAAGATTTTCCACTTTCAATATTACTTATTTTAGCGACGGAAACACCTAATAAAGAAGCGAACTCAGCCTTACTGTACTCTAAGATAAACCTTGAAGAGATAAATTTATCTGCACTAATGATTCTCAACATACACAAATCTCTAATATAAATAAAAACAGGGATAAAAAATTACCTCTATTTATTATGAAACATGTAATGAAAAAGTTACTTCCTAGTGTAATTCTGCATATTAACTATGCTATTTTATTTTTACGTTATCTTGCGCCTAATTAATCATAAAATCAATAATCGACACCTAAATATAAAAGAACAATTTAAGATTTATAATACATTTTTTAATTTACATTATTAGATAAAGTAATGAGTACTATTCACCTATAAATCGGGGCATCAAGCATTGCTCTTCAATCATTATTACTATCAATTGAAAAGGCTTGATCTAAGCCCAATAGCGGAAGTAAATAAAGAGGGAAAAACCTCTTTTTTAAGGTACACAGATCCCATCTTAGTTAAGTACTAAAAATATGTTGAAAAATCGCATAAATAGTATGCACATCAGTAAAATGACTGCTTAAGTAAGTTTACATTCTGTTGTCGTGACTGATAGAGATACTGGCAAAAGAGCAAAAGAAAAGCCTCACTCTTGAGGCTTCTGGATAAGATAGGTTATGGTTGAAGGAAGTTTTGAGTGAAATCGAGCGCCTCTTTAGAAAGTTTTTTTTCGTTGGGCGATGTGCTTGCCTGGTCTTCTGCTGTTACCGTTGTCATGTTAGGCTGAAAATCTAGTGTTGATGCCTCCTCCCAAGCTTCGGAGGCGTCTTTATTCTCATCATTCAACACCGCATTGAGCTCCTCTTCCGCAGGAAAATACGCTTCGCGTTTGTACACTTTGTTAAGGGCTCGAATAATAGAGTGCTTTCTCACCATTCCTGAGGCCAGCTTTCTTTGCAACGGCTTCGCTATGGACTGCAATCCAACGACAACATCAACACCAATATTGGTTGCCACTTCATCACGTAACGTACGCGCAGGTTGGTAGCCCATATTGGCAGCAAGAAACAGCCAAACGTAAGCAATTGCATTACCCGTTTTACCTTTATCCTTCCACGCTTCGCCAGCATGATACATCGCTTTAGCACTGCCACCTTCCGCGGCCCGTTCCAGCCAGTAGCAACCTTTAACCATGCTTTTTTCTGTACCAATGCCATTTAGGTAACATAAGCCGACTTGGATCTTGCCATCTGCACTGTCTTTTTCCGCCGCTTTCATAAACCAGTAAAGCGCATCTGCACTGCGTCCTGCACTATTGTCTGGTGAAAGCTGCCATTCCCCCATATAAATCATGGCATCAATGCAGCCTTCTTCGGCGGCAGTTTCAATCAGTTGGTTACCTTTTGGGATATTTTTTTCAGTTCCTCGACCAAAGACCAAGGCCTTGCCCGTCGAAAATTTCGCTTCGGTATCCCCTTCCATTCCCGCAATTGCGGTACGCCAGAAGTTTGCCTGCTCTTTTAAAATCACATCTTCGCGCATGCGTTCACTTAAGCGAACAATGCCGTACATCCCCGTCACATTGTCCAGTTTAGCGGCTTTATCATACCAATACAGCGCTTGACGAATGTTGTCCTTTTCGGCTTCTTTCGCTAGAAATAAAATGGTGGGGATATGCCCGGTTTCTGCTTTGAACTCTCGCTCTTTACGCTCTTGCTCTCGCGCTTTATGCATCGCCTTTCGATAAGCGGCTTCGCGAGCTTTCCTCTCTGCCTCGAGTCTCTGTTTCCGCATCGACAACGAGATCATCCACACAAATATCAGGACGAGTGAAAGGCCAGTTGCCGCAATGGCAATGCCCATACTACTCATAAATAGCCTCTTTTGGTTTCAGGGCCCAATTCAACTCCCTTTCAGGGAAATCTTATGATTACGCGCCGACATAACGCCGACTACCTTCATTATATAACGACCACTTAGCGAAAATCTGAAGCTTGCGAAGACTTAATGGCGGTATTTTATTCAACATCACTGCAACTTATTTTTAAAAGAAAAATATAGCACTCATTTTTATAGAACTTAATCACGGTTTTGGGGCTGAGGCATTCTCATCCCCTATCATCCCCCCTTACTCATCCCATAAAAATTTACATTTTAATGATGTGCAGAATCTCTCACTATGCGCCTGTTTTATTATTTAATTTGTGAACAAAATCGACTGTGACAGAAAATTTGCATCTGTAAAAAACTTAACAGCCTGCTCTCACATTTTGCTGATGATTCAGTGTATTAGCATCTAATTGAACATTTCCTTTTTTGGCATCTGCCTTTCTAGCGTGTGCAAAACCTTCTTGATGATTGAGTCAGCGAAGGCAGCGCGCAGCTCAATATCAATTCAATAACAATGGATTTGTAAACGTGGACAATAAGACATTTAAATTATCAACAATTGCCAAAACCGTACTGCCTTTGATTTCCGTCGCGGTAATCAGCGGTTGTGGTAGTGATAGCACGAACGAAGATACGACGAACCCTGGCTCAGGCTTGTACCCTGCGGGAGAGAACGAAGTCGTCATTTATTACAAACGTGATGTAGCATCAGCTTCAACAGCAAGCGACTACGAAGGTTGGGGCTTGCACCTATGGAACGGTGAGGGCTGTACCAGCACAGATTTAGACGCAATGGGCATTCCGGGAACAGGAACGGATTGGTCTGCGCCACACCCATTCGATGGCATCAACGACACCTACGGTGCTTACTACGTACTGAAAGTGAACCCAGATGCCTCTGACCCACACGAATGCATGAACTTCATTCTGCACAAAGGTGATGAGAAAGCATTCGGCAGTGCAAACTCAAAAGTGGAGCTGACGAAAATCGGCGAATCTAAAGGGTTGTTTGGCTTCCACGGCAGCAGTGAGCTTTACTACGAGCCAATCGAAGAACGCCCTGTTGATATTGATGGTCAAAAAGCGCATTGGCTAGATGCCAACACCATCGCGTGGGAAGCGGCGGCCAATGCGGATTCCATGAAGCTGTTCTACAGCCTTAGCAATGACATCAAAATGGATGAAGATAAGCAAATCTCTGGCGGTACAGCGGTTGAGCTGACAAAGGCTGGTGAGTTGTCTGATGGTCTGAAATCACGCTTCCGTCACCTTGCTAGCCTTCAAGCTGCGGGTATCGATGTCGATGACGCGACCTTGCGTACGATCCTGAAGTCACAAATCGTTATGGTGGCTTACAACGCAAATGGTGACGTCATTTCTGCAACTGAAGTGCAAAAACCGGGCGTTTTGGATGCGGTGTTTGCCGATTCCAAGACAGGTAACGCGATCGGTCAAGAACTCGGTGCGATTGTGGAAGGCGGTGCCGCAACCTTCAAACTATGGGCACCAACTGCCCAAGATGTTGATCTGATAATCTACGATGAAAACTTAGCAGAAGAAGCGACCGTTGCCATGACGGAAGACCCAGCAACAGGTATCTGGGTTTCTGAGGCACAAAGCAACGTTGTCAACAAATACTATCGCTACCAAGTTAAGGTATACCACCCAACAACTGGCGTCGTTGAAACGCGTTTGGTAACAGACCCATATTCAATGAGCTTGTCTAAGAACTCACGATACTCGCAAGTGGTTGATTTAGATGATCCAAGCTTAATGCCTCAAGATTGGAAAAACTACGCACGCCCAACGGTTAAAAAAGACGAAGACCACGTCCTTTACGAGTCACACATTCGTGATTTCAGCTTTAACGACAGCAAAGGCACACCAAGTCTTGATGGCAAATATCTGGCGCTTACAGAACCTGAGCGTGAGTCTGTATCTCACTTACAAGCTTTAAAAGATGCTGGCCTAACAACGCTACATATCTTGCCAGCATTTGATATTGCAACCGTGGATGAAGACGCTGACCAGCGAGTCGATATCACCGACACCGTGGGTAAACTTTGTGGCATCAAGCCAGAAGCCTCCATTTGTGAGACCGAAGATGACGGCAAAGTAATTGAAGAGGTATTAAATAGCTACGACCCAACAACGGGCAAAGCACAAGCGTTGATGAACGATCTTCGCATGCTAGACAGCTTCAACTGGGGTTACGACCCTTACCACTACACCGTGCCGGAAGGCAGTTATGCGACCGATCCTAACGGGTCTAAGCGTATTCTTGAGTTCCGCGAAATGGTTCAAGCGACGCATAAAATGGATCTGAAACTGGTCATGGACGTCGTGTACAACCACACAAATGCATCTGGTGTGAACGAAAAATCAGTACTGGATAAGATTGTCCCTGGGTACTACCACCGCCTAAACGTCAACACTGGCGGCGTCGAAAACTCAACCTGTTGTGATAACACCGCAACCGAGAACTTGATGATGGGTAAACTAATGGTTGACTCATTGATGGTATGGGCGGATGACTATAAAGTCGATGGTTTCCGTTTTGACCTTATGGGCCACCAGCCGAAAGATGTGATGGTTTACGCACTTGAAAAAGTCCGTGAAATTGACCCGAATACCTTGTTCTACGGCGAAGGTTGGGACTTTGGTGAAGTCGCGCAAAACGCTCGCTTCGATCAGGCGACACAAGTCAACATGGCGGGGACAGAAATCGGTACTTTCTCTGATCGTCTGCGTGACGCAGTTCGTGGCGGAAGCCCATTTGATGGCGGTGTAGATTCTGAAGGTAAGCACCCACTTCGCTTTAACCAAGGCTTTGGTAACGCCGCTTATCCTAACGAAGAAACCAAAACTGACGCAGAGTCGGTGAATGGTCGTTTACACAACCAAGATCTGGTTCGTCTAGGTATGGCTGGTAACTTGGCTGATTACATCCTTCTTGATTACAAAGGCGAAACCAAACTGGGTAAGAACGTTGATTACAATGGTGCGCCTGCAGGCTACACAAAAGTGCCATCAGAGAACATCTCTTACGTGTCTAAGCACGACAACCAAACATTGTGGGATAACAACGCCTACAAGATTGCGACAGGCACTTCATCTGCCGAGCGTGCACGTATGCAGTCTGTGTCCCTATCAACGGTGATGCTTGGTCAAGGCATTCCATTCATCCACATGGGTTCTGAGCTATTGCGCTCTAAATCTATGCAGCGCGACTCGTACGATTCTGGTGACTGGTTCAACCGTGTATTCTTCGACGGAAGCGACAATAACTGGAACGTTGGTCTACCACGTGAAGACAAAGACGGTGCAAACTGGGAGCTGATCAAAACCATCGTTGGTGACAGCACGGCGAAACCAGATTCAACCGACATCGAGCTGACTAAGCAACAATTCCTAGAGCTACTTAAAATCCGTAGCACAAGCGAACTGTTCCGCCTAGATACCGCGCAAGAAGTGATGAACCGTGTGGACTTCCGCAACGTAGGGAAAGACCAAGTGGAAGGCTTGATTGTGATGTCTATCGACGATGGTACATCAGCGGGTGCCGATTTGGATTCGGACTACGATGCTGTCGTGGCCGTTGTGAACTCAACATCAACTGAGAAGTCTTTCAAAGTTGCTGGCGCAACTGGTTTCGAGTTACATGAAGTTCAACAAAACTCTGCGGATGACATCGTGAAAGGTGCAAGCTTCACCAATGAAACGTTCACAGTACCAGCACTGACAACAGCGGTATTCGTGCAGCCACAAAACGGCGCACAAGGTGCTGGCCTACCAGTAAACACGGATAACAAAGACGTATCGAGTATTCCTCCTTACGGCGAAACCGTTGTTTACGTGAAAGGCACGATGAACGAGTGGTCTGATAGCAGTGATTGGGCGATGACCTTTATTGGCAACGGTATGTACTCTGTAACTGGCGTTCTTGAAGCTGGTGAACACGAGTTCAAATTCGCGGACTCTGGTTGGGCAAATCCAAACATCGGTTGTGATGCTGCGAATATAGCTTCTGGTTCACTAGAATTAGGTTCAGAAGGTAACTGTAAGCTGTCTGTTGCTGAAACAGGTAAGTACAACTTCACTCTGAACGCGCTACATGTTCAAGATGAAAGCGTAGAAAAACCGGTCGTGTCAGTGACCAAGTCAGCAGATGCACCAACATTCGGTGAAACAGCACTTTACTTACGTGGCACTATCACTACATGGGATGCTCCAGCACAAGACTCAACAGCGAAGTTCAGCTATGTTGCAAATGACGTTTATTCGCTAGACATTGACCTAGCGGCGGGCAACTACGAGATGAAAGTTGCGAGCGCAGACTGGGCAGCAGACACCAACTTCGGTGGCGAAGGCAGTGTTGAGCTTGGTAAAGCGCTAACGATGGAAGTCGGTGGCGGTAGTGCAAACCTGAAAATTGCGATTGCAGAAGCAGGAAATTACAACTTCCACTTCAACGCGGCTGACAAGTCGGCGCCAATCGTGACGGTAACGAAAAACTAGTTTCATTTAAAAACATCCGTAATGAAAAAGGGGAAGCATCACGCTTCCCCTTTGTTTTGTTGGCGTCACTAAATGGTGGATACCAAAATCAAAAAGGTGTTAGTTTCCCCAAATCTGTTCAACAAACTCAGGATGATCAATGAATGGATTACGATTGCCCTGAAAATCAAACACTTGTTGATTGCGGTTTCGTTCTTTTTCACTAACGGGATCATTTTTGTGCCAACGTTTCAGCATGTTTAACATCCAAGGTTCAAAAACCGTTGAACTTGAACCATCAAGGACAGCATCCGCATTGCTTGAATTGCCTTCCCAGTTACCTACAATATTTTCATAGCGGGTTGCCATGTAGAAATAGGCACGAGCAAAATCGCCTTTAAACTCATCGATCGGCTCAAACACCGTACCGGAGTAGCCCAGACTAGTGCTTGCTTGGCCAAGTTTAGAGCCATTACTAGACACGTAGGTCGCGGTGCCCACTTCACCAAATGGCCAATTACTGCGCTTCGCGTTTACATAACCATCAGTTGCAAACAAGTGATGACCGTCTGAGTTCATCGGCTCAACCTTACCGCCAAACCAGCTTTTCGGAAAAGAGTGCTCACGGTTGTAGCAATCCCCTTCCGTTTTGTATTGGCCACATTGGTCTGTGACTTTGGTAAAGCTTACCGTATCGCTAGCAGATGGCTTTTCAGAGTACATATCGAGAATAGAGCCATCATTTTCATAATAACGATCAATATCGGCATCTTTTACCAAGGTCCAGACCGCAGAATAGCCTCGGCTGGAGTGATTATTGATAATGTTAAACAACGCTGTTTTTAGAGCGTATCCCGTCTTACCAGATGCCGCTTGATAATAACCATCAACCACTGGTGGGGTCGTCGTTGTGTCACCTAAGTTAAAATCGGTGGTTTCACTTTTAGAGAATTCAGCGCCAGAAGCAAGAGTCTTATCTCCCTCAGTCAGCGTGTACGACCCCGCGCCGCTGCCACAACAAATACCGTCACCATACTCGTCTTGAATCGTGAATTGGTAGTTACCGTCAGCTAGGCACATACTCTTTTCAATGGTGGTTGCTGACTCATATCCCTGACCAGAAAACAGTACTTCGGCTTGGTTGTTTTTTAACGTCCAGCTAGTTTCTGAACCATAATTATCTGTTGTGAGAGTCAAGACCACTTGGTGATCACTACAACTTTCTACAGGAGGTTGTGTACTCGTCTCAGTCGGTTGAAAATTATCGACGTAGACAACTTCTGAGCCATCAAAACTGGCTTCATCGTAAAAACGCAAACCGACGTTGATGGTCTTGTTCGAGCTCGCTGTGTAGTTGTGCGCGAGCTCTTGCCACTGGTTTATCTGTTGTGGGTTCGAGTAATTGTGATAACCATCAACCACCAGACGTGCTTTTACATTTCCTTCGGTATGATAAACCGAGACAGAAAACGGATAGGTTTTCCCTTGCTCCACATTAATGGTTTGCAAAAAGTCGGTGTTGCTTTGGGTACCTGTATTCACGACGACCTGGGCAGCCAGACCACCCGATTTGATTTGCTCGCTGCTTGGCGACACTGCAATGCCAGCGTCAATCTCTGACCACTGCGTAGGTACATTGCCATTCCACTGTTCAAAGTCACCGTTGATAATTTGGCTATATGCAAACGGCGAGCTAACAGCAGCAAGGAGACAGAGGGAGTTCGTTATGGATTTCATTATACTTTTCCATTAGTTATATAAATCCCAAACACGATAAACATATTAGCGGGGCATAAGTAATCCTTCAGTCACATTTTTACGTTGCACAAGTGTTAATTTACTTTTTAATGTGCAGCTTATCTCACAAATATCCATCTGCTGAAAACAAATGCCAATACAAAAAGCGAAGCAACTTGTTGGCTACATCGTCGTAAAACCATTAAGGGAAAAGTAAAACAGACAGAAACAAGCCAAGTGTGAGCCTATGGAGGTCAGCAACAACACTTGGCTTGTTTATAAGAAAGCTTGTGGTCAGCTCAACTGGTGAGCATCAATTCTGGATAATTCCTTAAGGTTTTACCGCAAAGAATCGTCCTTGTAGTGGCGACATCAGAATCTGATATTGACCATTACTCGGAGTAATTTTTTCATTCGTGAGCAAATCCACCAACTCACCAGTACCAACACTCTCCTGAGTAAGAGTGACGCTTCTAGCGCTCTCTAAGGTATTTAGCGCAAACAAGACTTTGTCCGAACCAGATTGTTTCAAGTCCACATAACTGCCGTTACTCGCAACTAAATTCGTGCGTGACCCTTGATAAAGTGCAGGATGCGCATCGCGCATTGTCATCAGCGATGTCACATAAGATTTGAGATCGGCTTGGTTTGCATCAAGCGTCGCCGTCACGCCTTCAATTTTCGCACTACTGCGCGCAACGTGATCATCGCACAAACCTTGAATGGCGCAGGTGCTGTTGTCTTCTTTTGCGGCAAAACCATCCACTTGATCCCCGATTTCATCACCGTAGTACAACGTGATTGGCCCGGTGTACGCCGCTTGGAAAGCAAACGCGGCTTTATGGCGTAACCAATATTCTGCATCATTCACATCCGCCAAGTTTCCGCGCTGTAACAAGTCACCAAAGCGCACTAAATCATGGTTGCCGATCATCAAATTCGGCTGCGCATGTGTTGGATATTGGTTGTGTGTGCTGTAGCCGTTGTCTAACCAATCCGCACCGCGACCACCCACGCCGCTCTCATTCACGGCCAAAGTTTCAACGATGCGATATCGCATAGGGAAGTCAAACGCAGAGCACAATGCTGGATCGCTGTTCGATCCATACGCCTCATTCGCGATTTCAGACTCCCCTTTCCAAATCTCTGCCACCATATAGCCCAACGGATTCACTTGTTCGCCTTTGCTATTGGTGTACGTCACACTTTGTGAGGCTTCATCGACGGCTTTACGAAGTTGTGTCCAAGCGTCTGTCGGAACTTGATAGGCTTGATCTAAACGCCAGCCGTCAATCTTCAGTTCTTTGATCCAATACGTTGCCACTTCTTTGTAGAAATCGAGACTGGCCGGGTAATCAACGGGATTGCTCGATCCCGATGGCAACAAACCGGAAGGAGATGGTTTGATCAAACCATCTTTGTGATGACCAAATACACCATCAAAAAACACGTATAAGCCGCGTTTGTGTGCTTCCTCGACCAAGGTTCTCGCCGTTTCTAAATCACCAAAACGTGGATCAATGGTGAAGTAATCCGTTGCAAAGTAGCCCGTGGCATCCAGACGATCGGCCCAGTGTTCTTGGCCCGCTATCGCTTCCGATTCAAAAACTGGCGTCAACCAAATCGCGTTCATCCCTAAATCTTGGATGTAATCGAGTGAATCAATCACTCCTTGCAAATCGCCGTTATGATGGCTGGTGCCATAACCTGTACCGTGACCAATGCTCGCATCACCATCCACAAAACTCTCTACCATGATTTGATAAGTACGAAGTTGGTTACTTTGCGCCATGACATTGGCTTGGCAAGCATAACTGGTATCCGGTAGCGGAGTGCTGCTATTAGTGTCGCCACCACCAGAAGAATTACACGCAGATAAAGCACCAATCACACTTAACGCAAGCAACGATCGAGGCAGGCGATGGTTACGTAGGATATTACGCATTTTATTCTCCCTAACTTACTCAAATAAACTACGGAAATTTGAGTAATAAAATTAACCCCGACATGTGTTTCATGCAGGGGTTAATAAATAAAAATAGATTTTAAATAACTGAATGGAATATTATTGGCACTTATTTACCATGACATGAACAGGTTTGCCTTTTCCTTCAAACTGAAGACTCCATACATATTTACCATCTTCTTTAATATCAACCGAAGTGTCCGTACCGTAACCACCAAATGTTAATGGTGTTAATTCACCAACGTTCATTCTATTACCTTTTGCGGTAAATTGTGGGAACCACAACTCGGTCGCGTACTGCATTTTGTAGGAGCCTACTTTTTCTTGAACCACGGCTTGGTAGAAATTATTCCCTTTGTAGGTGTATTGACGCTGAGGCACGTGTTTCCAATCGGAATCCGCAAAAGTACCCACCACAAATAGTGGTTTAGAAATAGGTCCTTTCGCTGTGCTATCTGGGTTGTCACACGCTTTCATGAAAGCAACCACTTCGTCTTGAGACATATTAACAACAGGCTCTGCGGCCGCTTCTGGTTCTGCAGTCGATTGACAACCCACTAAGGCAACAAGTAGAGCAGCAGCAAGAGAGGTCTTCATCATGTTCATTTCACGTAATTCCTTTTTAGTATATCCAAAGTAAAATAAACTCAACGGTTAAAAGAAATATTAATCGTTATTAAAATGGAAATATCAAACGACAAATAAATATCGTCAGATTGTGAATTTAAATCACTTCGAGAAGTTTGTTTATTTCCTAAGTACAAAAAATAAATTAGGAACTGCCATTAATTATTGATCCAACCTATATAAAAAACAAAGTAATAAAAATAATTATGTGAATAAGGTAACTCTATGTAGGGGTATTTTTATTGGTTTATTTTCTATGAAAAAGGTCAGCATTTCGCTGACCTTTTTTATCTGATTATTTTCTATTTACGGCTTTCACAAACACTTGTTGCGCACCTTCGATACCCAGTTCTTTTGCTTCATCAAGCAAAGTGAGCGCTTTCGGAATATCATTCGCTGCGACTGCCGCTTCAATTGAGCTGTAGTAGTAGCTAGTAAGGTCCGTACCTTGGGGAATGTTGTCGTTTTTCGCAACAATCTTAGTATTCACAATATCATTCGCGGATACCGAAAAGCGGAACTGACCGAGTGGGCTATGTTTCGCTAGAGGGTCTGCAATATCTGGCGGCTGAGTGTGACGCGCCATGGCGAAGGCTTTTGCAGGGTGTAAAACTTGTGTACTTCCTTTTAGATCGGCGGAAGTCGTGTAAACCAACACATGCAGATCGTTACCTGTCATGTCTGGAATCACATTGAGATCAAGTACGAATTTATCGTTGTCCAACAGTTTTGCTGGTTCATACTTAAACTTTGAAAAATCTGCTTGGTAAATGGTTTCTCCTGCCGAGTTCATCACTGCGACATTAGGAGCATAAAATTGAAGTTCTTTACTTACGAATGTCTCTAATTTGATATCGAGACTGCCACGGTTACCTGGAAGAGCAAACGCTGCAATAGCGCCAGCACTGTTACCATCCAACAACATTTGGCTTTTATCAGTCAAAGCGAATTCAGTAACCACAGGCACGTTAAGCGGTACCCATTGAATATCACCCGATTGCGTGATCACTTGTTGCTGACCTTTTGGACTCATCTCTACTTGTTCTACAGACGCACAACCAGTAGCCAACATGCCCAGCAGTACGGGAGCAAGCCATTTTTTCATTACTGTCTACCTCGACTCTTTATTGTTTTTTAAATAAATACAGCCAGATAAGTTCTGGCTGTATCATTCTAGGACAATTTAGGACTTAGTGGTTAGATGATTACCACCAAGCTTCAGCTTGTACACCGAACTGGAACGTATCGTCTGAACGACCGTTGTCAAATGTGTTTGAGTTGTCTTCTTTGTCAGCCGTTAGGTAAGAAGCGTAAACACGGATTTCAGGACGAGCCCAGAAGCTAGAGCCAGCAGACCATGCTTGAGCAACAGTTAGCTTACCGTATTTGTTTTCTTCGCCGTCGTTATCGTCGATAGCGTAACCAGCTTCGAAAATAGTTTTGTGGTTGTCATCCCATTTGTACATTGGACGAACAACAACAGACATTGTTTCCCACTTGTCTTGGCCAGCCCACATGTCTTCACCAACACCGTACACTAACTGGTGACCCATTTCCCAGCTGTCGCCCATGCCGATTACACCCCAGTTGATTAGGCGGTAACCAGATGCACCGTTGTCAGCTTCTGCGCCGTACCAGCTACCGTCGCCGTAGAATGCCATTGTTTTAGAGTAACCTTCAGTACCGTACTGAAGCACTGTTTTGTTGAAACCAGCGTCTAGACCTTGAGTCAATTCTGCTGTGAACATTACGCCGTTTTTCGCATCTTTAGTGCCGTTTGGCGCAGCGTCAGTTTCGTTAAGAATTGCGTAGTTCAAGCCCATTTCTAGAGAGCCGTTGTCCCATAGAGGAAGACCTGCGTAACGTACGTCTAGAGTGTTTACGTTTGTTGCGCCACCATCGTTGCCTGGGTCTGCGATATCGCCGCGGTCGTTACGAACCCAAGCGAAAGAAACTTTACCAGGACCAGCTTCGATACCTTCAACACCAGCGCCCGCGCCAGAGATGTTCCAGTAGTAGAAGTCAGAGATATGAATGTCGTGACGTTGGTAGTAGCGTTTACCTGCCCAAAGCGTTGCTTCAGGAGCAAAGTTTAGTAGGCCTTTAGCTTGAACGTTGAACTGACGTAGTGCGAATTGTGCATCGTCTACACATTTCACTTCGCCGTTATCCAAACCACAGTTAGCAGAAGTGCTTTCCCAGTCGTTTGAACCATTAGAAGTCATTGCAACCATAGAGTCTACGTAGAACGTTTTGCCGTTGTTGTTGTAAACTTCTTTACCTAGTTGAATCTCGCCGTAGATATCGCTTTCATTACCTAGACGACCGATCTTGTTCTTTTCGAATGTTAATTGTTGACCACCGTCAGCGTTCACGCCAACGCCAGCACGCATGTAACCGTGGAAATCCACTGCGAATGCAGAACCAGCAGCTAAAGTTGCAGCTACAGCAGCAGCAATTGCACTTACTTTTTTCATTCTTAACTCCATTAAGGGTATTTATAATTCTGTCTTCCCTGCTCACTCTTTTAGGTGAATATAGGCAGTAAAAACACACCTAAAGAAAGAGAGGTAAGATGGGAACGAATCCCCGTTTGTTTCAACAGTTGTGAGATTACCCGAGGCGTACAAGGATGACTTCCTCCGCCCTAAACTAATTTAAGGGGGATGAGAAGGGAGTAGAAAATTTACCGAATGGTGTTTTTTCGAGTCAGATCACCAATCTAGGGAGGAATTAGTAAGTTTGTTCGGTTTTGAGCCGCTACAAAGTGATAGCCATTTCATATTTTTGACTCTAAGCCGTCACATAAAGTAATTAAATTACACGAATATTTTTATATTTAGGGTGGTTGACCTTAGTAAGACAAAGTTTTTAACTTATAGTTTCCTAAAGGTAGCAATAAATATTAAATAAAGTATCTCCGATGACACGACTTCTCTCTCGCCCCTACCCCCTGGGCGCAACATTGAATAAAGAAGGCTGTAACTTCTCTATTCATGCTCCGGGCGTAAAAGACATTCAACTGGCATTGTTTGCAGACGATGGCAGCTACGAGCTTCGCGGTTTACCGAATGAATACGCTGGCATACGTCATACTTTTATTCCAGATATTAAGCCGGGGCAAAAATACGGTTATCTTGTCTCCCACAAGGACGAGCCACTGTTAATTTCTGATCCGTACGCAAAATCAATAGATAAAGCCCTCCACTATCATCCTCCCTACTCTCCAGCCAAAAGTTTCGATATGCCGAAGTGCGTCGTTATCGAAGATGATTTTGACTGGCAAAACACGGATCACCCGCGTATACCCAGAGAAGAGATGGTGTTGTTTGAGACGCACGTCAAAGGGATTACCCAACGCCACCCAGAGGTTGAGGACAAGCTGAGGGGGCGCTATTTAGGTCTTGCATCACCTGAAATGCTGGCCTTTTACAAACAGCAAAACATCAACACGCTGCAATTGCTACCTGTCGCAGCATGCATGCATGAGCCTCACCTACTAGAGATGGAAAAGGTCAATTATTGGGGATACAACCCTTATCTCTTTATGGTGCCCGATCCGCGCTACGCAGAACAAGACGCCGTTACGGAATTAAAAACAACAATTCGCGAATTGCATAAAAACGGTATCGAAGTGATTCTCGACGTGGTTTACAACCACACTGCTGAAGGTGGTGAAGGGCCTACAATTTTCAACCTGAAGGCCCTCGATTCCTGTTTTTACATCAAACATGGCAACCACTTCGCCAATTACACTGGCTGCGGAAATACAGTGGATCTCACCTACCAACCAGCCTTAAACCTTGTGATGGATACATTGCGCTACTGGGTTAGCGAATTTAAAGTCGATGGCTTCCGTTTTGACTTGGCTGCAACGTTAGGTCGACAGGGCGATGATTACAACCCAGAAGCAGCTTTCTTTAAAGCCGTTGCGCAAGACCCAATTTTGCGTGAAACCAAATTGATTGCCGAACCTTGGGATATTGGTCCAAATGGCTACCAAGTGGGTAACTTTCCATTTGGTTGGAACGAATGTAATGACAAACTGCGTGATATTTCCCGCAGTTTTTGGCGCGGTGATCAAGGCTATTTAAAAGAGTTTGCCACTCGATTAATGGGCTCTCGTGACATTTACAGTGCAGCGAACTGGCCATACAAACTCACCGTAAATTACATCACGTATCACGATGGCTTCACACTGCAAGATTTAGTGTCTTACAAGCACAAACATAACGAAGCCAATGGCGAAGAAAATCGCGACGGTCACGGTGACAATCGTTCAGAAAACTACGGTGTTGAAGGCGAGACCGAAAATCTGATGATCATCGCCACGCGTGAGAAGCAAAAACGCAACCTTATTGCTAGCTTGCTGTTTGCCTTCGGTATCCCACACATTCTCACTGCTGATGTTCTGTCTCACACCCAAGGCGGTAACAATAATGCCTATTGCCAAGATAACGAAACCAGTTGGCTGAACTGGGAAGAGACAGAACGTAAGCAACATTTCAAAGCATGGATGTCACAAATGGTCGCCAACCGAAATCAATACATGGTGCCATTTATCCGAGCTTTCAGTGGCGAGAATCGCAATAACAACCGTATTTTCTGGCGCCGTACAGACGGTCGCTTAATGGAGCACGATGATTGGAACCGTTTAAGCTCTGTCGCACTTCACCTTGGTATCGGTAAAGAAGGGCAAGAGCTGGTCTACCTCATCAACCAAACTAACGCCACAGCTCGCTTTAAGCTCCCCAATGAGCGAAAGCAAGAATGGGTGACGATCTGTGATACAAACGTACGTAATCTCAACCCAGGACATGCTGAAGGCGAAGTCTTGCTGTCACCCACCTCGATGGTGATTTTGCACTATCAACCAAACCAAAGCACACCAAAAGGTGAGCAAACGCATAGCTAAGTTATAAACGCTCCAAAAAAGGAAAGCCGATGCATCTCAGTGCTTCGGCTTTTTTGTTGGTTAGATGTGCCTAACTCATTATTCGCAAGGCGGCGCTAGGTGAATCAAAGCTAACCCACCCAGTGACGTCTCGCGGTATTTCTTGTTCATGTCCTTGCCCGTTTGGTACATGGTTTCAATCACCTTATCCAACGAGATCAAACATTTACTATTACGCTTTAGTGCCATGCGAGATGCATTGATCGCTTTCATTGCACCCATTGCATTACGCTCAATACACGGTACTTGCACTAAGCCACCAATTGGGTCACAAGTCATGCCTAGTGAGTGCTCCATGGCGATCTCGGCCGCAATACAAATTTGTTCATTGCTGCCACCACGTAGCGCGGTCAAGCCAGCTGCCGCCATAGAAGAAGAAACACCGACTTCGCCCTGACAACCCACTTCGGCACCCGAGATAGACGCATTAGTTTTGTACAAAATGCCAATCGCACCGGATACAGCAAGGAAGTCTTTAAGCTGTTTAGTATCGAGCTCTTTGATGAAGCGATGGTAGTACATCAATACCGCTGGAATCACACCCGCCGCACCATTAGTTGGCGACGTTACGACTTGTCCACCAGCCGCGTTTTCTTCACTCACAGCAAAAGCAAACAGGTTAATCCAATCCATGATTTCCATTGGATCGTTTTCAATCGCTGCATTTGCTTCAAGCTTCTTCAACAAGTTAGGCGCACGGCGGGTCACGTTCAAGCCACCATCCAAGATACCTTCTGTCTCGAAACCGCGCTCCATGCAACGCGTCATCACACGCCAGATCTGTTCTGCGCGTTGATTGATGGCTTCCATATTCTGAAACGCTTGTTCGTTTTTCAGAATCATGCCGCCGAGGCTCATGCCGTTCTTCTCTGCTTGTGCCAACATTTCGTCCGCACTGGAGAATGGAAACTCAACTTCTACAGGAGCAGTCGCACTGCCATTTTGCAGTTCATCTGCCGTTGCGATAAAACCGCCACCGATAGAGTAGTAAGTTTCAAACCCAACCTGATTGCCGTGCGCATCTAAGGCAGTGATCGTCATACCATTCTCATGCAGAGGAAGGTTCTCTTCGTGGAACAACATATCCGTTTTGTAGTTGAATTCGATTTCATGACGGCCATCGACAGACATCATGCCCTCTTCAATCGCCTTGCGCATCGCTTTGTTCGCAGAAGCGATTTTGATGGTATCTGGTTTATTACCCAACAGACCCAAAATCGTTGCACGGTCAGTATGGTGACCAATCCCCGTTAACGAAAGTGAGCCGTATAAATCGACTTGAATACGAACCACTTTAGCCAAGTTCGATTCAATCAAACGAGTGAAATGGTAACCCGCGATCATTGGACCATTGGTGTGAGAGCTAGAAGGGCCCACACCAATCTTGTAAATATCAAAGATGGACAGCATAAACTTACCTATTACGACAATGCAGCATAAAGCCAATCAGGGAGAACCATACAAGCGGCGATGGTCGCCACAGCGAACACCAATAGCCCGTAATGGCTTGCGGTTGGCTTTGCAAAAAGATGTTTTTGATTATTGATAAAGATTTGTTGCTCGGCAGTCACAGCGCCCCAACGACGGCTCACTAACACACCAAACAAAAGGAAGACGAACGTACCAATTGGCGCGAACCACGGCCAAGCCACGTCGAGATACATCGCAGTAAACACCGCAATCACACTCATGATACTGCCAACGATCACGCCTTTCTCATTGGCTTTTGCCCAGAATAAGCCAAGCACGAATGAACCAAGACGGATACCAACAAAGATGGAAGTCAAGCTAGCGATGGTTTTGAGTACCGATTCATTCGATACCGCCAGTAGAGCTGGCACTACCACCATAGCCGCAGCAAGCAAACTCATCTTTCTTGCGACTTTTTCGTAGTGCTCATCATCGGCACTTTTACGAACGAAACGCTTATAGATATCGAACGTCGCGACGGTGGCCATCGAGTTGTAGGTCGAGTCCAAGGTCGACATTGCGGCCGCTGCCAATGCGGAAATGATCAAACCAACCACAATTGGGTTAGTGTGGTTGAAAACGAAATCCAAAATCACTTCGTTACTGTTTTCAAACGATTGATCTTGATAGAAAACACTCAGAAGAACACCGAGTACCGCGAAGAATAAGTACACAAAAAACGCACCGTAACCACACAACAGCATTGACTTCTGCGCCGTCTTTTCACATCTCGTCGCTAACGTGCGTTGGATGATCAATTGGTTGGTGCCGTACACACTCAAATGCAAAAAACTCACGGCAACCACGCCAGCCCAGAGTGTGGTATCTACGCCCAAATCA
The DNA here is from genome assembly GCF_030248595.1 of Vibrio sp. D417a. Lineage (NCBI taxonomy): Bacteria > Pseudomonadati > Pseudomonadota > Gammaproteobacteria > Vibrionales > Vibrionaceae > Vibrio > Vibrio sp. D417a. The sequence continues at coordinate 235,206 of NZ_JAHGAM010000005.1, read as the reverse complement.
AAGTCTAAGTTGATGATATTCAGGTGATCACGAGAAAGGTAATCTGCCGTATTAATCTCCTTCATTAGAATGGCAAAGATAGCGATGCTGCCCGCCACCAATACAGCAGATTGCAACATATCGGTCCAGATCACCGTGGAAATCCCACCCGCATAGGTATAGCAAGCGGTGAAAATACTAATGTAGATAATAGCTTCAGAAATACTGATAGGCAGAACTTGCACTAAGATTAGCGCCACGGCATACAAAATCACACCCGCAGAGATACATTGAACCACAATGAACACAATCGAGTTGATGGTTCTTGCATACACCCCAAAGCGGTGCTCAAGGTATTCATAAATCGAAGTCAAGCCCAGCTTATAGAAGACAGGCACAAAGAAAATGACGGTGAAAAAGATAACGATGGGATAGTTAAGGTGAATACTCATCGCTTCCATGCCAGAGCTATAAACCCAACCAGGCATCCCTACAAACGTCATCGCACTAATGTAAGTCGCAAGTATCGAAACACCCGCCGTAAACCAACCAAATTGCTTTCCACCCGTGGAAAAGTCGCCACCATTGCTGTAGCGCTTATTCACTAAATAGCTGATTAGTATGGTAATTGCTACATATAACGCAATCACCACAAAACTTGAGTACGTAACCATTTCAGGGTTTCCATAATTCTGGGTGCTAATTATTTGTGCTTGGATATTACTTTAAAAAAGCATATCTAAACGATAATCCCGCCATAACTGTGACTATAATCACCAATATAGACGGTTATATATTCAAAAATGCCAAAAAGACCGATTTAATGAGACTCCCATCACTAAAAACCACCAATTGGGTACGCATTCATTTTAAAATTGATATTGATCACGGATCTAATGACCTTAAAAAAACTATGATTCACCACGACACGAAATCGAAGATGATCCCAATAAGATCGTGTTCTTTAAGTTTGAATAGCAACAAATCCTAAGTGAAATAGAGGTTTATCGGTCATGAATGCCAAAAGACACATGAGCGAAGTTCCTATGATTCAAAGGGTAGCTGCCTATCTAGCGATACTGGTTGGTTACTTTTTCTATTGTTATAACTTTGTAATTATTGACTACGTACGCCCATACATCGTTGAAGCGTATGATGGTATTAGCCTGTCAGACACTGCCCAGTTCTATACATGGCAGTCGGTTGGTGCACTTATCGGTGCATTGAGCTGTGCTTGGTTCGCAACAAAATTTGGTAAGAAATCCACTCTTATTACCATCACAGCCCTAAACGGTGGCGCAACGATCATCAATATGATGTTCACCGACTACACAACATGGGCAGCAATGCGTTTCATCATTGGTTTGTCACTGGGTGGTTACTTCACCGTGGCAGTAAGCTTGATGATCGGCCTATTTACGCCAACGGTACGTGGTAAGTTGACGGCATTCGCGTCTTCTATGTTCTCTGTAGCACTGATGGTAATGGGTGCGTATGCAGCATTTATTGCAAGCATTGATGCACCATGGGAAAGCCTAATGCTTGTAGGTGGTATCCCACCATTGGCAGCGGCTGTTGTCATGATCTTTGTACTACCTAGCGACAGCAAAGTGATCGCTTACGGTGAAGAAGAGCAAGCAAAAGCAGAAGAATCAAATGCACCAGCGAAAAAAGGCTCTTGGGGCGAAATGCTAAGCAAGCCTTACCGTAAGATCACTCTAACGTGTCTATTACTGGCTGGCCTTAACTTCTACGGTTTCCAATTCTTTGGTGGCTTCGTAACCACTTACCTACGTGATGTACGTATGTTCGACGGTGCAACCATCGGTCTCATCTTCTCTATCTCAGCATTTGGTTCACTGTTTGGTGCGTGGTTCTGGGGTTGGGTAGCTGACAAATTCGGTCGTAAGGTGAACGCATTTGGCTTCATCCTAGCGGGCATCATGGTTTCAATCTTCTTTGTTGCACCTGGCGACATGGTGATTGGCGGCCTAAACATGCTGGCTCTACTTGGCCTGATTTACAACTTCGGTCTGTCTTCTTCAGCGGTATGGGGTGGTTACTTCTCAGAACTGTTCCCAGCACACCTACGTAGCTACGGCGCGGCGCTATTCCACGGCGGTCGTATCCTCGGTATGTGGGCACCAATGGTACTTATCTTCATCCAAGAGCGTACCGACCTACAAACCGCAATGTGGGGTTCACCAATCGTATGGATCCTTGCTGGTCTTCTATGGCTATCACTGCCAGAGACACTAAAAGGCGGCGTGCTCGATAAGAGCAAAAAAGCCGAAGCAGCAAAAGCGTAACTGAATTTCAAAAACTCCGGCTGGCTCCCCGGCCGGATGAAAAAACTTAATTTCGAGTCCTGTTCCCAAAGCCGACTCGACAGCAAATAAGAGAGTTTATTATGTCTAAATATCAAGAAGCGAAACGCGTTGTACGTGAATACTTCAGCGCAATGGAAAACGCAACTCACGAGAACGTGGCAGAAGTACTAAAAGCACACACTTCAGAAGATTACCTATGGCGTGGTGTTTACCCATTCCGTGAGCAACAAGGCGCTCAAGCAGCGGCTGACGTTTTCTGGGCTCCTTTGATGAAATCAATGACTCGCATGCAGCGTCGTCAAGACATCTTCATCGGTGGTGAGAACGAAGTAACATCAGGTGAAATCTGGGTAATGAGCATGGGTCACTTCATGGGTCTATTCGACGCTGAATACCTAGGCATGCGCCCAACTGGCAAAATCATGAACATCCGCTACGCAGAATTTAACTGTGTTGAAAACGGCAAGATCACTAAGACTGGCCTATTCCTAGACCTTCTAGGCGCGATGGACCAAGCGGGTTGTTACCCACTACCACCATCAACAGGTAAGCACTTCGTATACCCTGGTCCTCGTAACCACGATGGTCTACTGTTCGAAGACGCAGCACCAGAAGAAGGCGTAGCAACACTAGCACTAGTGAACAAGATGGTTGATGACCTATCTGCACTAAACGACAGTGGCGCTATGGGTTGCCCACCAGAAGTTCTTGAGAAGAGCTGGTCTAAAGACATGATCTGGTACGGTCCATGTGGTATCGGTGCGTCTTACACAATCCCTCGTTACCAACAGCAGCACCAATTGCCGTTCCGTAACAACCTGAAAGACAAGAAGTTTAACGGCCACGTATGTCGTTTCGCAGAAGGTAACTTCTCTTGTTTCTTCGGCTGGCCAAACCTATCTAACACGCCAATCGGTGGTTTCCTAGGTATGACAGGTGGTGAAGTACGTGCAGACATGCAAGTGGTTGACGTTTACTACCGTGATGGCGACAAGCTATCTGAGAACTGGGTACTGATCGACCTACCTTACTGGCTAAAACAGCAAGGTCTAGACGTGTTCGAGCGTACTCAACAGATCCTAAACCCTTCTCTATAAGAAGTCCTAGGGGCGGATTGTCAACCCGCCTTTATGTTGCCTGAATCCCCTCTCGGTTCAGGCGACATGCTCCCAACTCGTGCCTCAAGGATGGGGCACAACCTCAAGATAGACCCCTTATTCAAAACGGGCATGAACGCACGGTGGCTTTCTGCGCCCTGAATAATGAGATTGATGATGAAAAAGTCGACCCTTTCTGCAGTGATTTTAGCAGCGCTTACTTCTAGCTCAGCCTTTGCTGCACACACTTTTGTTAATGACGCAGGCGACAGCCTAACCATCGATGGCCGTTTCGATCTTCGCTACCAAGACCGTGGCGGTGATGACAACGGCGAATGGAACAGCGGCAGCTCACGTTTCGGTTTGAAAGGCCAAATGGGTCTGGATAACGGCTGGACTGGTTTCGGTCACGCGGAATGGGGCTACAACTCTGGCGCGAACGGCGACAACATTTACGACCGCTTGCTATACGCAGGTGTTGATCACGAAAAATACGGCAAGATTGCTGCGGGTACTAAGCAGTGGTCTACCTTCTACGACGTAGCATGGTACACCGATTTAGGTCGTGTATTCGGTACTCGTGGCTCAGGTGTTTACAACCTAGCTGACTGGGGTATCGCATCCGGTGCTGGTCGTGCGGAAAACTCAATTACGTACCGTAATTCAATTAATGAAAAAGTGAGCTACGGCTTTACTTACCAAACCACGCGTGAAGATGTTGCTCTAGCAAGCAATGCGACAGCCTCACTGAAAAACGGCATGGGTGCGTCTATCACTTACAAACCCGTTGATGGCGTAACACTTGGTGCGGCTTACCATCAAAATGAAGTTGCGGATCTAGACGCAAGCGTGGTTGGCGTAGAAAACGGCGACAACATGCGCATCATGCTATTGGGCGCAAACTACAGCAACGGTGGCTTCTACGCAGGTGCGACTTTCCACGTTGGTGAAAACTGGGAAGCAGTGAGCCAAGGCGGTACGGACGTAATGTTCGATACCCTAGGTGGCGAAATCTACACTTACTACCACTTCGACAACGGCCTACGCCCAACGTTGAACTACAACTACATGGAAGATCGCGGTGACGAGACGCAAGGTTACGAGCGTAACTTGCTGATTCCTGGTGTTGAATACCACTTCCAGAAGAACAAATTCCTAGTTTGGACTGAATACCAATTCGACCTAGGTAAAGATCAGTACGATGGCAGCAAATTCGAAAATCGTGATGATCAATTCGCGGCAGGTATTCGCTACTACTTCTGATAATACTCATCGCTCACCACCTATACCCAAGTAGCCTTAAGGTGGTGAGTGATGAAGTTCTTATCAACACAAAGCAAAGTTATCTTGAAGCCAAGTAGTCATCACTTCACTAACCATTAAAGGCTGCTCCAGCGTAGATAGATGCCCACACTCAGGGATAACATGAAGCGTGACGTTTGGGATGCATCTCTCCATGAGCAGGTGATTGTCTAGCGGACAAAGCTTATCTTCTTTACCTGTTATCACCAACGTAGGAACTTGAATGTCCGCCAATAAAGGTCGAGCATCCGGGCGAGTTGCTAACGCTTTAGCATGCGCTTCAAATGCCTCCAAACCTACATTGACCGCCATGCCTTCAATACGCTCTGTCAACACTTTGTCTTGCAAACGGCTGGGATGAATCAGCACAGGCATCAGAGTGTCAGGCGTAATGCGTTCAAACTCACCACTTAACGCACGGCTAACCAGTGCATCACGCTTTTGTGTCACCTCTGGCTTTTCATCTGCTGCATTGGTATCCATGAGGATCAAGCCTTTGACTCTGTTTGGCGCTTGACGGTACACCTCAAAGGCAAGAATCCCACCCATTGATAAGCCACCCAAGACAAACTCCTGCGGTGCGTCTTGCAACACTCTCTGCGCCAGCTGTTCCATTGACGGCAATGAAGCCAGCGTCGGGCATGAAGGCTCAACCCAACTTGGCAACGCTCGGTTGACTTCCTCAAACAATGTGCCATCACAAAGTAGTCCGGGTAGCCAAACTAACGAGGTGGGTTGCGTCATTTTATTCTCCTGCCAGCGGCTTTGGTTGATCAGACCCAAGAATGCAATACGTCAAACTATTACCACGCAAGTTCGTCAGTGAATAAGACGCACCTTCTGGAACATTCAGCACATCACCGCGCGTTAAAACAACACTCGCTTGTTCGCCTTGATGCGTGAGGACCACTTCAGTATCGCCATCAAAGTTGATAAGCACTTGTTTTTCTTCTCGGCAGTGTTGAGGAATCGAGCCACCTTCAGAAAGCTCATAAGCCATGATGCTCGCTTCATCTTCACTCTTTACTTGGAAGTCATAACTCGCCAAAGGATGACCCGTTAAGGCGTATTGTTTCACGTTGCTTCCGCCGAAATCGCCTTTGATTTCACGATAATCTTTTTGCAGAGCGACAAATGGCATCATCTCTTCTGCGGTGTAGGTATCGAAGGTCGCGAGCTCTTCTTCGGTAAGCAGCGGCATCAATTCTGATTCTTGTGGCACCGGGTCGCCATTAATGGTGTCCACGAGTGTGCCATCGGCTTTGAGGTATAAACCATAACCTTGACTGTCTTTAATAACGTTTGGATGCCAAATAACGCCACCACCTGAATCGTCGCCGCCAAGTACCGAGAACATAAAGCCGTAATCGCGGCCAACCACTTCAAATCCACGGAAGAGATTGGTTGGAATCGAGATGACGTCACCGTGAGACAACACCGCCTCATGCTCTCCATCGTTCCCCCAATAAAAACGGAACTGACCTTTGAACACCAAGAAAAGCTCAGCGGTGCGATGAGAATGTAACGAATTTTTGATGCCCGGCGGTTGGCCTGCGGCACCAATATTAAAGCCCGCCGTATCGCGAATATGAACATGCTGACGACTGCTCTCTGCCACCCCTTCACCGATAATACAAAAGTTATCTTTGAGATCACTGCCTGGCGTGCGCGCATCAATAAACGCACTCGTACCCGGAATCAGTTCCATGTAGCGGACCAGGTTATTATTCATTTTAGATTGTAGAGTCATTGTAAATCCTTGTTGTCTTTGTTTGGACCTAGCCTTTGAATTGTTAGTTACAAACCTAAAGTTAGTTACAGACCTAAAGTTAGTTACAGACCTAAAGTTAGTTACAGACCGAAAGTGTGTTACAGACCTAAAGGTCGCCCACCATCAACCGCGATGGTATTGCCTGTCGAGAAGGTCAGAAGATCTGCCGCGGCGTACACGGCTTGAGCGACTTCTTCATCATTGGCTAAACGCTTAAGCGGTGTGGATTGTTCTTGTTGATTACGCCATGCGTCATCCAAGCCTTTGACAAACTCAGTGTCGACAAGCCCTGGAGCAACAGCCAAAACGCGAACCTCGGGAGACAGAGCGCGAGCTAAAGAACGGGTCATGTTCTCCGCGGCAGATTTACTTGCACAGTAAGCAATGTTGCTCCCCATCGCAGTCTGTGCCGCGATAGAAGTAATGTTCACCACACAACCATTGGCTTGCTTAAGCCAAGGCTCAAACGCTCGAACCATGGCAAAAGGCGCACGAACATTCACTTGGAATATTTGGTCAAACAGCTGGTCATCTAAGCTTTGCAAATCAGAGTGCGCGACGAATTTCGTCATCCCCGCACAGTTGACCAACAGATCCAGCTTGTCGCTTATTTCACTGACTTGATGTTTAAGCTGTTCAATCGCACTAGAATCTGCCACGTTCAATTTGAATGCTAGATGCTCGTTACGTGGCAGCGAGGAAAGCACATCCTCGGCCGCTTTCTGATTACTGTTGTAAGTCAGAATTACGCGATATCCCGATTCAGCTAGCTTGCGACAAATGGCGGCACCCAGTCCGCCACTGCCGCCTGTGACTAAGGCAAGTTTCGACATATTACGCCTCTTCTACTTTGCCTTTGTAACGGCGCACACGAATATCCGCTTGCTCTTTGTGGCCAGCAAAACCTTCGAGTGCACACAAGCGAGAGCAGTACTCACCGACTTTTAGCGACGCAGCTTCCGTTACACGCTGGTAAGTACAGGTCTTGATAAATTTACCTACCCAAAGACCACCGGTGTATCGCGCCGCTTTCTTCGTTGGCAGTGTATGGTTGGTACCAATACATTTATCGCCGTAAGAAACGTTGGTTTCACGACCTAGGAACAAGGCACCGTAGTTGGCCATGTTATCTAGGAAGTATTTAGGATCTTCGGTCATAATTTGAACGTGTTCAGACGCAATATCGTCTGCCACTTCCACCATTTCTTCGTAGCTATCGCATACGATCACTTGTCCGTAATCTGCCCACGCTTTACCCGCAACTTCAGCCGTAGGGAGAATGGTTAACTGACGTTCAATCTCTTTGATGGTTTCTTGCGCAAATGTTTCGCTATTGGTCAACAATACAGCGGGAGAGTTGTAACCATGCTCAGCCTGACCAAGCAAGTCTGCCGCTGCCAATTCCGGGTCACAGCCTTTCTCATCAGCAATGACCAAGGTTTCCGTTGGCCCTGCAAACAAATCGATACCAACGCGACCAAACAACTGACGTTTTGCCTCTGCTACAAATGCGTTACCCGGCCCTACAATCATATCGACTGGCGCAATAGTCTCCGTGCCCAATGCCATAGCTCCTACCGCTTGAACACCACCGAAGCAGTAGATTTCATCCGCACCCGCCATTGCCATCGCAGCGACAATCGCGACGTTCGGCTGGCCGTTAAACGGAGGCGCACAAGCAATAACACGTTTTACGCCCGCGACTTTCGCCGTCAGTACACTCATGTGAGCGGATGCAACCAATGGGTATTTTCCACCAGGGATGTAACAACCCACGCTGTTTACTGGAATATTTTTATGCCCCAGTACCACACCAGGCATGGTTTCTACTTCGACGTCTTTCATTGAGTCACGTTGAATTTGAGCAAAGTTTCGAACTTGTTGCTGAGCGAACTCGATATCATGACGAGTCGATTCATCAAGCGCATCCACACAGGCTTGGATTTGCTCTTCTGACAGGCGGAATTGCTCCGGCGACCAGTTATCAAACTTTTCAGACAACTCACGTACAGCGCTATCACCTTTCGATTCAATATCAGCAAGAATGTTTTCAACAATCTGACGCACTTTTGCGTCGTTTGATGCTGATGCTTCTTCAGTGATTCCGTTTTTTAAAATGCGTGCCATTGGGTTTCTCCTTGAACATTGAGGCTGACGAACGGTTATTTTTATGTTTTTGGATACGAATGCAAAATCAGATTAAACACTTAATTAACATTTGACAAGTTAAGTCAACAAACCAAAAAAACCACCCTTAAGCCTTTGTATTGATTAATTTAAACAAATAAAAGTAAGTAATAAGGACCTTGATCGAGTTTAATTTTTAATCAAAAATGAGTTTTAGATCACATCATTTTTACTCATCATTTACATTTCACCGTGTTAGTTTTTGCATACCTTTGCAAAGGAGAGAATTATGAGCAATTTTAAGCAACGTCTGACTAAAGAAACGCTATTAGGTACATTTGTTAAAACCCCTCATCCTCACATTATCGAGGTATTGGCACTGGCAGAGTTGCCTTTTGTGGTACTGGATGCAGAGCACGCACCTTTCGATCGTTCCTCGCTTGATCTGTGCATCATGGCGGCCAGAGCGAATGACCTCGCGTGCGTGGTACGAGTACAAGACAGCGCCCCTTCAACCATTTTGAACGCGCTTGACTGTGGCGCGGCGGGTGTACAAATTCCCCATGTTTGTACTGCTGAGCAAGCGACGCAACTGGCGAAAATCTGCCATTACGGCGAAGGTGGCCGAGGGTATGCTGGTTCCAGTCGAGCAGCGCAATACGCCACTAAGCCCATGGTTGAACACTTAAAAGACAGCCGTGCGAATACGATTGTCATTGCACAAATTGAAGACCCTCAAGGGGTCGAAAATGTTGAAGCGATTGCCAATGTTGAAGGTATTGATGCGCTCTTCATTGGCCAAGTTGATCTCACTGTCGCTTATGGTGCTGATAGCGTTCATGATGACAAAGTCGCACAAGCAAGTATGCGAGTAATCGAAGCGGCCAGAGCCGCCAATAAACCTGTTGGCATGTTTGTCGCGACGGCTCAACAAGCTCGGGAATGGCGTGAACTCGGCGTTAGCTTCTTTTGTGTTGGGTCTGAGCACAAAATGATCATTGATGGCTTCAAACAAGAGAGAAATGTGATGAATTCTTGAGTTTTCTCTGATATTTACGCCTTATCAATGTAATGCTCTAGACACAGAAATCCCCTAGCCCATACACTCAGCACGTATGAGAAGGTTCAATGGCCTTAAATAAGGAGTATCACCATTAAAGCGAAAGTAACTTCGATCGACGTCGCGAAGATGCTCGGCGTCTCTCAATCGACGGTATCTAGAGCATTCAGCCCGACTGCGAGTATTAGCGAGAAGAAACGCAAAATGGTGATGGATGCCGCAGCTAAGCTCGGATACACACCGAATGCCATCGCCCGAGGTCTGATTTCGAATCGTTCAGGCTTAGTGGCGATTGCGTTAGATAGCGAATCAAACCCAATGTACGACATGCAATCTCGTGCTTTGGCTGTCGAAATTCAAAAGCGTGGCGGACAAGTTGTGCTTTGCCCTATCGACAAGGACGACCTCGATCTCGCCATTTCACGCGCCATTGAATACCAAGTGGACGGACTCGTTATCGCCACCAGCCGTTTAACCTCACGCGCGTTTGCCCAATGCGAAAAGTTTGGCGTTCACTTAAGCTTGATCAACCGCTACGCCGAAGGCATTAATGCCAACAGCTCTGGTATTGATAACCGCTTGGCGGGCCAACAAGCTGCGGAGTATTTAGCGCATAAAGGCGCAAAACAGTGTGCTTATATCAGTGGCGATGCTGGCTCCATGACCAGTGAAGAGCGTTGGCTGGGTTTCTCTTCAAAATTGCAAGAACTCGGCTCCCCGTCACCAACCTTTATCCAAGCCAAGTACAGCTTTGAAGCAGGCTTAGAAGCGGCGAAAGCGATCTTGTCGCACACTAGCAAACCCGATGCAATTTTTTGTGCAAACGACATCCTCGCCATGGGTGTGATGGATGGCTTGCGACAAGCCGGAGCAAAGATCCCCCAAGACTTCTCTGTGATGGGTGTAGATAACATTCCGATGTCTGCATGGCCGAGCTATGATTTGACCACCATTGCTCAACCAGTCGACAAAATTGTTAAACGAGCGGTTGAAGACTTGATGAATCGAATCAATGGCAACCTGGATGCAACTGGCGAATACCTTTTCGAGCAAGGCACCTTGATCGAACGTAGTAGCACCATTTAATAAATCCATTTTTATTCATTCTTCATAAAAAAAATGCCTTGCTTTCGAGTAAGGCATTTTCTGTGATCACGATTAAATTTTCACCAATCGTTATTTAATTCCTCATCAATTCATCAATCTTGTTATTGACTTGTTACTTTAATGTTTTATTTTGGATTCGTATGCAAAATGGATATGAATTGCTCAACTAATTTATAAAAACATAAAAAGTTGTGTGACTTGCCGACGAATGCCCATGGCAGGTCATACCAAAAACAAGGAAGAACGATGAAGAAAGCAATCCTTACTTCACTTACCGCACTGGGGCTTGCATTTAGCAGTATGAATACGTTTGCAACCAGTGTTATTCGTCTTGCTCATGACAGTCAAGAAACCTCTCCCGTACACAAAGCAATGCTCTATTTCGAACAAGAAGTGGAAGCTCGCTCAAACGGTGAGATAGAAGTTGAAATCTACCCGGCGAGACAACTGGGCGATGTGCGCGAAACCACTGAACTCGTACAGCAAGGCAACTTACAAATGACGTTTGGTGCGTCAGTTTTACTCTCTCCCTACGTCCCAGAGTTTAACGTGCTCGACGTGTTCTACCTTTTTGATAGCGAAGAGCAAGCACACAAAGCGCTCGACAGTGAGAAGATCGGACAACCATTGTTGAATGCTATGGAATCAAAAGGCTTTCATGGACTTGGCTTTATGGAGGTCGGCTTTCGTAGCGTGACTAACAACAAACAGCCAATTGATAGTATTGAGGACCTGAAAGGGCTAAAGATTCGCTCGGCATCTAACCCCACTCAAATAAGCGCGTGGAAATCTATTGGTACTGCGCCAACACCTCTGTCTTGGGGAGAAATTTTCACCTCGTTACAACAAGGCCTGATTAACGCTCAAGAAAGTGCTATCTACTCTATTTATGCCGAACGTTTTTACGAGGCACAAAAGTACCTCTCTTTGACTAACCACATTTACACCAACTACGTGTTGTTCATGAACAAATCGTTTTGGGATTCACTGCCGGCCGAACAACAAACGCTGATCAGTGAAGTAAGCAAAGAAACCATCGCAAAACAGCGTGAGCTCGCCGCGCAGCAAAACCAAGAAGTAATCAAAGAGCTCGAAGCAAAAGGCATGACGGTTAACATCGTCCCAGACGAGGTACGCAGCATCATGAAAGAGAAAATGAATGCGTCCGTGCACCAGGACTTGCGCAGTAAAACGGGTAAAGACTTGTTTGACAACGTGATGGCCGAGATAGAACGCCTATAACTCCCACTCTTTTGCACGATCTGGCAACAGGTCGTGCTTTCTCGTTTTGGAGGTGAACATGAAGTGGTTTCGCTTACTAGACAAATACCTAGAACCTACCCTTATCGTTATCGCGATCTCGACGATGACAACTTTACTGTGCTTGCAAATCGCACTACGCCTATTTGACGCAACGATCGCGTGGGCTGAAGAGCTGGCACGTTATTTATTCGTATGGGCGATGTACCTGAGCATCAGCTATTGTATCCGAGATGATCGACACATCCGCATTCGTGTGTTCATCAATAAACTTCCGGGCAATTGGACGCAATTCAGTTTGATTGTTTCTGATCTTATCTACCTTGCCTTTAGTGCCACTGTCGCCTGGTTTGGATTTAAGGTGATCAATCGCAGCCTGCAACTCGGTCAGATTGCACCCGCAATGGAAATTCCTATTGCGTGTTTGTATGCCTCTGTTTTAGTTTGCGCACTATTAAGCTGCGCGCGCCTAGTGACAAGCATTTATCAACGTGTGAACGCGTGCTCCACCAGCAATGAACGAGTTCGCTTTTCTCGCCAACGCTATCGCCATATCAAAGCAAAGTACCGTACTTCTAACCGACTATTGGAGTTTAACGCATGACGTCTGCACTTTTGTTTGGCAGCTTTGGTCTGCTTCTGCTCATTGGCGTTCCGGTCGGTATTGCCCTGGCGGCAGCCAGTATGGTCGCGATACTCAGTCTGCCGTTTCTTAACATCGAGTTTTTAGTCCAAGGAATGGTAACAGGGCTCGACTCCTTCCCTCTCCTCGCCGTCGTTCTATTTACCTTGGCAGGTAACCTTATGAGCCAAGGAGGGATCTCAAAACGATTATTACACGTGGCGGAGGTCTTCTTTGGCCACTTTACTGGTGGGCTTGGTATCGTGGCCATTGTGGCGTGTATGTTCTTCGCATCCATCTCTGGTACAGGGTCTGCCACTGTTGCCGCTATCGGCCTGACGATGATTCCCTCGATGGTGAAGAAAGGCTACGACCGCAGCTTTGCAGGTGCTTTAATCGCTTCCTCCGGCGGAATTGGCGTCATTATTCCACCCTCTGTGGTGATGATCGTCTACGCGATCACTGCTGAAGTCTCCGTCACTAAGATGTTCATGGCGGGCATCATTCCTGGCTTGGTCGTCGGTATGGTTTTGATCGGCTACTGTCTAATTGTCTCCAAAATGCGGGGCTACACCGGTAACGAGCACAGAGCGACTTGGGCAGAGCGTCTTGATGCGTTAAAAGAAGCCAGTTGGGCAATGCTACTACCCGTTATCATTCTCGGTGGCATCTATTCCGGAATCTTCACGCCTACCGAATCAGCCGCCATTGGTGTGCTCTATGGCTTGTTCTTTGGCATGTTTGTTTATAAAGAGCTCAAACCAGCGCAAGTTGTGAAAATCATTCTAGAGTCGTCAGTGTTAGTTGGCGCAGTGCTCGTTATTGTGGGTGCGTCCGTGACGTTTGGCCGCATATTGACCCTAGAACGTCTACCGACCGAGATTGCTCAGTTCATTCTATCGATTACCGAAAACAAACTTCTGATACTGCTTTGCATCAATGTTCTGTTGTTGCTCGTCGGTACCTTTATGGAAACGCTGGCGGCCATTGTTATTCTCACGCCAATTCTGTTACCCATTACGTCAGCACTCGGCATGGATCCCGTTCATTTTGGTATCGTGATGATCGTGAACTTGGCCATTGGCTTTGTTACGCCTCCTCTGGGTGCCAACCTGTTTATGGCAAGTCAGGTAGGCAAAGTACCGATAGAGTCGCTCTCTAAAGCCATCATGGGTTGGATTGGTGCAATGATAGTGGCGTTGATGTTGATTACCTTCATCCCTGCCATCTCGCTATCGTTACCTGCGCTTTTATCCTGATCGTTGCACTCATAGAGCGCTTATGACTGTTATAGCCACTAGATAAACACCTTTCTAGTGGCTTATTCGTTATTTACTTCCGATTTAATAAAAAAGCCTTTAAGCATTCGTATGCAAAAGGAAAATTTGAAAGATATAAGGATAATTGACACCAAAATAGCTGAATATTAGCGATAAAGTCTATTTGGGTGCCTTGATCTGCATGATTATCAGTTTTGGCTTAATCATTTGTTTCCATTCAAACAGATAAAAATAAATTAAGCGATTAAAAAACAATAAGATATTAGGAAATTCATACAAAAAACTTTGACCTCCTTTCTTATTAACACGTCTCGATAAGAGATAGCTTCCATCTCTCCTGTACTTTTTTAGTTTATTTTCCGCTCAATTGTTAAAAATCTGATCATCAGCACGCTATTTAAACAATCGAAAAACAATCCGTTGACAAAATGGCAACATGATATATTTTGAATACGTAATCAAAACATAATTATTCAATTACGGAGGTGATTTATGGCCATGGTTGGCTTCGATGAAAAGTGGCGTGATTTTCCCGACTACATTCTTGGTATCACAAAAGAGATTTGGGAAGACCGAGGTTTAAACACCTTAGAACACTACTACTCTCCCGACATTGTTGTGCGTACTCCACTCTCTATCGTTCAAGGAAACGAAGGGGTGATCAGTGCAACAATGGCGACACTGGCCGAGTTTCCCGATCGCACGCTATATGGCGAAGACGTCATTTGGTCAGGCACCCCGGAACAAGGCATGCTTTCTTCTCATCGAATCATCTCTACTGCAACACACAGTGGCAACGGCTTCTACGGGCAAGCCTCGAACCGCAAACTTCGTTTCCGTATTATCGCAGATTGCCACGCTATCAATAACCAAATCAATGACGAATGGTTGGTTCGCGATCAAGCCGATATCGCGAAACAACTGGGTATGACGTCAGAAGAGTTTGCACGCCAACAAATCGAATTTGAAGGTGGCGTGGAATCAAGCCCATTTCCGTTCACACCTGAAGTCGACATTCCTGGACCTTATTTGGGCGTAGGCAACGACAACGAATATGGTCAGCGCTATGAAGCAATTCTCAGAAGCCTTATGAATGCCGAGTTCTCTATAGTACCGAAAGAGTACGACCGCGCTTGCATCGGCGAATACACTGGCGGTCAAAATGCCCTATCACACTCGGAAGTCGATCATTTTTGGATGGCACTTCGTGCGTCTTTCCCAAATGCTCAATTTACCGTTCACCATCGTATTGGCCGGGATGACGACATGATGTCACCACGCGCTGCAATTCGATGGTCTTTGCACGGTAAGCATGAGGGATACGGGATGTTTGGTAAGCCTTCAGGAAAAGAGGTTTACATCATGGGGATCAGCCACGCTGAGTTTGGCCCTTGGGGTCTTCGTCGCGAATTCACTTTGTTTGACGAGACCGCAATCTGGAAGCAAATCCTGCTACAGCAAGGCTAACGGCTGACTAAACACTATTTATTAAAATCACAGACAGTAAGGAAGCAACATGTCACTCAACATCATCGAACAGTTCTACCAGAACTACTTCAAAGCCGCAGACATCGAGCAAAAACAGGCCGCTCTGCAAGCTTTGAACCCTGACGTAAAATGGTGCGTGGCGCACCCTGTGAACGATCTTAATGGCCCAGATGCAACCCACAAATCTTTCCTCTCACCACTTGTTAATGCTTTGCCTGACGCCGAGCGCCGACCAATAATTGTGATGCACGGCGAATACGAAGGCCGCACTTGGTACAACTCTACCGGCTACTTTATCGGTACATTTGAACAACCACTATTTGGCATACCAGCAACAGGGAAAACGCTCTACTTGCGTTACACCGAAATGGTGTGTGTGGAGAACGACCAAATCACCGAATCTTACATGATCCCAGACTTCATCGACGCGATGAATCAAGCAGGCTGCAACCCTCTTCGTAAAAGCTTAGGTCACGATGGCTTGGTTCCTTCTCCTGCGACGTCAAACGGTATCCAACAATCTGTTGTGTCTTTGGAAGAAAGTGAAAAGAGCGCCCAGCTGGTTGAAGATATGCTGTCTTGCTTGGGTCGTTTTGATGGCAAAGATCTTTTCTCGATGGATCTTGAAAACTACTGGCACAATGACTTCATGTGGTACGGCCCTGCTGGTATTGGTACTACGCGCGGTATCAAAGGTTTCCGTAACCACCATCAAGCGCCATTTGTGTTTGCGTTCCCAGATCGAAGTGTCGATATTGAGGTCAATTTTTTGGCCAAAAATGACTACGTATCCACAGGTGGTTGGCCACATATGCATGGTACTCACACTGGTTACAGTGGCTGGCTCGGTCTTGCCCCAACCGGAAAACACATCGAACTTCGCGTTATGGACATTTGGCGACGCGAAGGCGATTTACTGAAGGAAAACTGGGTGGCGATCGACATCGTTCATATCCTGCTGCAACTTGGCTATGACGTGTTTGCACAAATGAAAGAACAGTTAGAAGGACCTAATTATGCATGAGTTTGGCGCACTTAACTGGAGCATCCTTGGGGGATACATCGCCCTCACGCTAGTACTGGGGGCGGTAATTGGAAAGCGAGTCACTTCAGCTAGCCAATTCGCCTTGGGTGATAAGAGCATCCCTTGGTGGGCGATCGGTATTTCTGTCGTTTGTACTTACGTGAGTGCCATGTCGTTCCTTGGCGGGCCAGCTTGGTCTTACAAAGAAGGCCTGTCGGTTATCGCGATTCACCTCAATTATCCGCTGGTGATCTTCTTCATCGTGGCTGTATTTATGCCATTTTTCTACAACAACGGTTTAACCTCTATCTACGAGTATCAAGAACGACGCTTCGGCAAGGCTTCACGACTGACTTTGTCGTTTATCTTCCTTATCAAACAAGCATTGAGTTCGGCAGCCGTACTCTACGCGACAGCAATGATTTTAGAGTTCATTACTGGTATCGACGTGATGTACTGCATCATGATCGTCACTGCAATTGCCCTTATCTACACCGTAATGGGCGGTATCGCGGCTGTCATTTGGACCGATGTGATTCAAGCAGTAATCTTATTTATTGGCGCATTCATCATCATTGAAGCCGTTTGGAATGGCATGCCTGCTCCAATGACGGAGGTCATGGCAGAACTCAAAGCGAAAGGAATGACCGATGCCCTACAAACAAGTTTTGACCTAAGCCAAGTAACGACGGTATGGGCCGGCGTTATCGCAATGACGATGTTCCACACCACCGTGTATGGCGGTAACCAGATGATGGTACAACGCTGTATGGCCGCGAAAAACATGGGCGATGCGAAAAAGGCAATGTTGATGATGGGCTACGTGGCCTTCTTTATTTACTTTGTCTTTATCTTGCTTGGCGTACTGTTCAACGCTTATTACGACGGTAAAGAGTTTGAAAACGGCAACACCATCATTCTTCATTATGCGAGTGAATATGGAATGCCAGGCTTGATGGGCATCATTGCCGCTGCGATTCTGGCGGCAAGTATGTCGAGTCTCGATTCCGCCTTTAACTCAATGGCGACCGTTTCTGTGGCTGACTTTTACAAACGCTTCTACAAGCAAAACGAGTCGGAAGAGCACTACTTAAAGGTATCGCGTTTCTTCACGGTGGCGTGGGCGATTTTGGTCATCATTCCAGCGATCATGTTTGCCACCAGCACAGGCTCGGTACTGGAAGTGCTGAGTAAGGCAGGCTCTTACTTTGTCGGTGCGAGCTTCTGTATGTTCGTCCTTGGTTTCTACTCAAAACACATTACGGAAAAAGGCTTGTTAATTGGCGTTGCTGCTAGCTTCTTGGTGATTTGGTATGTAGCCGTTGCGACCGATATTGCGTGGCCTTGGTATTGCGTGATTGGAGTCCTTGTGAATGCCGTTGTCGCTTACATTGCTAGCCTTCTCCTGACGGGTAAACAAGATGAAATGCATCTTTACACAGTGAAAGGCCAGCAAGCGGAATATGCTCGTCTAAATAAACCAATCAAGGAAGATGGTTGGTATGTCGTTCCCGGCAAAATCGATGCTCCATGTTATGGCTTACTAGTGATGTTTGTATTCTCTCTCGTGATGCTTTGGGGGATCAACGCGTTTACCGACAACGCTCCTATGCTGATTAACTTTATGCGTGGCTGCTCTATTCTTGTCGCTACCGCTTGCATCGGATACATGGGGTATTCACTCCTCTCCCCAAAACGTAAAGTTGCAGTCAAACAAGCAAATTAATGTTCTTTACGCAGATACTGTACGTCCAACAAACGGACAGTATCTACGCTCTAGATCTAGTGCTAGCTCAAAGCAAACCAAATGGGTTAACCCACATTTTGCTTTTTAACACTCCAAAGCCATTATTCTACTTAGGATACCCCGTCAGAACATTTATGAATACGTACCTATTTATGCTAGTCTTATGACCTCAATTACTGGCAACTAAGTTTTATTCATGAAATCAATTAAACACGTAGTCACATCAAAAGATGTGGCAAAGATGGCAGGCGTCTCTCAATCTACTGTATCGCGCGTGTTTGTTCCGGGTAGCTCAGTATCCGAAAAGACCAAGCAAAAAGTCTTTGAAGCGGCTAAAGCCCTTAACTACCGCCCTAACGCCTTTGCACGTAGCCTGACCACAAACGAATCGAAATTGATAGGTTTGGTGTTTCCTGATGCGGATTACCCTATCCATATGAAAACACTGCAATTAATTTCCAGTGAGTTACAGAAAAAAGGTTATTCTGCCGTATTGATTCCATGGCAAGTGGATGAAGAAGAGGTCCACTCAATCCCAAATATCTTCCAGTATCGCGTCGATGGTGTCATTGCCGCTTCCGCAACCTTCAATAAGTCCCTTTATGAAGAATGTGAAGAGTTTAATATCCCAATTGTTCAATACGCACGAGTTGTTGAAGGTACTAGGAGTAGCTACGTTATCAGTGACAACTACGAAGCAGGCCAACAAGCCGCGCAACTTCTGCACAAAAGTGGCGTGAAGAACGCGGTTTATTTGACGGGAGAAGTACCAACCTTTACGAATGACGAACGTCAAAGCGGCTTCTGCTCTGAATTTGAAGACCTAACCGGCAAGACGCCACGCATCATTGAAGCCAGCTATGACTACGCGAGCTCACTTGATAAAGTCCGTGCCATACTGGCAGACAAAAATCGGCCTGAAGCGGTGTTCTGTGCAACCGATAACCTTGCTATGGCGGTCATGGATATCGCCCGTATAGAATACGGGTTGAGCATTCCTCAGGACTTACAAGTCATTGGCTTTGATAATATTCCTCAGACAGAATGGTTGAGCTATCAATTAACCACATTCCGCCAGGATTTCCGTCGCCTCGCTCGCGAATGCGTGAAGATCATTGTTGATCAAATTAATACGAAAAACGGAAGCCTAGTAAAAATGATGGTGCCAGTGAAGTTAATCGAGCGACAGACAACAAAAGCTTAACATAGCTATAGCCAGCCATTCGGTTGGCTTTTTTATGTGCCTCTGACTCCCAAACGGCTCATTTAGTGTTGTCAGTATTAATGAACCCATGTATATTTATGAGCTATTACACTATATGAACCAAAAGAAAAGAGGCTCATAATCCTTATGACCACGTATCTTTACACTCGTTATTCGCCAAAAAATCGAGCTTACCAAGAGCACCTTAATACTCTAAAAGCTTTTGCGCCCGAAGCTCAGCATTTTGAGGATAAGGTTCGTGGTTGCATGCCTCCAACCGAGAGAGAGGCATTCTTACACCTGCTCGATTCCGTCAGAACTGGGGATACGATTGTGCTCTGGTGGCTGACCGCATTTGGTCGCGACTTTAGTCAAGCATTGAACACAATAAAAATGCTACTCGATAAAGGGGTAACATTGAAAACCGTATGTGAATCAATAACTTTTGAGCCAGGTTCTGTTCAAACTCAAACACTACTCACAGTGTTATCTGGATATGGGAAAGTGCAGACTGAACATCGCCTGTTTGCCGCAGAGCAAGGGCGACAGGCCATTAAAGAGCAGCCAGAATTATGGAAACAGAAGTTTCGCGGCCGCCCCGCAAACAAAACCAAACACCAACAGATCGCAACGTTACTGCTAGAAGGCTACACATTGCAAAACGTAGCAGAGCAATGCGAAGTCAGTCTATCGACTGTGAAGCGGGTCAAAGCAAAGCTAAATGAAGTGGATGACGAAGGCGGCTTAAGATCACGACGCCAAAAAGGTTGTTTGAATGGAGACCAGTCATGAGTCGCCCAATCAACTTTCATACTATACTACTCGCCTGTCTTATTATTAGCGTTGGCCAGTTGAGCATGGGGTTAGTCATGCCCTCTTTGCCATGGATAGCAAAAGACTTTTCCATCTCCCTCGACCAAGCTCAACTACTTGTGAGTATTTATTTGCTCGGCTTTGGCCCCTCTCAATTTATCTACGGGCCAGTGTCAGATGCTTTAGGACGAAAAAGAGTATTACTTACCGGTTTACTCATTGCGATGTCTGGTCTGCTGATGATTATTTTCTTCAGCGACACATTTACAGGGATGGTGATGGGGCGCTTTTTACAAGGGTTAGGTACAGGATGCTGCGCGGTACTCGCGAGGGCGTCGACTCGAGATAGATTTAGCGGGGATGAACTCCCAGTGGCAATGTCTTACATCGCCATGGCGGCTTCAATCACGCCACTTATTGCACCTGTGATTGGCGGCTTTATCAACTTCCACTTCGGTTGGAGTATGGTGTTTATTTCTCTGTTGGGCTATGTCTCGCTGGCCTGGGTAATCATCGCCTTTAAGTTCACAGAAACCATCGCAAAACGTTCTGTCATTCCGTCACCCCGAAACATGTTGCTCCAATACAAGAGCTTACTTACGTCTCGTTACTTTATGAGTTTCGCCAGTATCAGTTGGTTAAACTTCAGCTTAATGATTACGACAGTCTCTGTGATGCCATTTATCATGCAAGATCAAATTGGCATGACCTCCGCTCAATACGCGATGTGGGCGCTCATTCCCGCTTTGGGTATGTTATGTGGTACCACGATTTGTAACCGAGTAAGGCCAATTATTGGCAATAAAAAAATGCTGCTTTGCACCCCATTTCTTCACCTCGCTGCCGCAATATGGTTATTTTTCTGCCCTGTTGAGCCTCTATTTCTGATGCTAGGACAGCTATTAATGATCTTGGGTAATGGTATTGCCCTACCTTGTGCACAAGCGATGGTAATGCAACCTTATAAAAAGCAAGCAGGTGCCGCAGCGGCAATGTCTGGTGGTGGACAAATGGTCGTCTCCTCATTGGTCAGCTTAACTCTGGTGCAGCTTGGATTGAGTCAAGCATGGCATCTAGCGATCGTTATCGTAATATTTGCATCGCTTACCTTCACCAACATTCAACGTGGCTTCAGTGCTGAGCAACCTTCAGAACAATAACAAAAAACATACTATTGTCCTTATAGCTACAACAAATCGTATAAACTTAAATTTAGGAAAAGTTGGCGGATACTAACATGATGTTGCATATAAGAATTGGCGCCTTAACACTCGCCACATTGATATCCGCTGGTACTGACGCGAGCGCCAACGAGAACTGGCAGTTCGAGCGTGACAAGAATGGAATCACAATTTACTCCCGAGAACATAGTGACGGTTTAGTTGAGATCCGTGCCCGGATGTTCACACCCACCAGCTATGGTGCATTTTTAACGCTACTGGAAGACAGTGACAATATCCCGAACTGGATTGACAATGCCAGTCATAGCCGGGTTTTAAATCAGATATCGGCCACCGAGAACATCGTTTACACCCAGTTTAAAGCACCATGGCCTGCCAAAAATCGGGATATGGTCACCTACTCAAAGTACTGGGTCGATGAGCTGGGATTCACCATAGAAATCAAAAGCGCACCTGACTCATATCTTGCTGAACAAAATGGTTATGTTCGAATTCGCTCGGTTGATGCGACTTGGGAGTTACAAAAACTCACAAACGATACAACACTCGTGGAATACAAGGCGTTTGCTGACCCCGGAGGTCTATTGCCAAACTGGCTGATCAACAAACTCTCAAAAGAAAGTGCATGGGCGACATTTAGTAATTTAAGAAAAGAGTTACCTGAATATCAGCAATACTCTCATCCTCAAATAGATGAGTAAGCGTCGCTCTTCCCACTCGCTTTTTAATACGGTACATAATAACAAAAGGCGGCATATGCCGCCTTTTTCTACTCAATGTGTTACTGTTGTGCAACCGTTACAGGTTTAGTTGCACCACGGTAATCAAACTCAAAACCAATACCTTGGTCTGTCACGTCCATCGTCATACCACCAACAAGCTCGCCTTGTAAGCTTTTGACAACATCATCCGGAACCGGCTCCCCAGTGATTGACGACGCACTCTCTAGCACTTCCAAAATACGCTCTGAATCAAAATCAAAGCTGAACAAGCCATTTGGAGAAAGTGATTGCGCCATCACTTCTTTGCTTGCTTCCGCAGCACTATCACCACTGTAAAGAGTGAAATGGTTTTCGTTTAGACGAGCAAACACGTCCACCTTCATGCCAGTATGCATTTCTAATAGGTCACTGACATTAACAGGTTGGTTATCCGGTTGAATTTGCAATTGAGCAAGTTCAGGAACGAACATTTGCGCAGTTTGAATAAGCATCATTGGATCATTGGCAGAAAGAGACAACATACCATCTAGCTGGCTAAATACTTCACCATGCTGAGCATTAGTATCTACTTTGATATCAAACATTTGTAGGCTTAAGCCTTTGAGGCCGTTAACCATGCCTGACCCCATGCTTACAGCGGCTGCTGGATTCTGGCCGCCCATCTCTTGCTGCATTTGTGTCAATAAAGAGCATTGATATTGAGGCTGGGTCAAGTCAGCCCAAATCTGACCAATCGATGGCGCTAGCGTATTAATGTCTAAACCAAGCGCCATACTAAAGAAACTCTTATCACTTTTAGACTCTGCCAATACACCACGAATCGACTTGAGCGCATCTAGAATCACTTTATTGTTGGACTCAACAACAAAAGAACCTTTAATGAACGCCTGATCGCCTTTCATCTTGTATTCTGCAAACGCGACGGACTGAGGCCAGTTTTCTGCAACTTGAGTGAGCTCAGTATGGCAGGCTGGTGAACGCATTTCCTCAATAGTTGGTTCAGGATCTATTGCATCCAACGTGCTGATTTGACGAGCAAACATATTGCCATCTTTCGTCGTCAAACCTTTAATCACTTCGCGATGATCAAAGTAACCAAAAGAGTTGTTGTTTTCACCGTATTTGGCTTGTAACGCCTCAAGACGTCCACTCTCAGCAATATTTTGACTTGGTGCTTCAAGCCCTAATGCCATTTTAATCGGGTTTTGAACGCCCAGTTGCGGAACATCAACCGTTAACGTAAGCACGTTATCAACCACGGCTACAACCAAGCCAATACCGTCCTGCGGGTCAATTGAATCAGTCATCTCGTAACGACGATACTCGACGTCACCAAGCTTAACCAACTCATGCTTAGCGCCGCTCATCTGCTCTTCATGATCCAGTGTTTTCCATAACGCGGCAGGGTCTTCAATATCCACTTTGTACACCGGTACCATACCAATTGTGTACAACACAGGATTAATGTTTTCCCCGGTGCCCAAATAAGCTTTTAATGTTTCTGGCGACGCAGCACTCTCTAGGTACCCATCGAATAAGTTAACTGCAAACTGCTGTTGTGGAGACAGTGGTTCATCGGCAAAAAGTTCTGCAATCGAGCCTTGATTCGCCGTACCGAATGCGTTCATGTATTTATAATGGTTAAAAGGTTCTGTCTGATACGTCACCATAAGTGAATCTGCAGGAACTTGCGTTAACAGTGAGCCTGCATCACTCGCGGTAGTATTGTTTTGGTACAGGTAGCCAGCGCCCCCTGCTGCTGCGACCACTGCTGTAGCCAATAGTAGTTTTTTCACGACCAACTCCGTTGTCATAGTTATGTGTTCCTAAACGAAATGTAACGCTTAGGTTTAAAGCCAATGAATAGTGCTTTATATCAACCGCTATCATAAACAAGTTATCGATGTAATGAATGTCGGTTTGATAAATTATCCAACATTTATAAGGCAAACCGTGAAGTAAGTTGAATTGCGTGCGGATGCTATTGGCAATATTCACAATCCAATTTCTCGGATAACCGCCTTAAAAATCATAATATTCAGTTAAATGAAGCGATTTGGAGTAATTACGACCAAAATCAGCAGAATATTAAATCTTTATTGAGTCTTTTATCTAATATCTGAAAACGCCTCACGACCTGACACTTCTTTCCAATTTGCCTCTGGCAGTCCCTACTCGTTTTCCTTACATTCCTACTAACTCAGTGACGAGACGTATACCAAATACGAGCAATAGAAGACGATGAAAGACCAGTTGACGATCTCTATATCAACTATCAATGGCTCAAGACATTGGTACTTCAGTAAAAGGATGCAACGCAACATAAAAACGTTTTTCGTTTTTTTTGTTGTTGCTCTGGCCGCGACCGTAATCTTAATTCATCACTTGTACACTCGCGTTGATAATGCAGCGTTAAAACAAGCTGAATTGACAGAGCATTCACGCACCATGGGTGAAGAGCTCAGCACACTGAAAACACTTAAATCAGAGCTAGAAAATGACCTTTCAGAACGGGAAGAACGGGTACAACTTGTTTCGGAACGTTTGGGTGAATTAGAGAAAGTGCTTGGGGTTGGAGAACATACCTCGACAAATAACTTGGATGCTAGGCTCGATGCAGCGGCGATAACCTCAAACGTTCGCATGGTGTTATTAAACCAAATACCAAGTGGCTCTCCAGTCGGCAACGTACGGCTATCTTCCGGATTCGGTAAGCGTATCCATCCGGTGACAAAAGTTGCCAAAATGCATCGTGGGCTCGATTTTGCCGTAAATATCGGTACCAAAATTTATGCCCCTGCCGATGGGGTAGTGGAAGTTACCCGCCGCAGTAATAAAGGCTCTGGTAACTTCCTCAGGCTACAACATTCTTTCGGTTTTTCGAGTTCTTATTCGCACTTGAAAGCGTTCAAAGTAAAAAGTGGTCAGTTCGTCAAAAAAGGGCAGCTGATTGCAATTTCCGGCAACAGTGGGCTCTCTTCTGGCCCTCACCTGCATTACGAGGTGCGATTTGTTGGGCGAGCACTGAATCCGAAACCATTTGTCGATTGGAGCCTTAATGATTTCGAAGACATTTTTACTAAGGAGCGAAGAATACGATGGGAATCTTTAATCAAAACAGTGGAACAACGAGTAGCTCAGCAGCTTCAACTCTCATCGCCAAAGGCTGTTCTCTTAGCGGAGAACTCAAAGTAGAAAACGATGTCCAGATTGATGGCATCGTCGATGGTCAAATTAACGTGGAAGGCACTCTCGTTGTCGCAGAAAGCGGGCGAGTAAACGGTGAAATTTACGCTAAACAGCTGATCATTAACGGCATGATGGACGGAAACTGTCACGCAGAACACATTCAAGTGCTTGCCAAGGGACGCGTAAGCGGTAGGATCTGGAGCAATAACCTCAGCATTGAACCTGGTGGCAAATTCTTTGGTGAAGCAGCCGAATTACCTGAAAAGGAAGTGGTAACGTTAAAGGGTAAGGCTCAAGACAGTGCGATCACAAAAGAAAACAACACCAACAATGAAAAGCGACTTTCGCGTAAATCAGCATAAAAGCTTTGATTAAAGTGCTTAAAAAAGACGGCTTTCACGCCGTCTTTTTATTACTATTGCCACGATTTTCGTCAGAAACTACGTGATTATTCGGCCGGATTTAAAACCATCACCGAGCGTTTTGCTTGTGGACCAAAAGCTGATTTTGCATGCGCTTTCACTTCATCTAACGTCACACTTTTAGCCACTTTCTCAACGTCAAGTAACACATCGACGCCGTAATCATGCACCAAATAACGAGTATATGCCCATGATCTCTGTGCTGGGTTATCATCCAATCCTTGCATCGCGACTGCCAGTTGTTTCGCGGCCGTATCCACTTCTTCTTGGGTAATATTTGACGCTAAATCATCAAACACTTTGCCCAGTTTACTCTCTAAAAGAGCCACGTCTTCGGGCTCGACTTGAGACTCCAAGAGCCAATCAGAGATGGGTTCGCGATCTTGTGTCATGGTGTAAATGCTCGGGCTGTAATCAAGGCTAGACTCTTCTCGCACAATATCCAAAACACGCGCATTACTAATACGTTGCAAAATATCTTCGATAACCGTGTCTCTTGCCGTACGTTGGTAATCGCTCGTATTAGTCAAACGCATTACATACAACGATGAAGGTTCATGCCCATCCGCAACCACAGTTCGCTCCGGCACTTCCGGGTTAAACGCAACGCGATAATCAATCGAACGACTAGGTTTCATTTCGATAGAGGCCACATACTTACGCAAAAGTGGTGTAATTTCTTCCGGCTCTACGTTTGCAACAATAACCATCTTAAAACCATCATTGGTTTTGAAAAGTTGCTCATGCACCGCTAGTATCTGCTCAGAAGTCACTTGTTCAACATCATCACTGGACACTATACGATGACGACTACCCGGCAAATAAGAATTGCCGTTTGCTTTTTGAATCAGTTTTCCCATCGGTGATTCAAAAAAAGCGCCGCTCTGCTGTTTAAACTCTTGCTTCGCTGCTGCCATCTGGCGCTCGTCGACTTTAATCTCCGTCGCTAGGTTGTATAGTCCATTCAAAGCATCAGTTAGGTGCGTATTTGGCGCCGTAATTTGTGCTCCGTGACTGGTCGCATCAAGCATCGCGCCAAGCGCAATGTTGTTTTTGCGTAAGTAGCTATCTAGCTCTGAACCAGAAAATGCCCCTAACCCACTGCGTATTGCCGTTGTTGCTGCGATTTCATAAGCGGCATACAACGTCGGATCAACAGCGGCTTTACCACCTTGGCTCGCATAGTAAATATACGCTCGACCACCCGCTTTAGTATCTTTTTGGAACCACACTTCGACACCGTTTGATAGCGTATAGACTTGAAAACCACCCGCTTCCTGACGCATGCTCGTGATGCTGCCTTCCTGGGTAGGCTTTAAGAATCCATCCACTTTGTCATACATCTCTAACGGTTTTTCGCCAGTTTGAAGATAGGCACTGTTTAGAGCGGCAAATACACCATTGAACTGTTCTGACGTTTCGCTTTTCCCCAAACCAATAAAAAAGCTTGGCTGCTGAGATAACAAAGCCGTCAATTGTGTGTTAATGCTCTCTAAATTCTCGTTGTTGATGAATTCTGCCAAACTCTGGGCATAATTCTCTTTTGATTGGCTGACACTGTCTTGTCCAATTTGAAAAACACGTGCTTCTGCGTAACTGTTTGGCTTGCGCTGACTCCAATCTGAATCAATATTTGCAAGTTCACCTTGCCAATTTGACATAACGCTATCTAACTCGGATTGAGTCGCACCATAATCTCTCAACGACGCCAAGGTACGAATAAAAGTCTGGTGCATTTGTTCGCGGCGATCTGGTGCAAACGAAATCCCTGCCGACGTCATACGCTGATAGTTAGAGTAATAGGGCTCTGCATAAGCGTATTGAAAAGGTTCAGCGGCATCACTGAGTACACGGATCAAACGCTGTTGAATGAGTTGTGTTGCTACTTCATCACGCCACACTTCATGTTGTTGCTCAATCGTCGTGCCGCCACTTAGACCACGCTCAATCACTAAATGAAGACTTGGTGATTCCATCGTGTTACTTGGCAAGATTCTGTTTTCGTTGTTCACTCGAATATCACGGCGCTTCTCTATTAGCGTATCCGAGGTACTTTCCCAGTTCGAGAACTTGCTTTTGATAATCTTGGACAGTGAATCTACGTCGATATTACCAGTCACAATCAACTCGGCATTTTGTGGCTGGTACCATTTGTCGTAAAACGCCTTTAACTTACTCGAGGAAGCATTTTGAATCGCTTCGCGAGTACCTATTGGGTCATGCTCACCATACATAGTGCCTTCAATCGAGGCTTGGTAAGCATGCATAGAAAAGGACTTATCATCCGGATTAGCACGTCGCCATTCCCCGAGAATCACCCCTTTTTCTTTCTCTACTTGCTCAGGAGCAAACTCAAGTCCGTTACCGATATCTCTCATCCACTTCAGGGCATCTTCTAGCTTCGTATTATTCGCAAGGTCAAGTTGGTAAGACGTTTGCTGATAACTGGTAAAAGCGTTGATATCAGCGCCAAAGCTACCACCAGATTGCTCGAAAAGTTTAACAACGTCGTTACCGGTAAAATGCTCACTACCATTAAACGCCATATGCTCAACAAAGTGAGCGTAACCCTTTTGAGAAGATGTTTCTTGGAATGAGCCGATATTCATCACCAAACGGACCGAGACTTCTTGGTCTTCTGTTGGATAAAGATGGTATTTCATACCGTTCGATAACTGGTCCACGTGCCAGTTGGCGTCAGGTTGAATCGGCGTCGACTGTTGTATCAGAGCACACCCTGACACTAATAACGCGGGGACTAACAATATACTGCGCATAACGATTGCCCATAACAATGATTAAGCTAATCAATATATATCCGGTGCTATAACCTTCACATTTTTAATGGATTATCAGACGCGCAAATGTGATAAAGATCACCTTTTATTGAAATCAATTCTCATTTACAAAAATCGACAAATCCTTACTTTACAAATACATAAATAATATCGTTCAAATCCTTTTGCTTATTTGATGTAAAACTCAAATTCGCGACATGGAGTCAGTATTTATTTTGAGCAATAAAATATAATTATTGAACAGATTCGAATCTAACTTTCTGCTGCATATTCAACAGCGCAGAGAGCACTGATGAGAATAAAAACACAACAACTATTATTCAAAGATCTATTATTCGCTTTATGTTCAAAAATCTATCATTAAAAAACAAACTGGCAATCTCTGCCAGTGCCGCCATCATTCTAGGGGGAGTGCTGGTAGAGGGGCTGTCTTTTCGAGATTCATTAAATAGGCTCGATGTCGAAGTCGCACAGCGACTAGAAAGCACTAGCGCATCTTACAATCAATACGTAAAGGACTGGCTACTCTCTAAAGAGCGCGCACTAACTTCACTCTCTTCTGATTCAGAGAAACGTTCTCTGGTTACGCATTTGAAACAAGTCCGAGACTCTGGCGCGTTCGATAACGTTTTCCTCGCTTACCCGGACGGGTCACAAGACAACGCTAATGGGGTGGTTTTGCCACCAGGTAATAACGATCCTCGCAAGTGGGGCTGGTACACCAACGCCATTGCCAATCCATCGAAAGTCTTTATGGATAACCCGACCGTTGCTGCTGCAACTGGTGCGAATGTGGTGTCGCTCGGTAAAGCCCTGCAATTGCATGGTCAAACCGTCGTTCTGGGTGCTGACGTAGAGATCGGTGATATCCTGAACAGTCTGAACCAAGTGATCCTACCGGGTGCAGGTTATATGTTTATTGCCAATGAACAGGGCAATATTTTCACTCATAACAACGGTAAACTGCTGAATCAACCGGTTAGCAAGCTAGGCCTCAACAACAACGACATTACGTCTGCCGCACGTTCAGGTACAGAGCGTCGCGTCTCTATTAACGGCACCGAATATGTGATTTACGCGCGCCACATAGAGGGTACCCAGCTCACAACAGTGACGGTGTTAGATCAAAACTCGTTGGTTGCCCCACTCTACGATGCTGTTTGGGATCAGATCATCGCAACCACCATCGTCGTCGTTATCTGTGTAGCTTTGTTTAATCTGCTATGTAACATCTTGTTCCGTCCGCTCTACAACGTTTCGAATGCGCTTGCACAAATCGCAAACGGTAGCGGCGACCTAACTCAACGCATCAAAGTAGAAAACCGTGACGAAGTTGGTGAGCTGGCTGAAAACTTCAACCAGTTCGTTGAAAGTTTGCAGCAACTTATTGGTCACATTCGTCACCAAGCGGAAGAACTGAGCCAACAATCGGAGCTGAGCACGACTCGCGCGAATCAATCGGTTTCCGATCTGAACCATCAGCAACAAGAAATCACTATGGTGGCGACCGCTGTGACTGAAATGGCATCGGCAACGCAAGAGATTGCAGCACATGCAGAGCAGACGGCTAAAGCCGCTCAAGACTCTTCAGCAAGCACACAAAATGGTCATGAGTTAGTGATCAACTCCAAGTCATCCATCAACAATTTGTCTTCTGAAGTCAACCAAGCGAGCGTTGTCATCGGCGAGCTCAACCAGCACGCGCAAGACATCTCAACCGTACTATCAACGATTCGAGACATCGCAGAACAAACCAACTTACTGGCTCTGAATGCGGCGATTGAAGCGGCGCGTGCAGGTGAACAAGGTCGCGGTTTTGCCGTTGTTGCAGACGAGGTTCGCGTGCTATCACAACGCACACACACCTCAACCGAAGAGATTCGCTCGACGATCGAGACTTTGCAGCAAACCACACAACGCGCTGTGACCATCATGGATACAAGCTCTCAGCTCGCGCAAGGTTCGGTGGAAGATGCAGATCACGCAGCACTGGCTCTGGATGAAATCAACGCGGCCGTTGCGCTGATCAGCGATATGGCAACGCAAATCGCGACCGCCGCCGAAGAGCAAACGCACGTAACCAATGAAATCACGCAAAACGTCACGTCCATTAAAGATGTGACCGATCACTTGGTAGTTGGTGCCGAAGAATCGATGAATCAATCTGCTGAGCTGAAATCGCAAGCTGAGGATCTCAACTCGAAAGTGGCGACGTTTAAACTGGCTTAAACGCCACATTAAGGACGCTCTTAAAAACAATACCCCCCCGCTAGCAACTTTGTTACTAGCGGGGTTTGTTTTTATGGATCGACGTTTTTATTGCAGATAGCTTTCGAAAGACGTAAACCTACACCGCCACACACATCGGCGTGCCTGAGATTGGGTCGTTAAATACTCTCGCTTGTAAATCAAACACCGATGCCAACATACCTTCTGTCAGTACCTCTTGCGGTGTTCCCTGCGTGACTAACTGACCTTTTTCCAACACCACCAAATGATCGCAGTAACGGCACGCTTGGTTTAGATCGTGCAGCACTACGACCACTGTTTTGCCTTTGTCGTTCATCTGCCTCATGAGTTTCATCAGCTCAACTTGGTGAGAGAGATCCAAGTAAGTGGTTGGCTCATCAAGCATCACTACGTCGGTATCTTGCGCCATTACCATCGCAATCCACGCCCTTTGCCTTTGACCGCCAGACAGAGATTCAACTGACTTGTCAGCAAACTCAATCACGCCAGTATCTTGCATTGCTTGCTCGACCAAGGTCTTGTCTTGTTGACTTAACCGGCCCCAATGAGAGAGATAAGGCGAGCGGCCATATTCGACCAGTTTTCTGACGGTAATACCTTCAGGACTGACAAGAATCTGCGGCAGCAAAGACAACGAACGCGCCAAGCGTTTATCACCGTAGCTGCTTAGTGGTTTGTCGTCATACAACACTTGGCCAGAAGCGGGTTTATTGATGCGTACCAAGGTTTTTAATAGTGTCGATTTACCGCAACCATTTGGACCAACTAGTGCGGTAATTTTACCTTGAGGAATCGACAAAGAGAGATCTGGAATGATGGTCTGTTTGCCGTACGCGACGGATAAGTTCTGCGTTCGTAACATGCTTACCAACCTCTATAACGATACAAAAGAAAAATGAAATATGGTGCGCCAATAACAGATGTCAGCACTCCCGCTGGTAGCTCAATTGGCGGCTGTAAGCCTCTCGCTAAACCATCGGCGCAAATCACCAACAAAGCGCCAAGGGTTGCAGCGGCTGGAATCAACAACTTGTGGTTGTGGCCAAACAGCAAACGCGCAAGATGCGGCGCAAGCAGGCCAACAAAGCTGATCGTGCCTGCCACAGACACACTGATACTCGCCAATAGCACGGCAGCAATCAACGCAATAATTTGGATCTGTCTTGGTTTCGTGCCAAGTGTAGTGGCGCTTTCTTCTCCCAGTCCCATAACATCTAGCCGCCAAGCCAGCCAAAACGCCAATGGTAGTAGCAGCAATAAAGCACTCCAAATAAACGGCACTTGTTGCCAGTTTCGTCCCCACAAACTGCCGGTTAGCCATACCATCGCCGTGTTGATTTCAATAGGGTGCACAATCAGAAGAAAATCGATACCGCTGGCTAAAAATGCGCTGACAGCAACACCAATCAGCGCCAAACGTGCTGGTGTTGGTTTCGACCAGTAAGCCAGCACAGCAATAAAGCCAGCAGCAAGCAAGCCTCCCGCCATGGCGACCATCGGCAACATTGCCACTGGCGCATTCGGATACAGCACCAAACAAGCGGTAGCCGCCAGTCCTGCTCCGGCGCTTATCCCCATTAAATCTGGTGAGGCAAGTGGATTACGGATGACGCCTTGAACTAAAACGCCTGACAGCCCCAACCCAGCGCCCACGCCAATGGCGAGCAACATTCTCGGTAATCGATATTGGTGAATCACAAAGTCTGAGTCAGAGAAAGAAAACAGTAATGCAAAAACCTGTTGAGCCGACATGTTCGCCGCGCCAACAAACAGCGTGAGAGAAGACGCAATCAGCAACAATCCAACTAATGCAAACAGTTTGGTTTGATTCATCATGATGATTTCCTCATTGCAATCGCGATAAAGCAAGGTGTGCCCAACAGCGCGGTAATCACGCCCACTGGCGTTTCAGCCGGAAAAGCAATCGCTCGTGATAAAGCATCTGACCACGTCACCAATGCCGCGCCACACAAGGCGGAAACCGGAATGAGAATGTGATAGTTGTGACCAACAATCGGGCGTACCAAGTGCGGCACTAACAACCCGACAAAGCCAATTGGCCCAGCAATCGCTACGCTAGTTCCTGCCAACAGCACAACCGCTAAACCACTGATAAATCGCGTAAGACGAATGTTACCACCTAGCCCAACAGCAACTTCGTCCCCCAACGCGAGTAAATTTAAGTTTCGCGCTAAGCCCATGGCGAGCACCAAACCTAAAGTCGCAAAAGGCCACAGTTGCTGCCACTGCTCAGAATCTACCGCGGAGAGTGAACCCGTTAACCAATGCAACACGCTGTAAGCCATGTCATCCGCCAAAATTACCGACGCACGAGTTAACCCTATCAGCAGTGCACTGATGGCAATGCCCGCTAGCACTAAACGCAATGGGTGAGAACGCGCGGAGAAAAAACCGCCCAACAACATGACCGCACCACCACTTAGTAGCGCGCCGAGTACTGCGTTGATGATTGGGTTCAATTGACTAAAGAATGGTACGCCGATAGACGCCAAGGCCATAAAACAAGCCGCACCAGCATTAATGCCGAGAATGGATGGCGACGCCAAAGGGTTACGAGTTAATCCTTGCATCAGCACTCCAGATACCGCAAGCGAAGCGCCAATTAGTAACCCAGCATAGGTACGAGGCGCACGCAGCGTCTCGAGGATTTGATGCAGCATATTACCCTCATCAAACGCAAACCAATAGCTTGTCAGATCATTAACGCTCAAAGAAAAGTTGGACCAGCCAATCATTGAGGCTGCATAGGCTGAGAGCGTACACAACGCCATAGCACAGACAAACAAGCTCGCTTTCCAATGCGATTTGCTAACCGAAGACGCGCTTTCCGAGCTTATCGCCGCACTCATGAGCGCTCCAATAACGCTTCAAGATTGCGGGCAATTTCTTCCGCAGCCAACATGCCGCGATTTAACGACCACAGTTCAGGAGAGACCTCAACAAGTTGCTGTTTTTTCGCAGCTGTTAGCAGCTTAAATAATGGGTTTTTGCGCCACTCATCCACAATATTTGGTTGAGAGTAAAGTCCAACTAACAACCAATCAGGGTTGGTTTTTAGTAAAAGTTCGAAACTGGTTGGGATATACGCTTTTTGCTCAGATGGAGCCAGCGGGCTTTGGATGCCCAGCGTACTCAAAACGCCCCCAGCGTAAGAAACCGGGCTATGCAGCCACATCCCTTTGTCAGAAACCACACCAAACTGAATGGTTTCTTGTGTTGCAAAATGCTGTTTGAACTCCGCCATTGTCTGTTTGTGCTGCTCAATTCGTTGTGTCATTTTCGCTTGTTTGCCAATTGCCACGCCGATTTTGTGTGCGGATTCGAGATTTTCTTGATATGTCTCACCACGGCTTTTTAACAGCAAAGTTGGCGCAATTCGCTGCAAATCCTGATAAATAGCGCGATGGCGTTCTGCATCAGCAATGATCAAGTCAGGCTTGAGCACCGCAATCGCCTCTAAACTCGGTTGTGAACGCATGCCGACCGATCGCCAAGGTTCAATCTTAGCGCGAACAGCAGGGATAACTCGTGTGGCATCGTTGTCATCGGCGACGCCTACCGGTGAGACATCGACTGCCGCTAATGCATCGACAAACGAAAACTCTAAAACCACAATACGTTGAGGTATCGCTTCTAGCTCAAACGTGCCTTGCTCATCTTGCACGCTGCGCGCCTGAGAAAATGCGCTAAATGACATCAAAGCTGAGCTCAGTAGCATCAGCAAAACGGTTGAAAAGTGTTTGATCGTAAATTGTTTTTTATTTTTCATCTTGCTTTTTTCCAGTGCTAAGAGTTTTCCATTACCTAAGATCGGCAAAGTCGCCAAGGTAAATTGGCGACTTTTCTTTTCAAACTCGGTGAACGAAACGCTTAAAACTGATAGTTCAGATCCAGTGTGTAAGAGCGTCCCGGAGCTGGGTACCGACCAACTGGGCTTGTATCAATCCCGCGGAAGTAATACTCCTCGTCAAACAAGTTGTTCACCGCAACATTCATGCGTAACTTGCCTTTGTCGTCTTTGTATAAATCCGTCCCCAAATTGAAATTCCACACCATGTAAGATGGTACTTTACCCGTTGCGCCTGTTGCATCTTCGGCACTGGTGTTGGCGTTATCGGTATACGAGTCACTGAAGTAGAAACCCGATAGCGTGGTGTCCATGCCGTAAAATGCGTAGGTTGCATCCCAACCAAGCTGATGCTTAGAGGTGTAAGGCAGTTGATTACCTTTATTCGCGCCTTCTTCTTCAAGCGTAGCGTCTAGATAGTTGTAGCTTGCGCCTAAACTCAGTGCAGGTAGTGCTTCAGGCACGTAACGAGCAGAAAGCTCTATGCCTTGGTGAAGTGTTTTTCCGATGTTATCGAAGGTCTGCGTTGAGCTTTGCCATTGCAATTGATCCTCAAAGTCGATGCGATAAAGTGCAGCGTTAAAGCTGGTCGCATCTTGGGTGTAACGCGCGCCGACTTCGTAGTTCCAAGCCAGTTCGCTACCTTCTTCACCCAAACCTCGGATGTAGGCAATTTGTGGCGCACGAAGTGATTTTTGCGCGTTCGCATACGTCACCCACTGGTCAGTTAAGTTGTATGCCACCGTCAAACCTGGCAACCATTCCGTCACGGTGTTGTCTGCCGTTTGTTTTTTACCACGATCGGTAAACGTCATTCGAACCGACTCAACACGCAACCCAGGCGTTACCTTCAATGTATCATTGAACAAACCAATTTCGTTGCTAACGTATCCAGCAAACGCGTCCGTATCTAGATGCCAATCACGCGGAACGCTGGTTGCACCACCGGCGATTGGAGTCTGAGTGAGTTTGTAGTCAATGTCTTCATTAACATAACGGGTACCCACGATCCAGTTTTGAGTAACGGATTTACCTTCGCCAAAGTACATCGCCATTTTTGGCTCTATACCATACACGGTAAATTCACGTGGAGAGGTACGAACGTCCGTCGCTGGCAGAGCCGGATCCGCCCAATGGCCACCCGCGCTGTTAAAGCCCCACTTGAAAAGACGCTCTGACTTATGGCCAAACGTTAGCACTTCTAGCTCGGCACTGTCGGCAAATGGCAAATCGTGGATGTACTTAACACTCCAGCGCGTCGACTTACCTTCATAATCATCGTAAGGACGTTTCGATTGGTGACGATCTTGTTCGTAGTCTTGTGGCGAAAGTGCGCCCGGCATTTGCGTTTCAGCATCGTAACGTTGCAGGAATGCTTGAATCTCTTGAGTGTCACTCAGTAGCCACTGTGCTTTGGCTTGGAAGTTCTTCACGTCCGTATCGGAATGTTCACGGAAGCTTTCACCTTTTAGGAAGTTACCTTCCAACTGTAGTGCAAATGTGTCGCTTAACCAGCCGCCCGTGCGCAGGTAAAAATCATTCAGCGGCGCATCACCGCCATCAAACACGGTAAGGCGGTTACTGATTTCAGTTTGCCACGTGTGTGGAATCGGTTTGGTCACTAAGTTGATCACACCACCGACGTTGTTTGGGCCGTACTGTACTGCGGCACCACCGCGTACAATGTCAATACGATCAAGCATCGACAGTGTTGCTGGGAAGATAGACTGACCAGTGTGACCATATGGCGCAAGTGTTAGCGGTACACCATCCATCAAAAACTGAGCATGACCACTACGGCTTGCTTTCAAACCACGTACGGAAATGTTAGGCAATACGCCCGTTCCGCTTTCATCCTGAACTTTAATACCCGGCACGCGCTGCAGCGCGTTATCAATCGAACCTGCGGCGGTTTTCTCAATTTGATCACGGGTAATGACGGTACGAGCACCAGGGTACTCTTTGACGTCTTCAATTTCAGATTTACCAATCACGCTACCAGTGACAACGACAGTTTCCATCGCGGTAGTTTGTTCTGTTTTAGCAGGAGCGGCAACCGCGCTCATGGATGTGGCAGAAGCGATTGCAATCGCAAGCACACTGTAAGTGGTAGACAAACCAGCACGTACACGCACTTTACCATCCAAATTCTGGTAAGACATTAAGATCTCCTTTGCGAGAAATTGAGCCTCGGGCAGAATACATCCCGTAAGCTCTCGGGGCTAAACATCCTCAATATGAGGTAAAAATTGGCTAACAGGCGCTAACTACGCACAAAAAGCCTAGAACTGATATCCGTAGCTGAGCATAAACTCGGCTGGTGCGCCGTAGCCAATCTGGTTTAAGCCAGACGTGCCGTTTGTTGCGCCAAGAATGTATTTCTCATCCAAAATGTTGTAAGCGTTCGCTTGGATTTTATGACGACCAGTGGTGTACGCCGCCATCAAATCCACCGTTGTGTAATCGCCAAGTGCGACGGCTTCGTCGTTACCTGCGTAACGGTCGCCCACGTACTTCACACCACCGCCTAAACGCCAGTTGTCATCCAATTGGTAAGTGCTCCAAAGAGAGAACAAGTGGTCTGATACATCGTTAGGCTTTTTGCCTGTGGCTTTGTCTTCCGCATCTAAGTAGCTGTAACCCACAGAGATGTCCCACTGTTTGGTGATTTGGCCGCGAGCCTCTAATTCAATGCCTTGGTGACGCACTTCAATTTTATCGATCACATCGCCGTCCACGTTAGTTTGTGGTTGCTCTTGATCAATCTGGAACAGTGCCGCATTCAACATTAATGCGTTATCCAAAAGGTACGCTTTCGCACCCACCTCTTTTAAGTCGGTGTGGAAGAATTCCGCCAATTTTGGATTGATGTAGATACCAGCGTACGGTAACTGCCAAGAGCGCGCTAAACTGGCGTATACGGATGTGTCGGAATTGATGCGGTATACCAAACCAGCACGGTAGCTGACTTTGTCATCATCCAATTTTTCCTTATCTGAGCCCGCTTTTTGTTGTTCTAGCTCCATCGAGTCGTAACGCACGTTACCGATCAAAGAAAGGTCACCCCACGTATAGACGTCTTGCACATACAAACCTGTCGTGGTGGTGGTATTGTCACGAAATGGCTTAAAGCCCGGATCAGGCGTTGGACCAACGACTGGGTCGTAGATATTTTGCGGAGGAAGCGTTTTGTCACTTGCCAACGTTAGGTCGATATCGATCTGGTTGAAATCTGCACCCACCATCAATTGATTGTCCCTGGTTTCCCAAACCAACTCAGATTGTAAAGTGGTCGTAGTACGTGGATCGTAACCAAAGTTGTTAACGGTTTGAGACACTTCATTACCCGTCACTTTGCCCTGACGCGTGCCTTTTTGCTCAAGTTCGATATGGTTGAACGCCGCTCGGTTATTCCATACCCATTGATCATTCAGACGCCATTCGTAATCCACCGCAATACGGAGACTGTCTGACTCCTGATAGTCGTTTGTGCCGCCAAAGTAAGTGCTTACTGGCAAATCAACTGGCTTGCCATTTTTTGATGGCACACCACGATACGGCACTAGTTCTTGATGGGCGTATTCCACGTCAATATCAATGGTGTGACCTTCCGCTGGTAACACACGAATGGTCGGTGCAATGAAGAAATCGTTTGAATCAACATGATCAACGTACGAGTCGGCTTGACGGTATTCCAAGTTAATACGCCCGTTGACCTTATCTGTAAACGCCATTGAGCTGTCGACCTGACCAACATACTGGTTGTTGCTGCCTACACTACCGTTTACGTGAGTAAAATTCTCACCGTTAGCGCGTTTCGTCACCAAGTTGATGATGCCCCCAGCCGAACCACGGCCATACAAAGCACCCGCAGGGCCTTTCACAATTTCAACGCGTTCAACGTTCGCTAAGCTGCGGTAAGACTGCAACGTACCGTCATCTCGCAAGCCATCACGGTACATATCGTTGAGTGAATCAAAACCACGTATCATGAACTGATCGCGGCTGCCTTCGCCCAAGGTGTTATTGACCCCGGCTACCCCATCTAGCGCATCCACTAAGCGCACCGCGCCTCGGTCTTGCATTTCTGTTTTCGTTACTACGGATACCGCTTGTGGCACATCAAGCCATTCCACATCGGTTTTGGTGCCTGATTGAGGCATGTGTTCAGCATAACCTTCGTACTGATGACCGAAGACTTGAATCGTTTCAGTTGCTGATGGGGTTGAGTTCGTCTCTTCTGAAGCCACTGCGCTTGGTGCTACTAATGAAGAACCAATCGCGACCGCCAAGGGGGTCAGGGTCAATAATTTATTCATTCCATAATTCCGTTTAGTTGTTATAAAGCCAACGGATGGAAATAAGAACAAATATTATTTCTATTTGCAATATTAATTTTATGCTCTATATTTATTTACCCTAAAAACACAACTAACAACAAAAAAAATCAAACATCATAACAATAAACACTAAAACTTCTGCCCTCCGTCTCGAGAGAGGCACATTGGAAGACGACCGTGAGCGACTTTATCAACGTTAGAAGAAAATGTTAGAAAATTAGGAAAGCTCATGAAATCTACGATGATTATCGTAAGTCATGTCGTTAACGATGCAGTCACTCACGGGTTTGTGCCTGCAGCTAAAGCGATGGACCTTCACGTCGTTCTTATCACCGACCACAAGCTAAGCCATTTAGAGCTGGCGAGTCGTGATAGTCACTTTAATCCGGATACCATTCTAGAATGTGATGTCTTCAACCCATTAGAACTCATCGAAACCATCACGGAGCATGAATTAAAGCCAGACGCTATTTTTAGCAATAGTGATCACTTACAAACTTCCACCGCCATCTGCGCGCAATTTTTTGGCCTCCCATCCAAAGATTGGTCTGTCACGTTAAAGGCCAAAAACAAACACTTAACTCGACAAGTGTTAAATGAAAAATCCTTACCCAACACACAAAGCTGTTTGCTGCATCGCCATTCGAATGTGGCATTAGGCATGGCCTTCCCTGTCGTAGCAAAACCCAAAGAAGGCGTGGCAAGTTTAGATGTACAGCGCTGTGACTCCCAAAGCGAGCTCGATGCTTACTGCGAGGCGTTTTGGCAAAAGCACCCAAACGCCGCCATTCTGGTGGAGCAGTTTCTTCAAGGACCGTTGGTTACGCTCGAAACTTTAGGAGACGGTAACCAACTTATCGCCGTGGGCGGTTTTGATGTGTCGCTCTCTGAGCCGCCTTACTTCATCGAAACCGCCGCAGACTGGAACGGACCAAACGGCATTGCTCACCGAGAAGCTTGCTTGGCTCAACTGAAAGCGTTCGGCGTTGGTTTTGGAGTTTGCCACAGCGAATTTATCATTACGGAAAATGGCCCGATTCTGGTGGAAATCAACTACCGCAGTATTGGAGATGGCCGCGAATTCTTGCTCAACAATCTCGCTCACTTTGGTTGGTTTAGCACAATTTTGGGTCTGCATTTGGGTCGAAGATTGGACGGCGATTACCAAATTCATGGGTCAGCGCACGTGCACTACGTAGTTGCGGAACACAGCGGTGTGATCGACGGAGGTTCGACGTCGTTCATCCAACACGATGACGATATCATCACCCAGCAACAGGTACTAAAAACCGCTGGAGAACACTTCC
This sequence comes from Vibrio sp. D417a, assembly GCF_030248595.1. Classification (NCBI taxonomy): domain Bacteria; kingdom Pseudomonadati; phylum Pseudomonadota; class Gammaproteobacteria; order Vibrionales; family Vibrionaceae; genus Vibrio; species Vibrio sp. D417a. Next base: position 194,918 of record NZ_JAHGAM010000005.1, on the reverse strand, counting down.
AACAGAGTTATTCCAATAAGGATTATCTCGCCCGAATTTCGATTGTCTCACCATCAGGGCGAAACCTCGACCAAGCGCTGCAGAACGCGCTTAGCAATTTCGATCTCGCTCCGACTCGTGAGGTGGCAGCATGAATGACAACGCTTTGTATCTAACGCAACGATTGATCCACACTTGCTTACGCGAAGACATGTTTGGCATTTTGTCGAAGGCCAAGTTCAGTAGAGACGCGCCAAAAGGGGTAATTGTTCCTCAAGACGAGCAAGTCTGGCTGATATTTGCCAACTCTGATTTCACGTTGTATTTACCTGTTGCGCCAACGTATTACATGCAGCACTGGCGCTACGGTCACGCCAATGACGAAACACCACCAGGTTGGTGGGTGGAGAAAAATGGCCAAGTCGAGCATCAACAGCATTACAAAGAGTGGATTGCGCTACTAACGACACTGGCGCATGAGAGCTCTCACGAGTTGCTGGCGGGATACCTTCAAGAACTGGAATGTGCAGAGAAACACAAAGCGCTGTGTGACCAAGCGTTTCATCATCACGCAGACCACATTTCTCAACCAATATCCGAGCTTGGTTCTTGGCATCAAAAACTGCTGCTAGCCGACCAGATCGCTTCTTACCTTGACCATCCGTACTATCCAACTGCGCGGGCGAAGTTTGGTCTGAGCGATGAAGACCTTGCTAAGTACGCGCCCGAGTTTGCACCAAGCTTTGCTCTGCATTGGATTGCGATTGAAAAATCACTGGTGACATTAACCAGCGAACAACCTGATTGCTGGCCGACCATGGAGCAAGTTGGGCTTCCTGCTGATTTTGCACTGAGCCACGTTCTGTTCCCTGCACATCCGCTCACCCTGCGATCTTTAGAAGCCTTACCCGAAGGTGTGATAGAAGCGCCTTTAACGTATCTAGACGTGACGCCAACGCTTTCCGTTCGTACTGTGGTCGTCAACGAGGCACCGCACATTCACATCAAGGTTCCGCTGATCATGCGATCGCTAGGCACGAAAAATATTCGCTTAATCAAGCCTTCAACACTGTATGACGGCCACTGGTTTGAACGCCTACTCAGCCACCTTGAACAAACGGACGCCGATTTAAACAGTCGCTTGTTCCATTGCAACGAAAAACACGGTGGACACGTCGGCGAGGATAAAACCTTCGCGTACATCGTACGTGAGTACCCACTTACTCATTGCGAAGACAAAGCGTTAGTTCCGGTTGCAGCACTAGCAAGCCCAATGCCTGACGACCGCTTGTTCTTAGAACATTTGGCAGAACATTACTATCAACAAGATACGCTGGCGTGGTTCCAAGATTACGTCGACCTATTATGCCAAGTGCACCTCACCTTGTGGCTTCGTTATGGCATCGCATTGGAGTCCAACCAGCAAAACGCCATCATTGCATTTGATCAACAGGGCAAAATGACGCTCGCGATGAAAGACAACGACGCGGCGCGGATTTGGCCAGAGCGCTTCCACTTTGCAACAGAGCATGCAGCCCAAAAACACGGCGCAAAACTACTTCCAGTGGATTGCGATGAACTGCTCGATCAACGCATCAAAGTCGACAATGAATTGGCGCTCGGTCAGATGTTTACCACCATCACATTACAATTGGATATCGCAGCGATTGTAGAAGCCATGGCAGCGAAGGGCATTGCCTCTTCAGCATCGCTTTATGCCATCGTGGCCAAAAGCATTGCAGAGCAACTCAACCGATTGGAAGGCGAAGGGTTAGAGACAAAACTGGCACGCGAGTTACTGCAAGAAGCACCTGATTTGCACGCCAAATACTTGTTGAGCTCTGGCAGTTTGCTCTCGAAAGAAGCCTCCGGCGCGAGTGACATCAATAAGTTCTATGGTTTGTCGGCTCCGAACTTCTTGCTGCTTTCTAGCGAAGAAGCGCAACGCGCCTACTTAGAAGCCATCAAAAAAAGCGTACGTTAAACGATTATGACCAAACTCATCTACAGTGTGTTGTTGTGCCACTTTATCGCTGCGTTTGCCGCGTTAGGTATGCCGCTATTTCTACCCGTCGTGTTGCCAACGTTAGGCGCAAGCATTGATGCGGACTGGGCAGGGGTATTGTTTATCCTACCTACGTTTTGTACTGCGTTGGCAGCGCGATTTTGGGGCAACTTTGCCGATCGCTACGGTCGCCGCCGCTCACTCTTGCGTGCGCAACTTGGCCTTGCAGCAGGGTTTGCGCTGTGCGGCTTGGCAGACAACCTCGCCATGTTTGTGTTTGGTCTTATTGTTCAAGGAACCTTTGGCGGCACCATGGCCGCCTCGAACAGCTACTTATCTAGTCAAATTAAAGAAGCCAAAACACTCGGCAAGTCACTCAATAAAACCCAACTATCTGCTCGCTTGGCGCTGATCGTTGCGCCTATTGGGCTCGGCTGGAGCTTGTCAGAGACCAACCCGCTCAACGCGTACCTTTGGTTATGCGTTTTGCCTTTGATTGCGATGGGCATCACGCTAACACTGCCAGTGGATAAACCCGCCGACCAAAACCTCGAAAAGCCAAACTCAGAACCTCAGCAAGAAAAACCGGTTGCACAGAAAAACGCAATGCATGCCATTCGTTGGATCTTCTTTGCTCAATTCGGGTTTGCGTTTTCTATGGTGGTGACCTTTCCTTATTTCTCGCCGTTTGTGCAGCAATATGGCATCACTAACCACGCATGGATCGGTTTTTTGTACGCACTGCCGCATGGCGTCTATCTGTTGCTGGCAGGAAAAATTCACGTGTTGTCAGATGGGTTGAATCGCCATCAACCGCTGCGCACGTTGTGGCTTGGGTTTGCATTGCTTGCCGTGAGCTCTGCCTTGCATTTGATTGCGTCCGAAACCGCACTCATTGCTGCGAGAATTATCTTCGGCATCGCGATGGTGTGTTGTTATCACGGATTGCATCAGCATCTTGCGAGCAATCTGGATCGCAAACTCAGTGGCAAAGTATTTTCTCGCTTTGATGCCATGTCCAAATGGGGTGGCGTGGCAGCGGGATTTTGCGCTTCTTTCATTTCTAGCTTGGGGCTACTTGAGGTTCCTTTCCTACTTTCTGCGATAGTCAGCGTAATCACCTTGATCGCGCTGGTTCTCCACTCAAAATTTGGAAATCAACATGTTACAAACTCAATCCTCTCAGACTAGCGAGTTGCGCGCGCATGAGGTGCAGCTCAACCGTGAGAAAGCCCAACTCAACACGATAATGGGTGTTCTTAATTGTTACTTACGTGAATTTGCGCTACCGAATCAACAAGTGGAATGGCACTACCAATCGACATCGCTACCCCAAACGTTAAAACGCAACTATCCCGCTAAACAGCGGATAGCCGTTCATCTTTCTCAACAAAATGGCGTGTTGGTTTTGCCGATTCACTACGCGAGCAAACTGGGCAAAATCAAATTGGCAGAACTGCCTTGGGCGAAAATGCCGGGATCTGGTTGGGCGAAATTGGATGCCACGCAAACTCTTACGCTTTTGCTTAACTATCTCAAGCAGGTGTTGGCGATCCCATTTAACCATGAGCTGATCGAACAACTGGAAAATAGCGTGCTGGTTACCGAGCAGTTTCTCAACGTCGCGCCCAAATCGCATCACAACGAATTTATCGCTTCGGAACAATCTCTGATTTGGGGGCATACTTTCCATCCGACCCCGAAAAGTCGTTCGGGCGTCACCATGGATGATCTCTTGGCGTTTTCTCCAGAAGTCGGCGCGCAAGTCCCGCTGTACTGGTTTGAAGTGGATACGTCCTTACTTGATGTGCTGAGTTCCGACGGAGAAGCTAACCCTGCGCAGCACATGCTACAACAGCTCGCGCCACAACACACCACCAGCAATGGGAAGACCCTCTACCCTTGCCATCCTTGGGAAAGCTACACCATTTTGAGCAACCCAAGCGTGAAGCGCTCCATTGAACAAGGCAAAATCACGCCACTGGGTTTAGGTGGTGAAAAGATGCAGCCGACCTCTTCAGTTCGTACCCTCTACCACCCAGATATGGACTGGTTTGCGAAATTCTCCATCAACGTACGATTAACCAATTGCGTGCGCAAAAACGCGTGGTACGAACTCGACAGCGCCGTGCAGCTCACGTCGATTCTCAAACCGATTCGAGAAAACGAACAGCTGCACAACCCTGTATTTAAAGTGATGACAGAGCCTTACGCCACCACATTAAATCTAGAAAGTGTCGCTGAGCGTAATTGGGATGACAACACCAAAGCGCGCGAATCGTTTGGGATTTTGTATCGCGAAAATTTCTCGCTGAGCGAAGTCGACATCTTAAAACCAACCCTCGCTGGCGCTCTGTTTGCTTACGACAAAAACGGCGACAGTTGTATTGCTCAACGCCTTAAAAACAAAGCGCGTACTACGCAAAATCGCTATTCCGACATCGCGACATTGTGGTTTGAACGCTATTTGCATTGCCTGATCCCGGGCGTGTTTAATTACTACTTCAAACACGGGGTGGCGTTTGAGCCGCATTTGCAAAACACCTTGATTGGCTTTGAGCAAGAGATGCCGTGTTGTGTTTGGATTCGTGATTTGGAAGGCACTAAATTACTGCCGGAGTTCTGGCCAGCAGAAACATTAACTGATTTGTCTGAACGCGCGCGACAATCGGTTTACTACAGTCGCGAACAAGGCTGGAATCGCATCGGATACTGCACCTTTATCAACAACATCAGCGAAGCGATTTTCTTCATCGCAGAAGGTGATGAGCCACTAGAGCAAACGCTATGGAATGCGGTGCAAAGTGCCATTGTGCGTTGGCAATCAGTGAATGGAAAACAGCCGGAACTAGAAGCGTTGCTGAATGGCGGTCACTTCCCGAGCAAAAATAATTTCACCACGCGTTTGATGCAAAAAGCCGATAAGGAGTCGGGCTATACCCAAGTCGCCACGCCTTGGCAGCAACACGAAAAAGGAGCGCAACATGTCTAATTCCCTCTCTCTACCGACACTCGTTTGCCAACAAGTTCACACACTCGCACAGGAGCAAAGTCAACCCTTGTGCGCATACGTGTATGACCTAAGCGCCTTAGAAGAACACATCAAACAACTGCGTCACGTTTTGCCGAGAAATGTCGAGCTATTTTACGCAGCCAAAGCCAATCCATCGGGCCCGATTCTTAAAACGCTCGCGCCGTATGTCGATGGTTTTGAAGCGGCATCTGGCGGGGAGTTGACACACCTCCACCAGCAACAACTCGATAAGCCATTGATCTTCGGTGGCCCCGGAAAAATGCTAAGTGAATTGCAACGAGCGATTGAGCTTGATGTTGATGCAATTCATGTCGAAAGCCTCACCGAGCTACAACGCATTGGAGCACTAACCGAGCGCCTCAACCGCCCTGCTTCGATCTTTTTGCGTATGAACATCGATATTGGCGACATCACGCTCAGCAAGTTGGCGATGGGTGGCAAGCCGACTCCATTTGGCTTGGACGAGTCCGAGCTGAGTAATGCTTTGATGTTGCTGCGCGATTTCCCGCAAGTGTCACTCAAAGGCTTCCATTTTCACTTGATGTCGCATCAGCTCGATGTTGAACGTCACTTAGCGTTAATGCAGCGCTATTTCCAAGTCGTGAAAACGTGGCAGCAGGAGTTCGAACTCAGTGAGCTGATGATCAACTTGGGCGGCGGCATGGGGATTAACTACCAAAACCCTGAGCAACACTTTCCGTGGATGGAGTTTTGCGACAAGTTGGAATTCCTCATCGCCAAAGAGCAAGTGCAAGACTGGACACTGCGTTTTGAATGCGGACGTTTCATCACGGCGGCATGCGGTTATTACGTGATGGAAGTACTGGATATTAAGCAAAATCTTGGCGAAAACTTTGTCATCGCGCGCGGAGGAACTCACCACTTCCGCACGCCAGCGGCGCAGAGCCATGATCATCCATTCGTCATCCTGAAAAGCGAGCAACACCATGAGATTTCTCATCCAATTCAGCATGCACAAGCGACCTTTGTCGGCCAGCTTTGTACGCCCAAAGATGTGCTGGCACGCAATCAACACGTCGCCCACGTCGATATTGGTGATTACGTTGTGTTTACCTTAGCGGGCGCCTATGCGTGGAACATCTCCCATCAAAACTTCTTGATGCATGAAGCGCCGATCTTCCACTATTTTTAAACGGCATACTTCGCTTCATTCAAGCCCCAATCATTGGGGCTTTTTTATTCTTCAACATAACAAGCAGCCCTAATACTGCACCCTACTTCGCCGCCGCGTTGGTTAAATTGCCCAGCACGCCGCTGATTTTGTTCAATACCTCGTCACAGCCTTCAATATGATGGCGCTGCTTTAAATACATAGGATCGTTATAAGCTAACCACGTTTTGCCTTCAGCATCTTCATACACCAACACTTTTTGGGGTAAATCGAGCGCCACTTCCTGCGCACAGATCATCAGTAGCGTGCCCACTTTAGGGTTCCCAAACACGATAACTTCAGTTGGTCGCAACGTCATATCGACTTTCACGGCGTTCTCTTGATGGTTAATGCGCGCAAAGACGTTCAACCCTTTTTCTTGCGCGATAGCGACAAATTTATCCGCCGTATCTTTTGCCGAATGCGTGCTAGCAACGGTTACCACGCCCTCACCAGCCAACGCACTCAATGACGTCAACGCCACGACCAACCCGATGATTACTTTTTTCATTTGTCGTCCCTTCCTCTCTTATCTGAGTCGAAAACTGTAAATATAGAAAAACCAAGTGTAGGAAAACTATAGAAGTCAAATTCCGCTCTCGCGAATTGCACTCTACCCACTCAAGAGTCGACCGTGTAACACGGATTAATTGATTCAGATTAATAAAGCGTTAACTAGCTGAGCATCAAAAGCGTGAAATACGTAACATTTGCAGCCTATTTTAATAAGAAAGAGAAAAGTAGTGACACGCGATCAATTTGAGTTATTAGCACCCGGTGGTGACTTAGATTCCATCAAAGCCGCCATTGCCGCTGGCGCCGATGCAATTTACTGTGGGCTCGACCGCTTCAATGCTCGTAATCGAGCGACCAACCTCACCTTAGATAACTTAAATGGCGTGTTAACGTTGGCCCATCAGCACAGCTGTAAGATTTTCCTAACGTTGAATGTGCTGATTTTAGAAAGTGAAATTCCAGCGATTGTTCGCTTGCTCAGCCAACTGAACACCACCAAAATCGATGGCGTGATCGTACAAGATCTCGGTCTGGCCTACATTCTCAAACATCACTTTCCCGATTTGGATGTGCACGCTTCAACGCAACTGAACACGCATAACGAAGGCCAAATCCTCTTTCTCAACCAGCTCACCGCAAGCCGAGTAAACTTATCTCGCGAACTTAACATCAGTGAGATAAAACATCTGGCGCAATTTGGTCGCGAGCACAACGTAATGATGGAAGTGTTTGTCCACGGCTCATACTGCATCGGATTCTCCGGAATTTGCTACATCAGTTCCGCTCGCAATGGCGCATCAGGTAACCGTGGACGCTGTAGCCAACCTTGTCGCGAACAGTACGAAACGACCAAAACAGGCAACAACTACCCACTCAATATGAAAGACAACTCCGCCTTTGGGGACTTGGAAGCGCTTGCCGATGCTGGCGTGTATTCATTAAAAGTGGAAGGGCGAATCAAGAAATCGCACTACGTCTATACCGTGGTCGACAATTGGCGCCAGCAAATCGATCGCTTGTGCAAGGGTTTGGAACTCTCTGAAGACACCACAGAGTTATACACGGTGTTCAACCGTGATTTCTCCAACGCATTTTTGCAAGGTGATTTCGGCAAGGCGATGTACATCGACAACCCGCGCGACCACGCTGTAAAACATTTTTCGAAGGTTTATCAATGCCAATCTGCTGATGATCTGCAAGCAGTGAAAAAGAAACTCTACGATAACAAAACCGCGATCATTGAGAAAGTGGCAGAGCAAACTAAGTCGTTCGATGTCACTTCGACACAAGTATCCGGCAGCAGCTTGAAAGGGTCGATTGATGTGCCAACTCTGCCAGCATTACCTCAACCAGAACCTCGCCAAGGTGCGCCAAAATTATCGGTTCTGATCTCGTCAGCACAAGAAGCCATGCTGTGCGAATACCGCGACATTGATGTTTACTATCAACTGCCAATGGGATTGTCTGGTGAACTGAGCGCGATGATTGAGTTGTTCCAAGCCAATCCAATGCTCAAACCTTGGTTCCCAGCCATTTTGATTGACGAAGACTACCACGCCGTGCGCGTATTTTTGGAAACCATCCAACCTGAGTTGTTGATCACCAACAACTCAGGCGTCGGCATGATCGCAAAAGAGCTCGGCTTAGGCTGGGTGGCAGGCCCACAAATGAACACGGTGAACTCATACGCGTTTAAATGCCTTCAAGACGAGTTCGCGGCAAGTGGCGCGTTTGTTTCTAACGAGCTGAATATGAAGCAGATGCGTCACATAAAGCGTCCGAAAAACATGCGCAGCTTCTACAGCATTTATCATCCAAATACCCTACTCACGAGCCGCCAATGTTTGTTCCAACAAACCGAAGGATGCCGTAAGTTGAAGGTCAACAAAGGTTGTTTGAAACGCTGTGATAAACGCACGTCTATCATCAACTTAAAAGACAATCCTTACGTGGTACAAAAACAAAAAGGCAGCCACAATTCAATCTACAGCGAGCACAACGTATTGAACCTGCAAGTGCTGCACGATCTGCCGCAATTGTTTACCGATGTGTTGATCGATCTGCGTGATATCCAAACAGAAACCAAAATCACGATGACCAAACCTGAATTGATCGATGCCTTTACCGCTCTGCTGAATGAACACAATGAGCAGCATGCTGAAGCTCTTATTACCGTGATTCACCCAACGGCAAACGCTCAATACTTGAAAGGCTTGTAACAAAATCTCATCAGATTCGACTGCAAAATTTATGGAAGACTTATGCGCCCAATGAAGCAAGAAACACTGAGCTACTTTGATGATTTGAACTACAGCGTTATGGCTCAAATGGAGGAGGTTGATGAGCTCAAACAAAACCGTACGGGTTCAACCGTTGAGCTTAACTTTTCAGTGCTTGGTAAAGGCGAATTACCCGCAGAAAGCGAACAAAGAACCGATAAGAAGCTGTATTTCATTGATATTGAAGACATTGAGCGCATTGGGTTTGAAGCACTCGAACCGTTCGTGGCTGGGCTTGGTGAACATTGCTCTATGGTGGTGTTTGAAGAAGAATTCTTTGAACAAAGCATGAAAGAGGTGTGGATGTTCCTATCGAACGATCCGCATGATCGTGACGTCTTCAACGACAGTAAGTTTTATCGCGCTTAACCCTCTCAAGGCGATTTTGCTCTTGATTTTTATCTCTTGGATGGCCGTTTTGAACACCAAAATCGCCATCCAATTTATCACTTTATCCCGCTTATTCTGACTCTGTACCAGCCTATTTTTGGGCTCAAGATCTACTTTTCTGATCGTATTAGCAATTCATTTTATTCGCCCCAACAATGCTCTCCCACCCAACCAAAAGTATTAATCAAGTAAATAATCTAGCCACCAACAATTGACATCAATATTCATCTCAATCAATAAATTAGCTCAATTTATAAACCTAAGCGCATATGGTGATTGTTTTCTGAATCGGCCTTCAAATTTTGAGTTGTTTCTTTTCATTTGTAACTGGATGTAAGCAAAAAATATGAGTGATTTCGGCAGTGGTTAGATCAAGGGGCTTCCCTCTCTTTGTGACGTTTGCTTAGTGTTTGAAGTCCTCGCCGGAAATCCCCCACGAATAGAAAATCAACAAGGACAGTCACTTAGCTTTTTAAAGCAAGTGATGAGGATTCAACAATGAAGAAAACAACAATCAGTTTGATGGTAACCGCGGTGCTCATGGGTTCCCCAATCATGGCCACCTCCACACTCGGCGCAACACAAGAAAACATCATAACGGCCGCTCAAAGCGAGTCGGTCTCTGCCACGATAACCGTGCCACAGGTTGACCAGTGGTACTCACAAGCGCAGGTCGATTTGAAGAATATCTCGGGTCAGCAATTAGACTTGGCGGACGCAGAGGTTTGGGTAACCTCAGACAAAGACGCAACGGTGAATAGCTCATGGGGCGCACCTTTTAACGTCAGCAACCCTGCTCCCAACACGTTTGTCTTTACTCATGACAGCACGTCAGAAATTCTAAACGATGGCCAAACGGCTCAAATCTTCTTTGGTCTCAATGGTGATTACATCGATGGAAACGACGTACACGTCGAGAAGGTGATCATCAAGAATGATCCTGCACTTCAAGGCAAAATCACCCTTCAAGCACCAAGTGCACCACACGCCAGCCTAGCCGCGGCCTCGATTTTGGTCGAGGGTGAGAACTATAGTGAGACCGTATCTGTACCGTGGGGAAGCAGCTTTGTTCTGGAGCACCTCCAAGATAGCGAGTATCAAGTCACCGCACAAGATGTAACGAGCGAAATGGGGATTGCCCACGCCTCCTCGCCAACCTCAACCGTGACTGTGGATAGCGATGCAACACAGCCTAGTAGTGCCATTTGGCGGCAAGATCGACATCAGCAAACTGCTTGATAACGACAAATACGATCTCTCCTACTCACCTATTACGGTAAACAACGTGCTTTACCAACCGAGCGACAACCTCGATGTCTTGGTCAACAAAGACAAAGCGACAGAAATCAGCACTAACATCGTTGAAACACCTATCGTAAGTGACGACTTCACTACCGTTCAAGCAAGCACTGTCGACGTACCTCAAGAAGCGATGCCAATTGTGCTCAACCTTGTCGCGAAAGATGGCTCTAGCCGCTACAACTACGAGATGACTAGCTCGCCATTCACCTTACCTGACGACGTTAAGCCGGATGAGTACGATATCCAAATCGATTCGGTGTTTGCTGGAGACACGCGTTACGTCTATGACGGGGATGAATCTGTCTCTATCACCCAAAGCGATGCTCCGTTGTTACTAACGCTGCCATTCCGTGAAGCGATGATCCTTGCAGTCAAAGGCTTCCCAGACAGACGACCAATCTGCTGACAAAGGCAAAGAAGTGGCGAACTTCGTAAACTCGCTGGATGTTTACACTGGTACTTACCAACCAGATTACATTGTGTTCGATAAGTATGAGCGCGACGGTTTCGGCTCAGAAGCGATCGCGAACTACGCGTACAACGCCACCAACTGGACGCGTTATCTATCGTATGTGAAAACCATCAGTGATGGCGTTGAGTCTCCGGCCATGATTTGGCAAATCCCAGGTGGTCACATGCCGACTCAAGATGAAGGCAATACACTGATCAACGTAGAGCATGAGGCGCCTGGCGGCTCTTACTTTATGGGTGATGCACGCATCGGAACGGACATCAACAACGTACGTACTGGCCTACTCGACAAGCAGCTCAATCCAACCACTTACAACGGTGCGAGTAACGTTCGCGAATTGCTAGAAAAAGACGCGGGGCTACGACTGGTCTCATGTGGCTATCCAAGATCTACCAAAAAGCAACGTGTTTGGTTGACAACGATTGTGACGGCTCAATTTGGGACGGTGACGGCGGCGATAAGCCACCAGTCGATAATAATCCACCAGCGTCTCACTGTCTCCGAACTATCAGGTAAACAGCGGCGAAAGCGTAACCATCACAGCTAACGCTTCGGATCCGGATGGCGATGTGATTAGCTATCAATGGGAGGTTTCTTCTGACCTGACAGTTGTCGGCGACACCAATAGCGATACGCTAGTGGTAACGGCTACGGCCACAGACCCAGACCTCACTTTCTCGATTTCAGTGCAGGTTTCTGATGGCGAGCTGAATGCCTCAGATTCAACTTTATTGAAAGTCGTTGATGATAACAGCGGTGGCGGTGATGGCATTTGTGCCGACATCCCAGAGTTCGAGCAAAGACAGTACCAATCGGGCGAACAAGTGACCTACCAAGGCAGCTTGTATGAAGCCGACCGTTGGACAGACTCGACGCTGACCCCGGCTGACCCATACTCAGGCTGGACGTTGATTGATAGCTGCTCGTAACCGTCTGATTAATCAGCGCTAGCCATCCAAACTCATAACATTTGATACCGTCTTGATAGGCGGTATCTTTTTGTTTGATTTCATTTATCACAAGGCCACTCTAAATCTCACATTCTGTTCTAGACTAATAGAAAGCCGTGTAACACCTTGTAAGGTAGAACTTTTACAATGTCAGTAGTTAGAAAAGAAATTAAGAACAACCAATCAAGTAAGTATCTTAAAATAGGGCTAGCATACGGCATACCTCTACTTTTTTTTACTTGGGCTTTCCATTACATCAATACGCACCCCCAAGATTTTCTTAAGCTTTTCTCATTACCGCTTACATCTTTACTTTTATTGGTTTTAATACAAATACTTTCGGTATGGGTATCAAGTCTTTTTACCTATGTAATGGTCAAACCCTATGGCATAAAGTTAAACTTCCATGAATACTTTGGAATCACCACCATTGCACGTAGCCTAAATATTATTCTTCCTATGAAGGGCGGAGCAGCTGTGAGAGGAATCTACCTAAAAAAAAAACACGGCTTATCTTTCACCCACTTCTCGGCGATATTCGCCGGACAAACTTTACTAACGCTAGCTGTGGCCTCTTTATTAGGGCTAATAGGGATAATCTGGCTTTACTTACAAACGGGCGAGATTGATAAATTTGGGCTAAGCACATTTAGCTTCACTTCACTATTTTTTTTTAGCGTTATCGTCTGGTCACCAAAGCTAAAAACATATAACAACAAAGTTATCCAAACACTAAAAAACGTGTTGGACAGTTGGGCTCTATTACGCAAAGATAGAATTGTTATTTTTAATATTATTGTAATTTCAATTCTCAATACTTTTTTATCTTCAGTCTCAATCGCTCTCATCTTTCATGCTATAGATACCCCTCAACCTTTGGGAACACTCATATTTTTAGGCGGAACTCAAGATTTAATGTATCAAGTGAGCCTAACCCCTGGAGCATTGGGAATCGTAGAAGCCAGTACAGTATTCTTTGGCAGTAACATATCTATCAGCGTGAGCGATGCGTTACTGGTTGCTTTAGTCAATCGAACATCAATCTTACTAGTCTCAGGGATTTTAAGCCCAATCTATTTTTACCACTTATTTAATAAATAGAAATAAATATGGGGAATGTGGATGTGAAAAATAATATACGAGATGACAATGACTACGGGGCTTCTATAGATCGAATCTGGGTCCCCGCTCCACGATTTGCAATGCGCCGTAGGCGTATTCTCGATTTACTTAATGGGTACCCAGTAGGAAAGTTAATAGAGATTGGACCTGGTGCTGGTGCGTTATTAAGAGATCTAACTCAAAAAGGATTTATGTGCACAGGATACGACACATCGCCTTCAGCGTTAAAAATAGCTAAGCTGATGGTGGGTGAGTTTCCAAATGCAGAGATCTCCCATTCTCCTACTTCAAGTTGGGCATCAAGTTTCGACTACCTTCTTTCGTGCGAGGTGTTGGAACATATTGAAGAAGACGAAAAAGCATTAAATGACTGGCTTACCTACTTGAAAAGTGGAGGGTTCGCGATTATTGCAGTACCATCACATAAGGCTAAATTTGGACCATTAGATGAATGGGCAGGGCATTATAGGAGATATGACAAACTAGAGTTCGTCACTCTATTAAAGAACTCTGGATTGGAGATCATTCATTTTGAATCGTATGGTTACCCTCTAGCTAACATAACCTCTTTTTTCAGAAATATCATTATAGATAGATCTGGTCATATGACTATGGCAAAAGATAAAAAGACAGACACAGCTCGCAGTGGAATCGAGCGAGATGTAGAAAGTAAACTATACCGTTTCCAAAAAAACTTTTTAGGTAGAGCAATTATGCGCGTGGCATTTAAAATTCAATACCTATTTAGAAATACTGAACTAGGGGACGGCTTCATTGTAATAGCGAAAAAAAATGAAGAAAGACAATAAAATCATATTTTGGGGTACTTATGATATTGGTAAGCCTCGTGTTAGACTATTAGTAGAAGCAGCACAAAGTCTTGGCTATCAAACGGAACAGATCCATTACCATGTATGGAAAGGTGTTGACGATAAAAGTCAAATAGATAGCTGGAGACGAAGAATAAACATTATTTTTCGTTTATTTTTGGCTTACCCTATTTTAATTATTGAATACTGCCGGACGCCAAAACATAAGAGCATAATAGTACCTTACTTAGGTCCTTTGGATGTAATAGTTCTTTGGCCTTTCGCGAAATTAAGGAGGGCAGAAATCCATTGGGATGTGTTTTTGTCACTTTACGATACCGTCGTTAATGACAGAAAAATGTTTTCTAGCCACCACCCAATAGCTAAGTTTATTTACTGGATTGAGTATTTAGCTAGTAGGCTTTCTACTTCTTGCTTTCTTGATACACTTGCTCATGCAAACTACTTTAAAGAAATCTATAGACTCACAAATAAAAAAATCAATTGGGTTCCAGTTGGAGTGGAAAAAAATAATTTTCACCGTAGCAAAGCTCTCCCAATCGTAAACTTAAGCAGAATAAAAGTACTTTTTTATGGACAATTCATACCTCTACACGGTTTAGATACTATCATTGACTCTGCAAAGATCGATCTAAACAGGGATAAACGTATTGATTGGTTAATCGTAGGTAAAGGGCAATTATCTAGTCACATCGACGAGAGAATAGCTAAAGAAAACATTTTATCTATTAAGCGCTTAGAGTGGATTAATTACGCATGCCTAAATGATTTAATCCTAAATAGCGACATTTGCCTAGGTATATTTGGCACTTCGAATAAAGCTAAGTGTGTAGTTCCAAATAAAATTTACCAAATAATGGCTACTGGAAAACCATTCGTAACTGCCAAAACTGTCGCTTTAGAACCTTTAAATTTAGAAAATAACATTGCCGTAAGACTAGTGAAAGTGGGAAGCCCTGAAGACCTTTTACAGGGGATTTACACTCTAGCAGAAGAGATCTCTGAACATCCAGATGCATTATTTGAGGCAGCTCAAACGATGCCAATCATCGACGTGACAGTCGTGGCAACCCACTTAGATAGAATATTAACCCTTCATAACGCGGACTATTCATAATTTCCCCCCGAGCGCTTTCTCCGGCGCTCGAATTCGTTTTCCTCTTTGGTGTGTTCTTGCTTCTCTAACTTCTCTTCCAAAACTTCAATTCGGTGCAATACCTTTTCCGTCAGCTTCCGGTTGAAACCAATTAAATCAGCAACTAACCCCATTAATAGCGTGATGAAGCCAAGAATCAATAACGTTGAACCAAGCACCAAAGACTGCACATGACCATCGCCTGCTCCATGAAAGAAAAAGTACAAGAAGCGCATAATAGGAATCACACCACAGACCATGGCCACAAGGCCAATAAACAAGAACACCTGCAATGGTCGATACATAGTGTAGACACGCACTAACGTCGATACCGACATTTTTAAGAACTGAGGAATACTCTTAAATAGGCGAGACTCTCGAGTCTTCTCATTGGTTCGAATCGGAACAGAAACCACATTCAAACGCTTGGCGCTGGCCTGAATCAGCATCTCGATGGTGTAGCTGAAGTCTGAGACAATATTGATTTGCTGCGCTGCACTTCGACTAATAGCACGAAAGCCACTCACCGCATCACTGACTGGTAATGCGGTTGCTTTAGCAATCACAAAGCTGCCAAACACTTGCAAACAACGCTTAAAAAAAGAAAAGTGTTTATTGCTGTATCCACCGCGATCGCCCACCACAATCTCAGCTTGCTGCTCTAAGATGGGCTTGACCAACAACGCAATATCTTCCCCGTTGTATTGGTTGTCACCATCGGTATTCACGATAATGTCCGCGTGCTGGCGTAAACATTCTTCCAGCCCTTTACGAAAGGTGTGCGCTAGCCCTTTGTTACTGTGGTTAATCACTATGTGATCGACGCCCAACGCTTTGGCAACCTCTGCAGTACCATCTGTCGAACCGTCATCAATGATAAGAATTTCCACCTTATCAATACCTTCAATCTCTCGCGGTATGGTATGGATAACCGCGGCAATATTGTCCGCTTCGTTATAGCAAGGTATCTGGACTATCAGCTTCATCAAATCACCTTCTTTCTCTTAGAGCGAGGGTCAGAACCCTGTGAACAACGCTTTTGATTGGGAAACATTCTCTGGTCGGTATAAATGATCACCCCAGCGCATCACTACCTCGCCAGCGGATGGCGAACTTACTTGGTATGAACCTTTCGATAGATAACGAGCTTGGTCACTTTTCCATATTTGGCCATCGAGCAAAATATTGAGCTCTCCCTCAAGGGTGTATTCACCTTCAATGTGAATTTGAATCACTTGCAGCTCATCTTCCTGAGTAAAATGCAGCACTTTTCCGGCAACAAAGAGATCTTGCCAGTGATGAATGTAATTCGATTTCAGCGCCTCACCATCTTGCTCGAGTAACCAATCTTTTGATGCCGAACTGCCATGTTCATCTTCTTTAGATTGATTAACGTTAAGCGCATTTACACCAAGCACATCTAAATAGTGCGTATTGGCCACGACAAACACGGGATTCGCATTTTCTATCGCAGATTGAATCACAGGGGTGCCTCTTGCCTGATAATCCTCATAGCCCCAAGTACTCATAAAGAAGCCCTGCTTTGAATAGCTGGAAATCATGGAGCAGCGATCAATGTAGGCGACAGGTTGAGGAAAGATCTTATGAATCTCTTCGATAAAGTTGCGTTGGTAATCCAGCGTACTTTTCGTCGGAAAAATAAAACCATTTACCACAATGGAAACGGCAAATAGGCTCGGAATAATAATGGAGAAAAAGCGGCTGGCTTTATCACTTAGATAATGCTGTGCCCCATCCCATGCGACGGCGAACAACGCACACACCGGCGCTAACATAAAAGCGTAGTAATAAGGAAAGGCGTTTCGATACAACAACAAAGTGCCGAGCAAGAGTACCAAACTCAGTAACTTCAGAGACGCAGTACGGTTGATGTGAACTTGATTAAAGCAAGAGAAGACCGCAAAGGCGATACCGAGCAGTAGAGCTATCCAATATCCAAAGTCCGTCACCAATGAATGCTGAAAATAAAACCATCGTGGAAAGAACTCTCTTTGATTCATGGTTTTATCCGCTGCACTCAACATAGAGCCCGCGTCTGCTCCACTACTCAAACTACTAATGGTGAAATAATGCCAACTGTAGAGAATCGCAAATGACACCAATATCGAGCAGCCATAAATCAAAATTTGCTTGGCGTATCCCACTCGATCTTGTGTCCAATAAAAACAAACCAACACCGTCATTAAAAAGGGGGGAATATACAAAGAAGTCTTAAGTGTGATGAGTAAAGCAACGGCGGTAAGCACTCCACAGACAACCGAAGCGCGCCAAGTAAGCTGGTCCCGAAAGACATAGAACAAAGAGATCATGACGAGGAAGGTCGCAATAGGATCCGTTCTAAAGCTCGCCCCCATTCGGACGTTGAATGAGAAAGCAAAGTAAGCAAGTACCGCAAACAAAGCCCCCGAGACACTGCACTGAAGTCGGCAAAGCTTATAAATGCACAGCCCTGTTCCCAACTGAAAGACGATCATAACTAATCTAGCGGCAATGATTTGATCGACTTCATTGCTAGAGACATGCTGTAGCCAAGTGAAGAAGTGGATATGAAAGGTTTGAAAGCTATTGATTGCCTCACCGTTAATCAATTGGTGTACAAAAGAAAGGTAATAAAATTCATCCCAATTGACTTCGTAGCGGAATGCCACATAAAAACGAGCAACCACAGCGGTAAAAAGCAACGCCCCCAATATAAGTGCGGAACGAGGCAGAACCTTGGCTCCTGACTGACTGTACTTATCTATCTGCTCGGTTGTTTCCATAGGCACACTTTCCTTGTTAACCTACTTGTCATCCATAGCCTTGGCATAAGACTCTGTTTTCCTTTAAGACTCTTTGTGTTTGAACAATTTGAACAAACTCGTAGTCAGTATAGTTCTTACCCATCAGTTGTGCGGAATTGTTGTCTAGGAGACAAAAAACAAAAAGCCCATCACTCGTTCAACAAGTGATGGGATAAATGCGGGACACAGTAAAAGACTTAAACCAGTGTCGCGCCTTTGAAAGCGCCAATCGGAGCAATTTCATCAAGCTTCGCAAGGGTTTCTTGGCTCAAAGTGACGTTTAGAGCACCCAAGTTTTCATCAATGCGAGATGTTTTACGACTACCCGGAATTGGGATGATGTTATCGCCTTGCGCGACCAACCATGCCAAAGCAAGTTGTGCTGGAGTGATGTCATACTCAGCGGCAATACTCTTGATCTCTTCTAGGCGCGCTAAATTGCTTGTGAAGTTATCGCCCTGCATTTTTGGGTTGTTGTTTCGGAAGTCATTTTCGTCCAACTCTTTGACCTGACCAGTCAGAAAACCAGCACCAAGTGGCGACCAACAAACCAGCGCAGCACCGATTTGGTTTACCGCAGGTAGGAGGTCCGTTTCCGCTTCACGACGGAACAGTGAGTATTCGTATTGCACCGCCGAGATTGGGTGGATTTCATTAGCGCGCAACACTTGCTCCGCTGTAACGTTAGACAGACCAATCGCTTTTACTTTCCCTGCTTTCACAGCGTCTGCCATTGCAGCGACCGTTTCTTCGAGCGGAATTTGTGGATCTAGGTAGTGTGCGTAAAGTAGGTCAATTTGTTCCACACCCAAACGCTCTAGACTGTTATCAATCGCACGAGCAACATACTCTTTAGTACCATTGATGGTTAAAGGGAATCCCCAACCAGTATCTAGTGTGCTACCTGTTTGGCCTTCTTCAAACACGATGCCAAATTTGGTCGCAATAAACGCTTTTTGATTGGTTTGTGCGATGGCTTTTTTGATCAAATCTTCGTTGTGCCCTGCACCGTAAGCGTCAGCCGTGTCGATCATCATGCCTTGTTCAATAGCATGAACCAGAGTTTGCACCGCCACTGCGTCATCACTCTCACCGTAATAGCCCTCAAGACCCATTGCGCCGTAACCGATTTGTTTGATTGCTGCAAAGTTGCTATTTGACATGATTCTTCTCCAATTCTCTTGCTGCTGACCTCAGCAACAAAACGCGATTTGTATGTGTTTCGAGTCGCCCCGATTGCTTGGTAATAAGATTAGCAACGCATGGAGAAGGAGGATTGAAGATTGTTGCCCGAAGATTTGTACTTTATTGCACAGCGATAATACAAACCTTCAGGCCAGATTAGATACACAACATACTACGAATGATTCGGTGTGCTTCTGCTAAGTCGTCAAGACTGCCAGATGCGATCACTTCTAATGGCTTTCTGCCTTCAAAGAACACGCTTTTGCTTGCGCTGTTCATAAAGGTTTTGCGTGCTTCTGGTTGACGAAAAAGTAGCTGCAAACACTCTTCAATTGCCAAGATATGCTGCTCACGTTGCAGCGCTTCTTGTTCGTCCATATCGCTTGGTAAAATCTTGGCGATTTGGTTCTTATTCGCACCCCACATGATCAGGGTTTGATGTGTTTTTTCTGAGTTCATAGTGGACTCCCAACTAAGTTGAAAAAGCCGACTTCCTTGTGCAGAAGGAATTAGTACTGACCAATCTTGATCGAAGGTTCTTTAAAGATAGACGTGAGTCGCTGCGCGTAATTGTCTAACTCAGCTTTGCGTTCGTCTTCCGTTTTTCTTGCTGGGCCAAACACCTTATGCGGTTCAAGCACAGAGAAACCATTGAACTCAAACACACCGCGATGAATTGGGCGAAGAATCGCATCTAAATCACCATTCCAACCGTCTTTAACATACAACTCTTCTGGGCCCCCCATGGTGACACTGACCATGGCTTTTTTGCCTTTGTAAACGCCATTTTCATAGAAGCGACCGCCGCCATAGGTGCGCCCCATTGCAAACACGCGATCAACCCAACCTTTGAGCATGGCTGGCATCCCAAACCACCAAAGTGGGAATTGGAAGATCACCAGATCACACCATTCGAGCTTTTGAATTTCAGTCTCAATCTCGGGGGCGAAACCATCGTTATCGGTCGCGTACATCTCTTCTAACTGCTGTTTGAAGAACTCCGGATCGTTGGTCGTCGTGAAGTTATGGCGACCCGAAACAGGATCAAAGTTCATCGCGTGTAAGTCCGATGTTTTGACCTTATGTCCTGCATCTTCTAACACTTCAATTGCTGTTTGGAACATTGCGCCGTTAAAGCTCTTAGGTTCTGGATGCCAATAAACAACAAGTACATTCATTATTTGTTCTCCAATAATTCAACAATCTCGGCGTAGTGGTATTCTTTCGCGAGCTCGAGTGGTGTTTTGCCGTCAAAGCCTTTTAATGCCAACTCTGCTCCCGCTTCAATAAGGGCTTTCGCCGCATCAGTGTGTCCGTGCCAAACCGCGTCATGCAAAGGGGTGTAGCCGTTATTTGGCCCCTGTGCGTTTAACGTTTCATGGAATCCAGCGTAGTTAGCCAACACTCGAATCACATCAGCACGACCGTTGTAGGCAGCTTTATGCAGTGGGATCGCCTTCATGTAATGATCGGGAATGGTTTGGTCACCCCCTTTTTCCATCAATATACGTAAGCTCTGGGTATGGCCATCACGTGCGGCAACCATTACTGCCGTGTGTTCGTCATTTCCCGATGCATTGACTGGTGATGCTACATTGAGTGTCGACCAATCCTGTAAAGCGTCAAGCGCCGCTGCCATTTGCTCATCGCTAGATTGCACGTCTGTCACTACTTGATAAGCAGACAATTGGGCTTGTTTCGCTGCGAATGTTCGTTGGTAGTCGGCAAATATGTCCCCCATGTCTTTGGCTTGTTGCTGACCAAAAACATCACCTCGGCTCGCGCCAAAGTCGACGAGTTGGGCAGCTTTTGCTCCGAAGGTAGAGACAATCTCGATGTTCACATCTGTTTGCGCGAGCAGCACTTTAACTATGTCTGGTTTACGATGCCAAACCGCCACCATCAAAGGTGTCACGCCATGCTTTGGTGTTTGAAGATTGATAAACGCGCCCGATTCCAACAACTTGCTTACCCACTGCGTTGAGCTTTGTTGCGCGGCAATGTGCAGTGGTGCGTTCCCCACCACAGGATCGAGTTGGTTTACGTCTGCCCCCTGCTCAATCAATCCAACAAACTGCTCATAGTGATTATCGACAATACTTTGATGTAACGCTGGTAAGTTCATGATGACCCCGTTGCTGCTGCGCTTTGCTTCAATGGGGATAGTATTGAACAAAATTTCATTAACCTGTAGATTGCAAATGGTTACTCTTAAGATGAGTAAAAGTTAATGAAATCACTTCCATCCCAACTTCCTATCTTCATTCAAGTCGCAAAAAACGGCAGCTTTGCCAAAGCAGCCCGAGCGCTGGGGATCTCCGCACCGGCGGTCAGTAAAGCGATCACCAAGCTCGAAGATGAGTGGCAAGTGAAACTGTTTTTTCGCTCATCTCACTCATTGAGTTTGACGCAAACAGGCCAACAACTTTTCGATGAGTTAACCCCTTCTTTGGAAGCGATTCAAAGCACCATTACACAGCTTTCCGATACTGAGCAAAGTTCCGGCGGAACAGTAAAAGTGAATCTACCCGCAAGCTCAATAGGGCGAGAACATATCTTGCCACTGGTAATCGAATTCATGGAAATCTACCCAGACGTGACCTGTGAGCTGCATTTTGATGATAGGAATGTTGATTTGGTTGAGCATGGTTTTGACCTCGGTATTGGCACAGCCATAAACCAAGATTCACGCTTGATTGCTCGTCCTTTGCTTACTCAAGATGTCGGTATCTATGCCTCTCCAGATTATTTGCAAAAGTACGGAGAGCCAAAGAGCATAGAGGCGTTAAGCCACCACAAGTGTTTACCTATTCGCTCACTCACAACTGGACGTTTCCATTACTGGCGAATCAACGAAGGGGGCAACGCAAAGCTCTATGAGCCCAGTGGTAAGCTGATCATGAATAACTTCGCCGCAGCAAAACAAGCCGCGCTGGCGGGAGCAGGGATCACCATGCTAGGCAGCTGGTTATTTAAAGAGGAATTGCGCCAGCGGACCATCGTCCCTATCTTGCAGCCTTATTGGGGAGAACCTGCCACCATTTGGGTCTATTATTCTTCAAGGCAGTACTTACCCAATCGAGTTCGTTTGCTTATTGACTACTTGATCGAAAACATACACCGTGTTGCCTAAGGAAGGATGTCATTAAACGCGATGAGAATCCTTGAACACTCGCCTTGCACTGACTACAATGGCGCACTTTTTTTAATGACTTCAAGGTCACAAACATGACAGATACAGCTAAACCAGCTCTACCAGATCGCCTAGCGGGTAACCCACGTAGCCCATTCTTCATCAAAGAATGTTTCGATCACCAAATCGGTATCCGTTTCAACGGCAAAGAGCGCACAGACGTAGAAGAATACTGCGTGAGCGAAGGTTGGGTGAAAATTGCTTCTCCTAAAGCAAAAGACCGTTTCGGTAACCCAATGCTAATCAAACTTAAAGGCGAAGTTGAAGCGTACTACGTGTAAGCTGACCACGCTGAATATCTTTGAAAGCTCGAGTTTGACTCGGGCTTTTTTAATGCCTGTCATATCCCTTCCTCATTTAATCTCTTCCCTCTTATTTTCAGTACAAGTTATTAAGAAATCGATGTAAATCGCTGTTTTTATCTAATTGTTGTCTAAAGTTTCTAAAGAACGAACTGCAACAGCGATTGCCAAAAGAAACGACACCTTTTGAATACACGGAGAGGAAATGGAAAGCCCACTTGTTACACTCAAACACGCCAGCAAAAGCTTTGTTGATGGCAAAGAGACACATCGAGTGTTAGAAGGCGTCGACTTTACGTTGAACACAGGAGCGAGTGTTGCCCTGACAGGCGCAAGTGGCAGCGGCAAAAGTACTTTACTCAATGTCATCGCTGGCTTTGAGCCACTTTCCGAAGGTGAGTTGTGGTTAGATGGCGATAACACAGCGGCTTGGAAAGACCCACAATGGAGCCAATTTCGACACCAAAAACTCGGTGTTATCTTTCAGCAATTCAATCTATTAACGCCGCTCAACGTGCAGCAAAACATCGCCTTCCCTCTGCATTTGAATCAGCAGAAATGGAACGACTGGTGCGATTATTTGGTCGAGACTCTGGGCATCAGCCAACTGCTCGATAGACATGTTTCTACCCTTTCCGGTGGTCAACAACAACGAGTCGCTATTGCGCGCGCCTTAGCACACAAACCTAAACTGCTACTTGCTGATGAACCCACAGGTAACCTTGACCAAAAAGCAGGGTTAGAAGTGATGAAACTGCTGAGTGAAATCACCACCCAAGGCAATACCGCCGTGCTCTTGGTGACCCACAGCCATGAATGCGCTGAATTTATGAAAGCACGGCTGCGATTGGATAACAGTCAGCTACAGAACAGCCATCAAGTAAACAAACATGAGCTTCACCATGAAGCAAACTAAGCCATCAAACAACAGATTCACTCATACTCGACTCGCCCTGAATCTGTTTGCAGCGCACTATCGGCAGGCGCCACTGCAAGCCGCCGCAATTCTGATCGGTATCGTGCTGGCCGTGACCTTGTTTGTTGCGGTGCAAGCCATCAACCTCAATGCCAAGCGCAGTTATGCTGAGTCTACCGAGCAGCTCAGCGCACAAGCTCAGAACTTAATTATTCCACCAGCAGGGCAAAACTACCTGCCTGAATCGCTCTACTTCACCCTTAGACAAAACGGACTCAGTGCAGCGCTACCTGTAATCGAAGGGCGAGTGAGAGACGAACAAGGGCGTCGCTGGTCAGTGCAAGGTAGCGAGTTGATTGCCGCCATCTCTTCGCGTTCTCGGTATTCTGCAAACGGAAAGTCAGCAGAAAACCAGCAGAACGTGTCTTTGTTCGACAGTGCTTTACCTTTGCCTGAGCTTTTAGCCGGCAAGCCGATCGTGATGATGAGCCAATCTCAACATCAAAACTTAGGGGAGGTAGAAACCCTAACTCTGGACGACATTCCAACCCAAGTGGTGGTGCTACCTGACGAATGGCAGTTAGGTAGCCGAATGTTGATGGACATTGGTTTTGCGCAGCAACTGCTCAATAAACAAGGACAGCTCAGCTACATTGCGGTTTTCCAGTCAGGTGATAAAGGGAATAAAAACACGCAAGCAAAATGGCAGAACCTGATTGGCGATCAAGGGCAATGGATTGCCAATAATCAAAGCACTGACCTTGGCTCACTGACCGACAGCTTTCACCTCAATCTCACCGCAATGAGTTTACTCGCCTTTTTAGTTGGGCTGTTCATTGCCTACAACGGCGTAAAATACAGCTTGCTGAAACGCAATCGTCTGTTAGTACAAATCCAACAGGCAGGTGTTGCACCGAGCATTGTGTTCTCTGCACTGTTAGTTGAACTCACTCTTCTCGTTACCATCGGCGCTTCCCTCGGTTTTGTA
Source organism: Vibrio sp. D417a (assembly GCF_030248595.1). NCBI lineage: Bacteria > Pseudomonadati > Pseudomonadota > Gammaproteobacteria > Vibrionales > Vibrionaceae > Vibrio > Vibrio sp. D417a. The sequence goes on along the minus strand of NZ_JAHGAM010000005.1, from coordinate 170,345 downwards.
TTGGGCATGCAGCTCAGCCATTGGTTACACCCGACCGTGGCACTGACTCTAGAACAGCTTTATGGCGCGACACTTCTGCCCGGCACTTGGCAGTGGCAATGGTGGGCGCAAGCGCTGCTGCTCACGTTAGCCGCCACCCTATTAGCATGTTGGCAGCACTTTAAACAGCGAGTACGTCAGCCGCTTTCCTCTCATGGTGGATTTTATCAAGCGCCGGAAGCCTCTAACGAAAACCAATTGTTCGTGATAGGTGCTGCGTTGACGACTCTCGCACTCGCAGGGTTATGGCTGAGTGAGCATCACCGCTTCACCATGGCGTGGCTCGGCGTGCTTGTGGTGTCGATTCCTTTGTACCTACCCAAAGCACTCAGCGTGTTAGCCAATTGGTGTGAAAAGCGCACCAGTTCTGGTTTGATGCAGTATCTGTTTGCTGAGCTACGCGAGCTGATTTCTCCGCTTTCTCTCGCCATGATGGCACTGCTGCTCGCCGTTACAGCCAATATGGGCATGAACACGCTAGTTGGTAGCTTTGAATCCACCCTAAAACAGTGGTTAGAACAAAGGCTGCACGCCGATATTTACGTCAGCCCTGCCCAAGGAGAAATCGCTGATGTAGAGCGCGCGTTGGGGCAGTTCGACAAGGTTGAGACCGTCTACAAGCAATACTACGTCGACGATAATCTGCAAGGCTTACCGATTTTGCTTGGCACCAAAGACAAAGACACCTTAGAGCAAACCATGGTTTTCAAATCGCATTTGGAGAACTTCTGGCCACGCTTTTACCAAGGTGAGTTAGTCGCTATCAGTGAGCCAACCGCGGTCAAACTGGGTTTATCACTGGGTAGCGAGCTCACGCTTGATGCCGTTCCAAATAAGAACCCACTTGTGGGTGCGGTATTCCATGATTACGGCTCACCTAACGGTGAAGTCTTATTAGCACCAAAGCTATGGCAAGAGAGCGACTTTACGGACTTGCCGACAAGCCTTGGCATTAAAGTATCTGGTGACCCACAAATCGTGTACGACCAACTGCGCGAGCAATTGAATCTGCACCCAAGTCAGCTCTACGATCAGGCGCAAATCAAATCCATCGCGTTGGATATATTCTCGCAGACCTTCGCCATTACACGCGCGCTCAACGGCGTGACGTTGATGGTCGCGGTGATTGGTTTGTTCAGTGCTTGCTTCATGTTGCTCGACGCGCGCAAAGCCGCCATTGCAAGGCTGTACGCACTTGGCGTTAGTCGTCGTAAATTAATGACCATGGTGGTCGGACAGATCGTCGCTTTGGTCAGTTTTACTCTGGTTATCGCCCTGCCCCTCGGAGCCATAGTGGGTTACGTACTGACAGACATCGTCACCTTACGCGCTTTTGGTTGGAGCTTAAATTATCTTTGGAATTGGAGTGACGCGCTGAGCATTGCGGCAATCACCATCTTGGTGGCGGTGATTGCAACCTTGATTCCGCTGTGGCGATTGGTCAGCAAGCCTGTCGTATCCAGTTTGCAAAGCGAGGTGTTGTGATGGTTCGATTAGCAAGCAAACTTGCTCTACTCATAAGCAGCTTATTCCTGTTCGGTTGTGAAGATGCCCAACAAAAAAATATGGGCACGCAAAATATGGGCACGTTGCTGGGAAGCGGAGATACGCAAAGCGAGAGCAAACTATTCACACCCGTAGAAAAAGGGATTGAACTCACCTTCCCCACCGATCATCAAGCGCACCCGAATTTTCGTCATGAATGGTGGTATTTAACCGCCAACTTAATCGATGCAGACGGCAACCCACTTGGCGTCCAGTGGACACAATTTCGCTTTGCTGCTGCGCCGCCAAAGGACGAAGATGACGTGAAGAAAACCGAGTGGCAAGCTCAACAAATCTACATGGCGCACAGCGCAGTCACGACCGCAGACAAACACTACGCCGATGAAAAATGGTCGCGCGATCAAGCCTCTCTCGCAGGCGTTGATTCTTCACCATTTCGGGTTTACCTCGATGATTGGCAGTGGACTTCTTCAACCACCGATCTCTTCACTGCCACATTGAATGCAAACTCCGAACAGTTTGGCTATTCGCTGACGCTTACCAGCACTGCGCCTTATCAAAAGCAAGGCGAGCAAGGTTACAGCACCAAAAGCGCCGATGGTCAGGTGGCTTCGTATTACTACAGCCAACCGTTTATTGATGTCTCCGGTGAAGTCACCATCGACGGCAAAACCCATCAAGTGTCGGGCAAAGGCTGGATAGACCGAGAGTGGAGCTCGCAATTCTTACTCGACTCACAACAAGGCTGGGACTGGTTTGCCCTAAGGTTGAATGACGACACCAGCTTGGTGGTGTTCCAATTGCGGGATTCCAAAACCGGAGCAGCCAGTTACTCCAGCGCAAGGCTGATGCAACAAGATGGTTCTGGCATCGCCATTTCTCAAAAATACATTCAGTTAAAGGCGACTAAGCAAACAGAAATCCAAGGTCGCAATTATCCAACCGAGTGGCAAGTGTCGATTCCTAACCAGCAAGTTGAGCTTACGGTTTCTGCACTCAACCCGAACGCAAAAATGCCCCTTTCTGTGCCTTATTGGGAAGGCCCGGTGCGTATTGATGGCTCTCATTCTGGGACGGGTTACATGGAGCTAACAGGGTATTGAAATATTGCGCGGGAGCCCCAATTATTCTGCTAGAACAAATACTGGCAACCAAGTCATACACTGATTGAAAGGAAATATGATGAACCCAATTATCGCCTTGCTGAAAGAGAACAACATCAGCGATGAACAGATCAACGAAATCTTCCAGACTCTGACGCAAAACCCGCTCGCAGCAATGGCAACCATCAGCCAACTAGGTTTGCCACAAGACAAGCTACAAATGCTGATGGCGCAAGTGATGCAAAACCCTGCGCTAATCAAAGAAGCCGTAGACGAGTTGGGATTGGATTTCTCAAAGGTTGAAGAAGCACAAGAGAAGCTTCAAAGCCAAAACCAAGGCAACTAAGTCTTAGCCATTTAGCGCTGAATATAGAAAAGGCCGTTAACCCGAGCATTTGGGTTAACGGCCTTTTTTATTGGCTACTTTTTTGTCGGCTAATAATCAGCGATTTAAAGACGCGAATTGTTCTGCGGTCATACCGTAGTAAAGTTTATCGTCAAAGCCTTGCTCTAGTTTGTAGTAGTCTTTCTGACGGCCTTCTTGAGTAAAACCATTTTTCTCTAACGTCTTGTAAGAACCAGCATTAGAAGCGTAGCAATCGGCACTGACTTTATGCGCGTTTAGCTCAGTAAAGCCAATCTCGGTCATCATTTGGCAAGCGCGAGTCGCAACGCCTTTACCCCATGCACAAGTTGGTAATTGATAACCCACTTCGTAGTTGCCAGTTAAGAACATCACCGCGGTCACTGCACACATTCCCATGTACTGGCCTTGTTGGTCACGAATCACGAACGTTGGGCTATCTGGCCAAACACCCTCTTTGATCGCTTGTGCCGTATTTTCAATAATAGGGCCAAAGAAACCCTCATACAGGCTGTTGTCAGCAGGTGCGAAGAACAGATACTGATTGACCTTATCGTCGTTCAACATCTCGATAATATCTTGTAGATCAGAGCCTTGAATCAGTTGGATAGTCAACGATTCGTTAAATGGGATGGCTTCGCCTTGTTTTAGTTTTTGATATGACATGTGTTACCTCGTTATCTGCTGAAAATAGTAGCTCAGCGGATAAGAGAAAAATTGGATTTTTGCGACAACTTTCGGGCTGATTAGCAATGAATTACGACTCAAAGTCGCCATAGATATCGATGGTTAAGTCGCGCTTTTTCAAGTATTTGCTCGGCGTTTTTCTTAGCTGCTGTTTGAGGGTACGAATCAAATGTGATTGGTCACTGAAACCAAATTGTTGTGAGAAGCTCGCCCAATCAATCGCTTCTTGTTGCTTGTAGAGGGTCAAAATCATCTGCTCCAGACGTGCCATTTGTTGATACTGCTTAACGCTCAACCCCACCACTTGCTTGAAACTGCGCTCAAGCGTTCTTCGAGAACAGGCGCACTGTTTGGCTATCTCATCAATATCCATCGCTAGTTCAGGTGAGCGTAGTGCTTGAGCGTCCATCACGGCCACCGCTTTTTGCGATGCCAAAAACGGTTTGCTGCGGCAAGGTTCGATATCTAACGCAGCTAGATGTTGTTTGATGTAGTTCAGCAAACATTGCGGTGAATCTTGCAACTCTAGCTGCCATAACCCCTGTTGAAAGCGCTCATCAAACGCCGTGTTGAGCCAATCAAACCATTCGCATTGGTTAATTGCAGCTACTTGGGATGCATCACTAAACTGTGATTCAATGGCATACAACCCTCTGGGCGAAAGGTGATACCAATACGCTTGATGGGTGCCCTATCTTCCAACAACAGCAAGTGTTCGTTAGCCGTTAATAAGTGACAGCCTTTGCCAGCAAGCTTAGTGTCTCCCGTGTCGTAGCTGTAGCCTTGCTCTGGTGGCGTAAAGAGTAAATGAGCACGCGGGTTTGGAATAAGGTGCGGCTTGGGGTTAATGACTTCACCCTCTGGCACTTCCAAGTACCAAACTTGATGAATGAGCCATTCGTACTCTGGCAGAGACTGTTTCCAAGCTATCATGATTGTCCTAGCGGTTAGTAAAGATAATAAGCGCGACGTTTTTGCTTCAACATCTGTTCGTTGAGTGTGACTGATTGACGCTCATCTCGCCACGCATTTCTCACCTAGTTCCCTTGCAAGCTTGTTGGATTACGGTAGGCTTTGAGCAGAGAATACAAGCTGAAAAGAACAAGGAAATACCTCGATGCGCGTCGACTACCACCAACGACTGATTCCTGTGATTCGCTTTTTAGAACAACACTTTAATGAACCACTCAACCTGCCAGAAGTAGCCGCGCTGGCGAACCTTTCCCCTTATCACTTTCATCGTACCTTCAAAGCCGTGCAAGGCGAAACACTGGCCGACTTCATTCGACATTTACGTCTAGAAGCCGCCGCCGATGACTTATTCAAATCCAAGCAACCAGTATTGAACATTGCTCTAGAGTACGGATTTTCTAGCTCACAGAGCTTAGCCAAAGCCTTCAAACAACATTATGGCGTTACACCTACGGCCTTTCGTGACTGCGAAAACTATCAGCAATTTTCTGAATTAGCACGAAACAGCAAGATTGGACACACTTTGCGCAAGAATGGAAACGAAGTAACACCAAGCGATTCATATACTGGCTCTGAACTCACCAAATGGAGCACGACAATGGAAACGCAAAACTTTGAAAAAGCAAAACTGGCTTACATTCGCGTAAACGGCCCTTACGGCCAAGGCTATGAAGAGCCATCAGGTCGCCTGTATCAATGGGCAGGAATGAAAGGTTTGGCGGGCAATACCTGCATCTTCATCTACCATGACAATCCTGAAATCACGCCAGACGAGAAGTGCCGTACTGATATCTGCTTGATGGTGCCAGAAGACACGGAAGTTCCGAAAGGCATTGAGCGGCAAGACTTCCCCGGCGGTCAATATGCGGTGATGCGCCAACACATTACTGATCCGAGCCAATACTCAAAAGCATGGGATGATGTCATGAGCAAGGTAATTGAATCTGGTATTGAGAACGACGACCGTCCTTGCTTTGAGCTTTACCACCGCTTCGACCCACAAACACACGATGCAGACGTTAGCTTCTGCACCGCCATCAAATAAACCAAAAGCCTGCGTACTTGCAGGCTTTCTTGTCTTTGTAACGTGGTAAGAACCGCTTAAATCGCTTCGCCGTTTACCGTTACTGCTACATCAATGTTGCCACGAACTGCGTTTGAGTATGGGCAAACTTGGTGTGCAATGCGCGTTAGCTCTAGCGCTTGTTCTTGTGGCATGTCTAGCTCTACCGCTAGGCTCACTGTTAATGCAAAGCCGCCGTTATCGTTCGGACCAATGCCCACTTCCGCTGTTACGGGTGCACTTTTCAGGTTTACTTTACCTTCACGTGCTACATGCAGAATCGCGTTAGAAAAACATGCCGAATAACCCGCTGCAAAAAGCTGTTCTGGGTTAGTTGCTGCGCCTGTGCCGCCCATTTCCTTCGGGTATGACAGCTCTAGATCGAGAAGACCGTCATCAGTTTTTACTTGACCATTACGACCAGCCAAAGCGGTAGCTTGAGTTTTGTATAGAGTAGTCATGCGAGTGTCCTTCTTAATTTAAGTTGCGCACAATTTAATTGCTTGCAATCTTATATCGAAGTAAAGATCGTTTGCAACTATATTGTGCACAATTTATTTTATGACTCTCTTTCCCTGTGAGCAGGTAGGCAACGCCAATGAGCCAGTGTTACACCGACAACACCATGACCGACGACGATAAACTCTTACTCGAAAACCAAGTCTGCTTCCCGCTCTACAGCGCAGCAAATGCAGTGATCCGAGCGTACCGCCCGTTGCTGGACGAGCTTGATCTGACTTATTCGCAGTACTTAGTGATGATGGTGTTGTGGGAGAAAGATGGTGCCAGTGTGAAAGAGTTGGGGTCACAACTGCATTTGGACTCAGGCACACTCACACCGCTGCTTAAACGCTTAGAAGCAAAAGGCTATGTAGAGCGTGGTCGCAGTGAAACCGATGAACGCGTTCGCGTACTCAACCTAACCAAGCAAGGTCGTGACCTTAAAGAACAAGCTAAGTCGGTGCCAAATGCCATGATGTGTAAAATCACATTAGAGCTGGATGAAATGATCATGCTGAAGAAGCTGTGCGGCAAAGTGCTCGATAATCTGAGCTAACAAGATAGAAGCATCCGCTTCACCACTTCCTATTAGAAAGAGCCTGCCGAGATGCAGGCTCCTTCGATCTTAGTTAGACGATCTACTCAAAGTAATCATCGGTATTCTCTATTGCTAATCTGCCTTCATCTTCAATAAAACCTATCAAAGCAAACTCATCTACATCGGATATGCCTATCAAGTGAAATAGGAAATGGCTATCAATAGGATAGTTACAAGCGATTTTCCTTAAACACACTCCGATGAGAATATACTTTCCGAAAGCAACAACAGCTCAGCTTAAAACATTCAAAGGAAAGTAAATTATGATTAATACTCAAATCAAACCATTTGCAGCTACAGCGTACAAAAACGGTGAATTCGTTGAAGTAACAGAACAAGACGTTCTAGGTAAATGGGCAGTATTCTTCTTCTACCCAGCAGACTTTACGTTTGTATGTCCAACAGAACTGGGCGACCTAGCAGACCACTACGAAGAGCTACAAAAACGTGGCGTAGAAGTTTACTCAGTATCAACTGACACACACTTCACTCATAAAGCATGGCACGACAGCTCAGACACAATCGGTAAGATTCAGTACTACATGCTTGGCGACCAAACAGGCAACATCACAAACAACTTCGGTGTGATGCGTGAAGGTCAAGGTCTTGCAGACCGTGCAACGTTCCTAATCGACCCAGAAGGTACTATCCAAGCAATGGAAATCACTGCTGAAGGTATCGGTCGTGACGCAGAAGACCTACTACGCAAAGTGAAAGCAGCTCAATACGTAGCAGCACACCCAGGCGAAGTTTGCCCAGCAAAATGGAAAGAAGGTGAAGAGACACTAGCTCCATCACTAGACCTAGTTGGCAAAATCTAAGCCACTGAAATTTAAGTTCTAATCAGTTCCGATTTCCTTTTTCTGATTAGAACTGAATTAGAGAGCACTTCAGGTTAGATACCTTGACGACCTTCTGCCTGATTTGCTCTCTCACCCTCAGGTTTTATCTACAGTAACCACTTTTTATTACCTATCTGAATAAGTAGGTGTGCAGTAATTGCGTAGAAAAAATCGTTTAGAACCAGGCATAGATTTTCGATAGCTAGTTACTCTAACTACAAAATCTATAACGCAGTTATCAACGATTTTAGCTAGCAAGAATGAACAAATACTTGTTTTGATTGGTAACTATTTAATTAAGGTAGTAACAACTATGTTAGACCAAGCGATCCAACAACAACTCAAACAATATCTGGCTAATGTAAAAGAAGAAGTTCGTTTAGTGGTTAGTCTAGATGAAAGCAAAGCATCGAATGACATTTTGTCTCTAGCGAACCAAATCGCAGAGATGAGCGACCTAATCACTGTTGAACGTGACGACAACGCAAGCGCACGTAAACCAGTGATGGCGGTAACTAACCCAGCAAAAGGCACAGCACTACGCTTTGCAGGCTTGCCAATGGGTCACGAATTTACCTCTCTAGTATTGGCACTACTTCACTCTGGCGGTCACCCAATCAAACTAGAACCAGAAGTGATTGAGCAAATCGCAGCACTAGACAAAGATCTAGACGTAGAAATCTTCATTTCACTGTCGTGTCAAAACTGTCCGGACGTGGTTCAAGCGTTCAACATGATGGCGGCGATCAACCCGAAAGTAAAAGCAACCATGATCGACGGTGGTTTGTTCCAAGATGAAGTGAAACAACGCGACATCATGGCTGTACCAAGTGTATTCGTGAACGGTGAGCTATTCGGTCAAGGCCGTATGTCTCTGACTGAAATCCTAAACAAAGTGGATGACGGCGCGAGCGAGAAAGCGGCGAAAGCACTGAGCGAAAAAGACCCATACGACGTGCTTGTTGTCGGCGGTGGCCCTGGTGGTAGCGCAGCTGCTCTATACGCCGCTCGTAAAGGTATTCGCACTGGTGTTGTTGCTAAACGCTTTGGCGGTCAGGTTATGGACACCATGGCAATCGAGAACTTCATTTCGGTAAAACGTACTGAAGGTCCAAAACTGGCAACTGACCTAGCAGAACACCTAAAAGAATACGACGTAGACGTAGTGACTGAGCAACAAGCTGAAAAGCTAATGGGCGCAGCACACACAGAAGATGGTTTGATTCACATCCAACTTGAAAGCGGCGCAACGCTGAAGAGTAAGAGTGTCATCTTAAGCCCTGGCGCACGCTGGCGTGAAATGAACGTTCCGGGTGAGCAAGAGTACCGCAACAAAGGTGTCGCGTACTGCCCACACTGTGACGGTCCACTGTTCAAAGGCAAGAAAACCGCAGTTATCGGTGGTGGTAACTCAGGCATCGAAGCAGCTATCGACCTTGCTGGTATCGTAGAACACGTAACGGTTCTTGAATTTGCAGACGTACTTCGTGCAGACCAAGTGCTTATCGACAAAGCGAACTCACTACCAAACGTAGACATCATCACGATGGCGCAAACAACAGAAGTAGTGGGCGACGGTACTCGCGTAACAAGCTTGAAGTACAAAGACCGCAACACAGATGAAATCAAAGAGATTGAACTGTCAGGTATCTTTGTTCAAATCGGTCTAGTACCAAACACAGAATGGCTAAAAGATTCAGAAGTAGCGCTATCTGAGCGTGGCGAAATTGAAGTCGGTAGCCGTGGCGATACTAGCCTAGAAGGTGTCTTCGCAGCTGGTGACGCAACAACCGTTCCTTACAAACAGATCATCATTGCGATGGGTGAAGGTGCAAAAGCAAGCTTAGGCGCATTTGACTACCTAATCCGTAAGCAAGGTTAATCTCCAATTTCTTGAGCACAAAGCGCACGGTGCTGTGTTTTCTTCCCCGGAAAACCAATCGGGGCACCGTGACAGCGATGAGTAACAAGAAATACAATCAAAAAACCTAGAAGCCCAAAGACTTTGCCAGCAGATATTAACTGCTGGCTTTTTTGGTTTGGGGAGAGGTGTAAGCAAATCTCTCAGCGCTCCGAGTTCAAACTGGAGGGAATGGCTCTACAATCACGGATAATTCAGTTCACTCCACCAGCATCACAACGCGCTGCGAATAGATTCTGAATACTCGCTTAGGCTCTTGCAGAATGACGCTGTTCGTTTATCGTTCTCTCCCCGTCATTCCCGCGAACCTAGGTGAGACTCGGAATCTACTCACCGTAAACTCGATCGAAAATGAGTAGCACGAACAAACAAAAGTTGAAACAAGGTTGCAAGCACCTTACCCAACATTCAACCTCAAACCAGCAACCCCACCTAACCTCCCCTTGTATCAAACTCCGAAGCTCTCAACACGCAGAGCTCAAAAGGGAGGAACTGGTTCTGTGCTCGCGGATAGTTCAATTCACAACGCAACATAACAACACACTGAAAGTAGATTCTGAATACTCGCTTAGGCTCTTTCAGAATGACGCTCTTCGTTTAGCACTCTCTTTCCGTCATTCCCGCGAACCTAGGTGAGGCTGGGAATCTACTCACCACAAACTCGATCGAAAATGATTAGCAAGAACACGAACAAACAAAAGGTGAGACAAGGTTGCAAGCCCCTAACCCAGCTCTCAGATTCAAAGCACCAAACCCACCGAATCTCTCAATGTATCCAGATCCAAAGATATCAACCCTAAAAAATTTTAAAAAAGCCCTTTACCTCAACTTTACTTGAGGTTTTAGCATATTCATCGTTGGCTAGAAAATGACAAAAAGGAGCACATCATGATCCAACTAGAACATATTAACTTAGTCGTGAAAGATATCCCTGAAATGCTGAAGTTTTACCAAACTGCATTTCCACATTGGTACGTGCGTGATGAAGGTAAAGGCGAATGGAGTGGCAAGCCAAGAAACTGGCTACATTTTGGCGACGAGTATCAATACATAGCCATGAGTGACCATGGCGAAGGAGAAAACCGCGAGTTGAGCGGGCACCAAGTTGGGCTAGCGCATTTTGCTTATGTGACCAACAACGTCGATGCAATCATCAAAAGACTAACCGATGCAGGTTATCTGATTGCCCAACCTGGTGCTGATGAACCATACCGCAAAAATGTGTATTTTGTTGACCCTGCCGGTTTTGAGATTGAATTTGTTGAATACCTGGCGGATGACCCAAAACTTCGTAACCTGACAAGCTAAAAGAGATGTAAATAATAAAACGCCAGCAGATAGTGACTGCTGGCGTTTTATTTTTTATCTATCGGGCTTCTTTATCGCATTAGCGCTGTTTGGCAAAAACCTGAGTCCAGTAATACCCGTAGCGTGCAGAGTGATTTTCGACAAGCGACGCGCCCATCTGATCAAAATCCGCACTCATGATATTAAGGCAGTGGCCTTCACTCGATAACCAAGCATTAACGACGGCGTTAATGCTGCTTTGCCCTACTGCGACATTCTCACCAATGGCGCTCCAAGCATAGCCCGTTGCGTTAACTCGATCTGACATTTTGCTGCCATCAGAGCCTGTGTGGCTCATGAAATCGCTGTTCGCCATGTCGCTTGAATGTCGATAAGCGGCGCTTTCCAAATCGTAGCTCCAAGTCAGGGCCCCAACAGGTGGCATGGTGGTTGCACCACACTGTTGTGTAGTAGAGCGGGCGCTGTTGACCGCTGCAAGCATCTGCTCGGCAAATGTGCCTTGTGACGATGTGGAACCTGTGTTTTGTGAGCCGCTTTCTGCTGGGGCTGACGACTCCCCGTCGCCGCCACATGCGCTGAGAAGTAGGGCCAAAGCAGGCACTAAGATCTTAGTTGGCATTGTCTTTCCTTTATGAGTGACGAAGAGCAAACTGCGCTTTTCGATAATAACGCCCAATAAACTAACAAAAACCAATAAAAGCGCCATATAGCTTAGGGGGTTTTAACCAAAGACTCACATGAAGTTTTCAATCGCCTTGGTTCGGTCGATAAATCGGCAACGTTTCAGCCCAAGTATGGAATGGCGTTTCATCCATATCCTGTATTGCTTGAGTGATAAAATCGATGAACACCCTAACTCGTGCAGGCACATATTCCCGGTTGGCATAGAGAAGATACACGCCATTTCCTGCTTGGCGCATGCTCGGAAATATCGGCACTAAACGCCCCGATTTAAGCCAGTCTCTCGCGATAAAATGAGGGATCTGAGTTAATCCTAAGCCTTCTGCGCAAAGCTCTGCCATGGATTCACCGTCATTTACAATATAGTTTCTTTCGGGGTCATATTCACTCGCACCGTCTGGTTCTGGCATCCGAATCGGCAACAGTTTCCCCGTTTGTTTAAAACGAAAACGAACCCAAGAATGGTCATTGAATACATCCGGGCCACTCGGAACACCATGGCGCGCTAAGTAATCCTGACTGGCACAAATGATAAAATCGATAGGGCTCAGCTGACGCACAATCAATTGACTATCGTGAACGACACCAGAGCGAATCGACACATCAATACCTTGCTCAATAATATCAACGTAGGCGTCATCGTAATGAATATCGATAGTGATGTTAGGGTAGCGGCGACAAAACTCTTTTAATAAAGGACGAATATAGAGGCGACCGTACGAGACTGGCACATTAATCTTAAGCTGCCCTGAAAGCGCATCATTGTGACTTTTTAATGAATCCTCACATGCCGCCAGCTCCTCCAGTACAAACCTAGCAGTATTTGCGTACCTACGACCAGCTTCTGTCAGGCGGCTCTGTCGCGTAGAACGTTGAAAAAGCTGTATACCCAAATCGCTTTCAAGACGATGTATGGCTTTACTCACGGTCGAAGGGTCAGTGCCATACACTTTGGCAGCCGCAGCAAAACTACCGCCATCTAAAGTGGCAATAAAAAATCGTAGGGACCGTATCTTATCCATATAACCAATGAACTCTATTCATGAATTTTATTCACTTTAGTAAAGACCAAGTGGCTCTTCAATCACTAATTAGCCTAAATATAATGAACCTCAATAACTTGATGCTCTGTTAGCGAGGAAAAAACCATGGGTAAAAACGGATTGAAGAATGCACTACAACTATTGATAGCGACACTAGTCCTATTCTTTGGGGTGCTTCAAACAGCACATGCCGCAGATAAACGAATTGGTATTCTGGTTTACGATGGCGTACTGACCTCTGATGTTACTGCGCCTTTAGAGGTCTTTGGCGTCGCAAGTCGTCTCACTTGGTTTAGTGATTATGACGTGCTCACCATTTCCGTCTCAGATCAGAAAACCATCACCACTGAAGAAGGATTAAAAATTGGTGTGGATGCTTGGATTGGTGATCTGCCGGAACTCGACGTATTGGTTTTAACATCCAGCTATGACATGGATGCACTAATCGAAAATAAAGATCTCATTCACTTTATTAGAACTACCTCAAAGGCGGCAGATTGGATGGCAAGTAATTGCTCTGGCGCGTATTTGTTAGCCGAAGCTGGCCTTTTAAACGGTAAAAAAGCAACAACTTGGGCCGGAGGTGAAAACGGCTTTCAAAGAGATTACCCAGCAGTCAAAGTACAAGTCGACCAGAATTTTGTCATTGATGATGGCGTTATCACTTCGAACGGTAGCCTAGTTAGCTATCAAGCTGCTCTTAAGCTACTTCACCTTATGACTTCAGAGTCTAAAGCTCAGGAAGTCGCAGATGCCATCCAGTACTCACGCTTTTCCAACCAACCATTTTAAGCGTGTAAGAAAGAAATCAGAGTCACCCTTCGATATTTGGAAGGTTAACTCTTCGAATTTGTCTTCCTAATCGAACAACCCTTTTTATCACTGTAAAAGCGATAAAAAGGGTTGTCGTTCATCTGGCAGACACAACGTGCTCTCCAAACTTTTTATCTTAATGCTATGGAAAAACATAAACGTTACGAAGCACTGACGAAAGATCGATACCAAGAGATCTACCGTCTCGCGTATTGGTTATGCAAAGATCACCACCTTGCTCAAGATTTAGCGCAAGAAACCTTTCTGAAAGCGTGGCGATTCTTTGATAAATTAAATGACCCCAACGCCGCGAAGTCTTGGCTCATTACTATTTTGCGTCGTGAGAATGCTCGGCGCTTTGATAGAAAACAGTACGATTTTGTCGACATTGATGAGTGTGCAATACAGACAAAAACCTACCCTGGCAGTGACTACGACATGGCCCAAGATTGGCTTCAAAAACAAATGATGATTCTCGAACCCAAATACCGAGAACCGTTGCTCTTGAGCTTAGTGGCTGGGTTGAATCATGATGAAATTGCCCAAGCCTTGAGGCTCAACCACAACACAGTGGCGACTCGATTATTCAGAGCGCGTAATCAGATCATCGCACAGAAGGAGAGTCATTAAGACACAAAAAGTAGTCAACCATGTAAACTAACTGGCTATGCTCCGGTCTATTTCATAAGTCGTTACACAACTCGACGCTTTAACGCTTTACATCAAGCGCGACTAGATGAACACTTCTTGTCAAAGTACAATAACAGCCGACATAGAGTAGAGTCAGTAAAACATTATGAGTAACACGACGGCGAAAAAGCCGAATCCCTTATTTGAAATCCTTTTCAACGTATTTATCCCTTCCTTCATTTTGATGAAGTTTAGTGGCGATGAGCATCTAGGGACAGCAATGGCGCTGGTTGTCGCTTTGCTATTTCCTATCATTTATGGCGGTATGGACCTTGTCCGTAACAAGAAATTTAACTTTATTTCTGCTCTGGGCTTTATCAGTGTTCTACTAACTGGTGGCATCGGCTTGTTAGAGCTTGATACACGCTGGTTAGCACTAAAAGAAGCCCTGATTCCTGGCCTGATCGGTTTAGCGGTTTTGGGGTCAACGTTTACCCGCTACCCACTGATGCAGAAGTTAGTACTGAATGACACAGTGTTGAATCTCGCGTTGATTAACCAACGTTTAAAAGAAAATGGTAAAACCGATGCGTTCGAACGTTGCCTTATGTCTTCTAACTACCTGTTTGCAAGTACTTTTGCGTTCTCATCTGCAATGAACTACTTCCTTGCGACTTGGATTGTGACTAGCCCTTCTGGTACTGCTGCCTTTAACGAAGAGTTAGGAAAAATGACGCTGTACAGTTACCCAATGATTGCCATCCCAAGTATGTTGATGATGTTTGGTATTTTTTATTACATTTGGCGTCAAGTACGTGCGATGACATCGCTCGAAACAGAGCAAATCTTCCATCTAAAATAGCCCTATCATTACAAATAAACCCATAAAAAAGGGAGGATTTTATCCTCCCTTTTCTCAACAGACTCACTGTAAATCATAGCGTCAAAATGATTTTACCTGACACTGCTGACGAGCGTCGCTCAACCATTTCAATCGCTGTTTGAAAGTCCTCTAACGACAGATCATATGCAACGTTTAACTTTATGTCGCTGCTAATAAAGTGTTCTAACATTTCAGCGAACACCGTCTTTCTCCCGCCTTTACCTACCGATTCTTCCCAATACCGCAAAAAGAATGTACTAAAGTCGATGTTGTTGGCCTTCATCGATTCAAAAAACTCAGGCGTATAAGGCGTTAACGACAATGTTCCGTAGTTGATGTATTGGCCGTTTTCTTTCAAGGTACGAATGAGATCCGTGCCAGCCTCACCGCCTATCGCATCCAAAGCGACCGTTGGTTGTGGCAGTTGGCGCGTTTGCAGCTGCGCTTGTAAGTTTTTCTTCGCGTCCAACACTGGAATGGTATCGTACGGATACTCGTCTCGCTTTGAGGTCACAGCAATCAGTGCAAAACCCAGTGAATGGGCGAGCTGGGCAAATATCTTACCGATCGCTGACCCTGCTGCATTGATGATCACCACATCGTCTTTGTTCAACTTAGCTACTTTAGTGGTGATCACCCACGCGGTTAACGCGTTGATGTACAACTGACAGGCATAGCCGTTCTCCAAACTCTCAGGTAGCGGAAAAAGATTCTCAGGCGAGGCATCTATGTAGTATTGCCAAGTCCCACTCATCGCCACCAACACCTTTTGCCCAACTTGAAGGTCAGTTTGATCAACTGCACTGACTTCCACCACACGCCCAACCGCTTCAAATCCCGGCACGCGAGGTGGTACGTGAACGCGGCGGTATTGCCCAACACCATGAATGGAAAGCAAGTCACTTGGGTTAATATTGGTGGCTTCCAGTCGCACCCGAACCTTGCCCTGAGCAAGCGGTTTGAGGGGCTCTTTTTCCAACGACAGCGACGTTTTGGGTTGACCAAAACAGAATTGATTCACTCGAGTATTTATCGTTGGTGCCATTGTTATTCATACCATGTAATTGAAATTCAAAAAGGAAGTTTCGTAACTTCTACTCAAAAGCATTAAGTGAAGTCGAAACTCTGTATTTCTACCTGCGCGATGCGCCGTTCACTCTAAACTGTTGTGGCGTCATATCAAAATAGGCTTTAAATGCTTTGATGTAGGATGAGTCGTTTTGATAACCCACTAGGTCTGCAATGGCTTGGATTGGCAACGATTCATCTAACAAAGAAAGCGAGTAAATTAGCCGAATTTGTTGCCGCCAAAGTAGAAATGAAGTGTTGAATTCCTTGGCGAACAGCCGTGATAAAGTACGCTCAGACGCCCCAATTTTCTCCCCCCACTCTTTTAGCGAACAGCTCAACGCTGGCTCGTCAGTCAGTCGCTCGAAAATCAGTTTTAGTCGTCTGTCTTGTGGCAGCAATAACTGAAATGTCTGCACGTTGCGTTTCAAAATTTGATCATGCAGCACCGCCAGTAAATGCAACACTTCTTCGTGGCTTATCTCACCTTCACACAGTCTGCGGATCTCTTGTAAAAGCTCATTTAAAAACGACGTTAAAGCAATGGTTCTCACTTGTGGCTCGTACGTCGCACCAAACTCAGGGTTGAGGTAAATACCAACAAATATCGTATTGCTTAGAGCAATCGACTCGTGTTGAACACCCGCAGGAACAAATAACGCAGAGGTGTGCGGAACCAAATGCTGATAATGCTCCGTTTGTGTTTGCAATAACCCTTTGATAGGAATGATGATTTGATGCCAAGTGTGTTGATGCAGCGCATCAATGTAACCTTTTGGCATGTCGATGGTTTTCACTAAAACAGGAGAATGGGAATTCGCGGCCATCATCTCATTGGAGGTGACGACGCCTGACTTCGAATCAATTTGGCGAGTTAGCATTGTTAGTTGTCTTTTCATCCCTACACCGACACAAGTTTACTAGGCTATCATGCTCCGCATCGCGAATGAAGGTAAACACTTTATCTCTCATTCAAATAATAAGGAGGTTGCATGAAGAAAATCGGCGTCGTAAAAGCTGTGCTAGCAGGGAAAACCGTCCCTTATGCTCATGGAGCGCAAAGCGCAATCAACAAACAAGTGCTGCCTGAGCGCCAGCACGCAACTGAGCTTGGTTTTATCAGTGATGAACAAGGCGATCCGCGCTTTCATGGTGGCATTCAAAAAGCGCTTCATATTTACCCAAGCGAACACTACCCAATCTGGCAACAAGAATTAGGCGAAAGAACCATTTTCCAATCCGTCGGCGGCTTTGGCGAAAACATCAGCTCCGAAGGCGTCACCGAATCCACGATTTGCTTGAAAGATAAAATTCGCATCGGCTCAACACTACTGGAAGTGTCGCAAGGTCGCATGCCTTGTTGGAAACTTAACGTACGCTTTGACCAACACGACATGGCGAGAAGACTGCAAGATACGCTTCGAACAGGCTGGTATTTCCGAGTGCTGGAAGAAGGCGATATCGGTGCAGGTGACGAGATTATTCTGTGCGAAAGACCTTATCCAGAATGGCCATTGGCTCGTATCATGGGTGCGGTTTTCACTGGCTGTTTAGATAGAAAAGAACTCACTAAGCTGTCTGAGCTGCCGTTAGTCGAGTCTTGGGGCAAGCTGGTCGAGCGCCGTCTAGAAACTGGTGAAGTCGAAGATTGGGAAATGCGCTTGATTGGCCCAACTGCCGTTAATACTCAAAAGTAAAATTTGTAAGCCATGCTCTGAACCGACTATGCCGTCAAGAGCGTGTTTTTTGTTTTACTTCGCACTCGGGGCTGGGCGTTTCGACTTACCTTGAAACTGCTTAATGCTCTTCTTAGCATGAGTTCGACGGTTGGCTTTTTTATCGCGTGGCGCGCGTTTGCTCTCGCCAGTTGATGGCTTATCCGTTACTGGAAAACCTGCCAGATCTTGCACTGGTAATGCACGTTGAGTCAGATGACGAATCGCGCTTAGTGCGTCCATTTCACCATGACAAACCAATGACACCGCCACACCTTGTTCGCCTGCGCGAGCGGTGCGCCCTACTCGGTGAACATAGGTTTCTGCATGCATTGGCAGTTCAAAGTTGATCACTACAGGCAATTGCTCAATGTGAATGCCGCGCGCTAGTAGATCGGTGGCAATCAACACCTGAATTTGCCCAGATTTAAACTGCGCCAGTGCTTCTTCTCGCTCATCTTGACTCTTATTGCCATGCAGCGCATTGGTTGAGATGCCCGCTTTATTCAGCTTCTTCGCTAAGCCATCGGCGTTCTCTTTCGCACCAATAAAGACTAATGCCTGAGTCCACGCGTTTTTTTGAATCAGTTCAATCAATGCCTTGGTTTTACTGCCTTTGTTAACGAGGTACAGCGTTTCAGCAATATCTTGGTTGGTGCTGTTTTCTTGATGCGCTGCAACTTGCTTTGGTGCCGGCATAAGCAGCTTCGCTTTACCCTTCAACTCATCTGAAAACGTTGCCGAGAACATCGCGGTTTGACGCTGGTTTGAAATCAGCCCCGCAATATTTTGTACGTCAGGCCAAAAGCCCATATCCAACAGACGATCCGCTTCATCCAACACTAGGTAATGGATATTGCTTAAGTCTAAACCGTTGTTTGCCAGATCAACCAAACGACCTGTCGTCGCGACAAGGATATGAGGATTTGTCGCTAGCGCCTGCTGTTGTTGCTCTTTATCAACGCCGCCACACAAACACACTGCGTTGAGTTCAAGAACTTGACCAACTTGGTTAATTGCTTCACTCACTTGCATTGCCAGCTCACGAGTTGGCACAAGAATCAGCGCTTTTTGCTCTGGATTGACACCCAGCTTTTCCAACAAAGGCAAACCATAAGCAAGGGTTTTGCCGCTGCCTGTATTTGCCAAAGCCAATAGATCTTGACCAGCCAACAGCTCAGGAATGGCCAACGCTTGAATATCGGTCGGTTTCTTGAAGTCTTTTGGCAGTGCGTGAATCAGCTCAGAACTCAATGAGAGAGTAGAAAATGGCATTAACGAAAACCTTGTACTTTGGGTTGAAGAAGCAATAAAAATAATGAAGATGCGGTAAAACGCAGGCGCGGACTTTACCACAATCTGCTAGGTGAACCATCCTATTTTAGGCGCTTAAACCAAGCGTCGCCTACGCAAATCGTCAGAAAACTAAAAAGCGCAAAAAAGCCGTTAGTCTGTACTGCCACAGAGCTAACGGCTAAAAAACCTTGAAGAGAACGCTTCATCAGCCTTTCACTGCGGCTGAAAAGAAATGTGCAGTTTATTAAAGCACAGCTTTACGATTCGGTAAGAACACTTCACCCAACATGCAACGAACCGAACCACCACCAATAGATTCTATGGTAGAAACGTCGAATGGCAGCAATTTACCGTGCGTTGCCAATTGGTTTCTTTGTGCTGGTGAAAATGCATCGTACGCCGATTGCGACATCGCAATCACCTTGTCGCCGTTGATCGTTTCTAGTTGCAGAATGTTACCGCAGAACTGGTTCATCTGATCAAGCGAAATTGAGATGACTTGCTTGTCTTTGGCGAGTGACTTCATTACAAAACGACGCTCAAATTCTGGGATCACTTCGTCACAAATCACGCAAAACTGTTCGCCAACCGCCATCATCACATTGGTGTGATAAATCGGCGCACCAGACGGCAAACGAGTTTGGAAAGAAATCACTCGTTCATAGCCAATACGATCGGCGTAATCTTCTAAAACCAGACGATCACAACGTTGTGAGAGTGCGGCATAGACCGTTTTATTTAGGTGGTCAAACACCATCACACCCGTGCTTTCTAAATACGCTTGCTCGTCAAGATATTCAGTTAGACTGCTGCGTCGATGAACTTCTCGCCCTGCTTGCGCTAGTGCTGCCACAAGCGCATCGGGACGTACTTCTTTTTGACGGTTTTCACAGGCCATTGGAAAGGTGTACAACGTGCCATCTGGCGTAGTGCTAAACCAATTGTTTGGAAATACCGCGTCTGGCGTTGCAACATCTGAAGTTGGATAATCAAACTCAACAACTTGAACGCCCTCTTGACGCAGCGTTGCAACCATACTCGCGAACTCGGCCATTACTCGACGTGAGACTTCTTCTTGGCTGAGTGACACTTTATGTTGGAACTCATTATCTTGTGCGGTTTCTTCATTAAAACGAAACTCTTTCGGTGGCACCATCACTACGCAGTTCGCGGTTTGGCGCTGAGCACTTTGCGTGCTTTCTTCTTTCCCATTAGCAAATTGGGTCACTGATTCGTGTAATAGCATCCAATACATTCCTTATCACTAGAATGAGGAGATTGTAAATTTATTGTTAACTTCAGTTTTGCTGTTTTGACAATTAATTTAATTGCCCAAAAGTAATTTTTGCTGCATTAAGTTCATTTTTCCCTAAATTTTATTGTCACTTTGCAGGTTTAAGCTTTTATTGCACCGTGATGAACATGATAAGAATTCATCATAAGAATCAGAACCATAGACAATCACACCCATAACCAACTAGTTACATTTAAGACACAATCGGTTAGACTATTTTTTCGCCCCTCTCGTCAATCGGTCTGCTTTATCGAGGAGCAGGCAAGAAACTCTCATACACGCGGTTTCGTCCAAAGCAGCGTGAATCGATGGATTTAGCCACCCCAAATGGCACTGTTTTAACTTTAGGATGAGTTATGTTTAAACGATTTGAAGGCTTTACAGAGCCGTTCCCCAAATCTACGCCGGATCAGCCTCCTTCAGGGATGTTCGCTTTTCTGCGTTATTACACTCGTGGTTATGAAAAGCCTTTGATCATCATGTCTTTGATGGCCACAATTGTGGCTGTTGTTGAGGTAATGTTGTTTGGCGCCATGGGACAATTGGTTGATTGGTTGTCTACCAGCAATCCAGAAACGTTCTTACAAGACAACAAATCGGATTTGATTTTCTACGGAGCCTTATTGCTGGTTGTCATGCCTATATTGGTGATCTTGTACTCGTTGCTCGTTCATCAAACGTTATTGGGCAACTACCCAATGTCTATCCGCTGGCTTGCACACCGGTATTTGCTCAATCAAAGCTTGAACTTCTATCAAGATGATTTTGCAGGTCGAGTCGCAACGAAAGTCATGCAAACCTCATTAGCTGTGCGCGAAACCGTGATGAAAGCTATGGATGTGTTTGTTTACGTTACGGTTTACTTTACCAGCATGATCATTATGTTAGCGACGGCAGACTGGCGTTTGATGATCCCAATGATTGTCTGGCTACTCGCTTACATCGCTATCCAAATCTATTTTGTCCCTAAGCTCAAAGACGTCGCTTCAGCGCAGGCCGATGCACGTTCGACAATGACAGGGCGCATCGTCGACAGTTATACCAATATTCAAACCGTCAAACTGTTTTCTCATAGCCAGCGCGAAACCCAATATGCCGAGCAAGGCATGAAAGGATTTTTAAATACGGTCTATCGTCAAATGCGCCTAGTGACCGGCTTCGACGTCGCTGTAGAGATCTCAAACTATATTTTGGTATTTTCCGTTGCTGCTTTATCGATTTACCTGTGGTTGGATAGTGCCATTAGCGTTGGCGCGATTGCGATTGCTGTTAGTCTTGCATTGCGCGTAAACGGTATGTCGATGTGGATAATGTGGGAAGTTGGCGCCCTCTTTGAAAACATGGGAACCGTTGTCGATGGAATGAAAACGCTCTCTAAGCCTATTGATATTAAAGATAAACCAGGTGCAAAAGACTTGGTTGTCACTGAAGGAGGCATTCACTTTGATAACGTCAGCTTCCATTACGGTGAGAACAAAGGCGTAATTAGCCATCTCGATCTCAACATCAAACCAGGAGAGAAAGTCGGCTTGGTTGGGCGCTCCGGCGCCGGAAAATCGACTTTGGTGAACTTGTTACTTCGTTTCCACGATGTCGAAGACGGCAGCATTAAGATCGATGGACAGAACATCTCAGAAGTCACACAAGACTCTTTGCGTTCAAAGATCGGTATGGTGACCCAAGATACTTCTCTGCTACACCGTTCAATTCGAGACAATATTTTGTATGGCAATCCAGATGCGACAGAAGAAGATTTGCTGAAAGCCACTAAGCAAGCGCATGCCCATGAGTTTATCGAAACTCTGACCGACCCATTTGGTAATGTCGGATACGATGCGCAAGTTGGTGAACGTGGTGTGAAACTGTCTGGCGGCCAACGTCAGCGTATCGCAATATCTCGTGTGCTACTCAAAGATGCACCATTGCTGGTATTGGATGAAGCAACATCGGCTCTAGATTCAGAAGTCGAAGCAGCGATTCAGGAAAGCTTGAATGAATTAATGCAAGGGAAAACGGTTATTGCTATCGCTCACCGATTATCGACCATCGCACAAATGGATCGCCTCATCGTGCTAGATAAAGGCAGCATCGTTGAACAAGGTTCTCATCAAGAACTCATTGCGAATAACGGCATTTACGCCCAGCTTTGGGCGCATCAAACTGGCGGATTTATCGCTGAAGAACTAGACAATCAACACGCTTCTTAACGAGTGATAAGCTCAATAAAAACGGCGCTTTAAGCGCCGTTTTTTATTTAAATCCATGGCTAGATGCTCATATAGCCATTGTGGTTTCTCATATATGAGACACTCTCCATGATAAAGCTCACACTTTTTCTGCTAATATACCGCCTCGTTGCGTATCCATTGCAATGAACACAATACAGAGTATTGAGCCGTCTTCATTTGTCATTTCACTTTTTGAGAAACAGCTATACTCAATAGATGGCTTAGTTATTATATTAACAATAAGGTAATTAGCTTATGTGTAAATGTGGTTCAATGCAGATCGTACAACTCAAACCAAGTTGGGCTGACAAGCTATTTGGCTACTCAGAAAGATGGAAATGCCAACTTTGTTGTAAGATCTACCGCATCTAAAATTAAAAATAGAATCTTAGTTTTTCTAAGAAAAAGCAGTGGCCCGACAATGATTGTCGGGTTTTGTTTTTCTGAGCATTCATTTTTTGTCCCTTCTCTACAAGATTACTCATCACGGCAAAACCTAGCATCTTAATGTGACTTAGGTATAGAATCAGGCCCACTTATTCTTTCCGATATTCATATATAACTGGTCACTATGAACAAAAGTTTGCTAACGAATGTCCTCGCTATCGCTTTGATGGCTGGAGGTCATCAATTACAAAACGACTATCTTTGGTATGCAGGGCTGTTTGCGTTCTCAGGCGCCATCACCAACTGGCTTGCCATCCATATGCTGTTTGAGAAAGTGCCTGGATTATACGGTTCTGGCGTGATCCCCGCACGATTTGAAGAGTTTAAACTGGCTATCAAAAACCTGATGATGGAACAGTTTTTTACTGAAGCGAACATTGACCGATTCTTGAATAAAGAAATGGCGGGCGGTGTGAACATCGATCTTCAACCAGTAATTGAGAAAGTAGATTTAAATCCAGCATTTGATTCCCTAGTGGAAGTAATTGAAGGCTCTCAGTTTGGTGGCATGCTAGCGATGTTTGGCGGCTCGGAAGCGCTACAACCCATGCGCCAACCTTTCGTCGAAAAGATGCAAGAATCCATCATTGAGTTGAGCAAGAGCGATAACATCAAAGAAGCACTGAAAGAGCAATTCGAATCTCCTGCAATGATGGATGAGATAAAGCAGAACATTGAAGGTATCATCGATCAACGTTTAAGCGAATTAACACCGGCATTAGTTAAAGAAATGGTGCAAAAGATGATCAAAGAACACCTTGGCTGGCTAGTCGTTTGGGGCGGTGTTTTTGGTGGTTTAATTGGCGTTATCAGTACCTTTATCGGGGTATAATCGCTCACCGATTTATTAAAAAGGAGCTTCGGCTCCTTTTTTTATCTTGAAAAAATAATACGCCAAGTCACGCTCAATAAGGAGACTCAACACATACCTCGCCTAACCAAGGAGCTCGGGATTAACACCAAATCCCGTTTTATGTTCTTCTATGACCACTTCACTACGAGTTTGAATCACGCCCGGAAGCGTGCCTAACTTGCTCGACATAAACTCCTGATACGCTTTCATGCTCTTAACACGAACTTTTATCATGGTATCGAAATCTCCAGAGAGCGAGTAGCACTCTTCAATTTCAGGCATCAATTCCACCGCTTTCGCAAACTTTTCAAAAATAGAAAAACTGGTTTGGTCTAAACGAATATGGATGAATACTTGCACATCCAGCCCCAACTTTTCCGCATTCAACTCCGCATGATAACCATTGATGTACCCTTCTTTTTCTAGTCGCTTTACACGGTCAGAACATGGAGAAGTCGTTAAGTTAATCAGCTTTGCTAGTTCTACAACCGGAATTCTGCCTCTCGAATGAAGCACTCTCAAAATATGTAAATCAATCCGGTCCAATTGATAACTCATTAACCCACTTCCTTGTAACCACTTAGAAAGCATCACATTAATCGTTGCTCAAACAATTGCAAACCATCAAATGCACAGCATGTGAAATTCAGCAGAGAATAACCAGAAAACAACGAAGGAGGGAAAGAGCTATGATTATTGCCGCTCACTTAGTAACCGTGATATGAAGAGAAAAAGCAACCTAGCGGCTCCCGCGGAGTCGCAAATTTGAAAGCGCATGACACGCCTGTATAGATATGTCGTTCGGGCAACACTGCCCTATTTAGCCATTAATCATGGCTATCACTCAGAATTAGAGTGCGGCCGATGTATGCCGTGTAGGATGTGGAACAACCTCTCCAATTGCACGATGATTACAACAACGGCAGTAGTATTGAGGCTCCATCTCGTAATAATGTTCACCTGATACAAATTTCGCCATCAGCTGTGTAAAACTCACCATTTTGCCTGTTAACGAGTCAACAGACTGAGGCTCGCAACGCTTCATAATCACTTTATGTTGCGTTGATTTTCTACAAGCTGCGCAATATATATCCGGCATTTCTCTTCTCCCTACTTTTTCGTCCTACTGACAATTGACATATTTTGTTCAAAATAATTCCACAATTAAAAAGCTCCTTTAATTTTTTGTGCCCTATCTTCAAAAAATTGAACGAAAGTATCAAAAAACTGAGACATTGGTCAGACCTCAACTTTTGCACCATCAATATGAGCAAATGTGCTTATGTGTGTAATAATACGACACATTACACATAAGCAATTGTTCGGGCTTATTATTTAGTAAGGCGCATGACAACTACACGCCTGGCTAGATCGAGCTTTCGAGACGCCTTGTTATCTCGATTTACCCCGCAAACCAGTTGCTAGCAGCTATAGCCGTCTCATCAAGGAAGAAATGCATGACGATACAACCGATTCTCACTACCGAAAGACTCGTCCTCCGGCCATTCAATATCGATGACTGCCAACAAGTGGCTTTACTCGCTGGAGATAAGCGAATTGCCGACATGACAGCAAACATCCCTCATCCTTATGAGCGACCGATGGCGCAAGCATGGATAGATAGGCACGATCCGATGTATCAGCAGCATCAAGGCGTGGCGTACGCTATTACCTTGCGAAACACTGGGGAGTTACTTGGTGCAGTGAGTTTACCGCGTATCGAAGAGGGCTACGGTACATTAGGCTATTGGGTTGGCGTGCCACATTGGGGGAAAGGCTATGCATTCGAGGCCTCCAAAGCCTTACTCGAATTTGCTCGAATGCACTTTGAGTTAAACGGAATAACCGTGATGCATTTGGTGGACAATCAGCGTTCTAAATCGGTGATCCAAAAACTAAATATCCCTTACATCGGTGACAAAACATTGCGCATGCAAGGCAAAGAACGAAAGGTTTGTGTCTACCAACTCACGTTCGTCGCTTCTGAATAAAGTCGAGGAATATGTCGGATGATCATCCATGAAACTTCACAAAATCTGCCCAAGAACAACCCTTTCTTGCTAGGAACTGTATTGTTGTCGCTGTTCTATTTTTCCTACCTAGCAGACAAGATCGTCGAGTTTGGACTCGTAGCACTCACAATAATAGGATTGAAACTGCTCTCAACGTACTTCACGCGCCGCGCGTTCAATCCTAAAACGCTAGATATCGAGGCAAGCACCAACACCTTGAAGTACCGCCAGGGCTCAACGGTTTACTTCCGTCTACCTCTTGATGACATTGTCAAAGTCCAAATACAGAAAGAGTTCTTCTCTAGCAAAAGTTTGATGCTCTACACAGTCAACGACGCTTACCAAGTGCCGAATTCAGACAATTTCGATTCTCTACAGTTAAAGGATTTAATGAAACAACTTGAAGAGAGAATTGATGATCAATCTCGCTAAAACGAAAAGAGAAGACATTCTAGAATGTTGCCAATTTGGTCTCTAAATAGAAAGACAAAAAAGCCAGCAATAACGCTGGCTTTTCTCTGTGTTAGTCTTGTGCGACTTTCACGCGAATTTTGCTTTTTTCTACGTTCGTCAAATTCAGTGCTTCAAGAGCAGAAATGGCTTCTGCTTCGTCCGGCATGATGACAAAACCGAAGCCTTTCGACAAACCCGTGTCTTGATCAAGCACTAGCGAACACAGTTCTACTTTGCCGTACGCTGAGAATAATTTGCGGATATCTTGCTCGGTCATGTGACGAGCCAAGTTTCTTACTAAAAGTTTCATAATGAACCTAGTTGGTTTGATAACGGTTCGATTCTCTCAGTTTCTCTCTGGCAAACCAAGTGAATAATATGACGGCGTTGACTAGATCATTCTAAGTACATCTGTTTAAATGATTTTCCGTTCATTTTTCACCCATAGGAGAGTCGGCATGGAAACGAAACGTCTCAAACTCATCCCTGCTTGTTTAGAACGAGCCGAAGAGGCGCATCAAGCTGTCGTTCGCAGCCAAAAAACTCTCGAAGTCTATCTGCCGTGGGTGCCTCATGTGCTGACATTAGAAGCGATGATAGAAGGGACAGAGAAAGCCATCGCAAACTTTGAAAACTTCGAAGAAGAGCTGCGTTACTACATCATTGAAAAGGAAAGCGATCGCTTACTGGGTGCGGTCGGCCTGATGATTCGAGATCCCGACGTACCATCCTTTGAGATAGGTTATTGGTTAGATAATGCTGCCGTTGGCAATGGGTATGTTGCCGAGGCTGTGCTCGAAGTTGAGCGCTATGCGTTTGATGACTTGGGTGCCAAGAGAATCGCAATTCATGCTGATAGCACCAACCAAAAGAGCCGGGCTGTAGCCGAGCGCTGTGGTTATGAGTTCGAAGGAGAGCTCAGAAACGAACGTCTGACTACATCGGGAGAGCTGAGTAACACCGTTATTTACGCCAAAATTCGTCGCGACTAACACTCCAATCTAACCGAGCAATGCTAAGCTCTGATCTCAAGCTACCACCATTAACGCTAATTAAGTTTCAGATAAAACAAAGCCCGCTAAAATAGCGGGCTTTGTGTTCATATACGGGAAGTTACTAGTCTAGTTCAACCAGTTTTTTCTCGAACGACTGGTGTTGGTCTAACACGTCTTGCGCAGCACCGCCCGTTGCTTTACTTACCACAATGATAGCAAGCGTAGAGAAGATGATGCCCGGTACGATTTCGTACACATCAAACCAACCGCCAGTTAGCTGCTTCCAAACCACGATAGTGATACCACCAACAAGAATACCTGCTAACGCGCCGTTACGGTTCATACCGCTCCAGTAAAGGCTAAGTACAACCGCAGGACCAAATGCCGCACCAAAACCAGCCCAAGCGTAAGATACAAGACCAAGTACTGAGCTATCAGGCGTCATCGCTAGGAATAGCGCAACAAGAGAAATAACGATAACACCGATACGACCAATCATTACGATTTCTTCAGAAGACGCTTCTGGCTTGAATACTTGCTTGTAGAAATCTTCTGCAAGCGCTGAAGATGAAACAAGGAGCTGTGAGTCAGCGGTACTCATTACCGCCGCTAGGATTGCTGCTAACAACATACCCGCAACGACAGGGTGGAATACTGCGTTAACCAATAGCATGAAGATCTTCTCGCCGTCTTCTAGTTGAGTACCCGGATGACCCGTAACCCAAACCAGACCAACAAGACCAACAAGCATTGCACCAACCATAGATAGTGCCGTCCAAATCACTGCGATACGACGTGCAGTCGTTAGATCTTTGTTTGAACGAGACGCTTTAAAACGCGCTAGGATGTGTGGCTGACCAAAGTAACCAAGGCCCCACGCCGCTAGAGAGATAATGGCAATCGCAGACAATGGTTCGCCTTTCGCGTCATTCCATAGCGTTGCAAGTTCTGGGTTGATGTCATGTAGATCAGAACTTAGCTGACCTAAACCACCGTCCATTACCGCTATAGGAACAATCATTAGCGCAGCCGCCATTAGAAGACCTTGCACTAAGTCAGTCCAAGATACCGCTAGGAAGCCACCGAATAGTGTGTAAGAAACGACACACACCGTGCCGATGATAACAGCGTAGGTATAATCTAGACCGAATACCGTCTCAAACAGTTTGCCCCCTGCGACCAAACCTGAGCTGGTGTAGAAAAGGAAAAATAGAAGAATGAAAAACGCAGAGATTGTCTGAATCAGTTTCGACTTATCGTTGAAGCGACGTGACAGGAACTCTGGCAACGTTAGCGCGTCAGTTTGGATACTGTAGGTACGAAGGCGTTTTGCACTGATGAGCCAGTTTGCCCATGTACCAAGAAGTAGACCGCCGGCTAACCAGAAGGCCTCGATACCCGCAGCGTACGCATAGCCAGGCAAGCCTAGCAGCAACCAACCACTCATGTCTGAAGCACCTGCAGATAATGCAGCAGGCCACGGACCTAGGCTACGGCCACCTAGGAAGTAGTCAGATGAATTGGAAGTCCTCTTATACGCGTAAACGCCAATAGCAACCATAATCAGTAAATACGCCACAAAAGTGGACGTGATAGCAAAGCTATTTTCTATCATTAGATAGTCCTCGTTATAATTATTTCCTTCCTTGCCTGCCCTGATATTTTACCGTCTCAGCAATACATCAGAGTATAAAAAACCAATCTGGACCGGCTCTCAGTCCAGTTACTCCAGATTGGCATTACAAGTCAGGTTAGTGAGTTTCGTTCCCCAACTCGAGTAGAGTTGCGTTACCACCCACCGCGGTAATATTTATCGTTCGAGTGCGCTCAGTAATGAAGCGCAACGAGAGATGAGGATCATGAGCCCATTTCGGTGACTCTAAATCCGTTTCAGAAACTAAGCCGACGATTGCACCGTCACGCTTAGCTAGTTGAAGATTGAGCGCATGCTCAACCTGTGAACGCCCAACATAACCCACACTACGTACATCGCTCTCAAGCAACGGGGCAGACGCATCGTACGCAACAACCTGGACTAAGTTAGATGGGAAGTTTGCCAACGCTACAGCTTGCTTAACCAATTGGTTTAGCTCTGCATTGTCACTGCAAACGACCACACTGTTGCCTGCAATTAAGGCACAGGTGATCATCGCAAAAGCACTGTATAACGCATTATCAGCAGGCTCGATGTTGTTTTCACAAATCACCAAAGCCACACCGCGTCCTGCGGCATACAGTTCGTTAGTTTCCCCTGTAGGGCCAACTAACTGGTGAGTTTCTGCAAGAAGAGCTGATGCTTGTTGCAAGTGGTAAGAAACCACTTTGGCAACGCTAGACTGCTGCCCTTCTAGTGCAGATTTAAATGCCAGAACATGCTCGCATTTGTAATCAAAATCAGTCAGATTCCACTGCTCCCACGCAGAGAATGCATCTTTAAAATAGGTGATCTGATGAACCATAATGCGACTCCTTATGCGTTTTCTGCTTGAGCAAGAAGATGTTGAGTAAAGCGGAATAGGTAGTGTGGACCACCAGCTTTCGGGCCAGTACCCGACAAGCCTTGACCACCAAACGGCTGTACACCAACCACAGCGCCAACTTGGTCTCGGTTGATGTAGCAGTTACCTACTCGAGCATGTTTCTCAATCCAACGGTACGTGGTTTCGTTACGGCTATGGATACCCATCGTCAAGCCAAAACCTGTTTTGTTGATCTGCGCAACCACGTTCGGTAATTCAGACGCTTTAAAGCGAACAATGTGCAAGATTGGACCAAATTGTTCTTCTTTCAGCACATCGATGCCCGAGATTTCAAACGCACTTGGTGAAACAAAGTCACCATGCTGACACGATTCATCCAGCTGTAGTTGAGCGACTTTAGTCTGTGTTTTGCTCATTTGCTCAAGGTGAGCGAGGAGTTTTTGTTTTGCATTGCTGTCGATAACCGGACCAACATCTGTTTTGTGTAGGTAAGGTAAACCAACATGCAGTTCATTCATCGCACCCTGAATCAGGTTGATCATACGGTCTGCTACATCTTCTTGTACAAATAGAACACGAAGGGCAGAACAACGCTGACCAGCAGATGCAAACGCCGAACGAATCACATCACGCACCACCTGCTCTGGCAATGCAGTACTGTCCACAATCATTGCGTTTTGGCCACCTGTTTCCGCAATAAACGGAACTGGTTTCGCGCTGCGCTCCGCGAGCGTAACGTTAATGCGTTGCGCCGTTGCCGTTGAGCCAGTGAATGCCACACCAGCAATGGCATCATGAGAAGTCAGTGCATGACCAATCTCAGCGCCGCGACCAGTAAGTAACTGAATCACACCTGCAGGGAAACCAGCATCCAGCATTAGTTCAATAGCGCGAGCGGCAATTAAGCTTGTTTGCTCAGCAGGTTTTGCAACCACTGTGTTACCCGCAATCAGTGCTGCCGTCACCTGACCAAGGAAGATAGCCAACGGGAAGTTCCAAGGGCTAATACACACAAACACACCAAGACCTTCACGGCTAGAAATGCGTTTCACACCATCAAAGCCTTCTAGCTCAAATGGCTGTAGGTTTTGCGCTTGTTTCGCGTAATAACGACAGAAATCCACCGCTTCACGAACTTCATCAATGCTATCGTGAATCGTTTTACCCGCTTCTTTGTGACAAATCGCCACCAGCTCAGCTAGGTTTTCTTCCATTAAGTCAGCAAGCTTTTCTAAACAAGCCGCTTTTTGTTCAACAGGAACGGCTTTCCAATCAGAGAAAGCAGTTTGCGCCGCATCAATTGCAGCGGAAACGTGATCAAGAGTTGCAAATGCCACTTTGCCGACTTCAATTCGGCGATCGTACGGTGCGGTGATGATCTCAGCGGCATTTTCCTTGATCATGCATTCGGCAAAACGCTCACCATTGATCATCGGGCCTGCAACCCACTGATTGTCCATGAAGCTTTCTACCTGCGCTTCAAATGGCTTCGCCTCACTGTCGATATCAATGTTGACGCCATATGAGTTCTTACGCTCAGGGAAAATATCGGCAGGCAATGGAATTTTGTCGTTGTGTAGCGTGTCAAAACCCGTCAACACATCCACAGGGTGGTGGGTCAACTCATAAATCGGACAACGCGCATCAACTAGACGGTGTACAAACGAGCTGTTCGCACCATTTTCAAGCAGACGACGAACCAAGTACGGAAGAAGATCAGCATGGCTACCGACAGGTGCATAAATACGTACTGGCTGACCGTACATTTTCATAACATGGTTATACAGAGAATCACCCATACCATGCAGGCGCTGGAACTCGTATTCTTTGTGCTCCGCCATGACAGCAATTGCCGTCACCGTGTGAGCATTGTGGCTTGCAAATTGTGGGTAGATATTACCGCGAACACCTTCGCTAAGTAGGAAACGAGCACAAGCTAGGTATGCAACGTCCGTCGCTTCTTTGCGAGTGTATACTGGGTAATTTGCATAACCCGCTTGTTGAGACCACTTGATTTCGCTGTCCCAGTACGCGCCTTTAACCAAACGCAGAGGAATAACGTCACCTTGTTCTTTTGCGAGTGCATTTAGCCACACCAAGACTGGTAGCGCACGTTTTGAGTAGGCTTGAATAACCAAACCAAACTTGCCCCAACCCTTCACAAGATCGCTACGGTATACTTTCTCAAATAGCTTCAGAGAAAGCTCAAGGCGATCCGCTTCTTCTGCATCGATTGTGATTGCAACGTCGACTTCAATTGCACGTTTCAATAGCTGCATTAGTGAGTCATACAACTCTGTCATTACACGTTCTTCATTTGCGACTTCGTAGCGCGGGTGTAATGCAGAAAGCTTGATGGAAATCGAAGGCGCAGGGCTGGTGTCGTTACCGTAAGTCTCGCGACCCACCGCTTCGATCGCCATTAGGTAATCTTTGAAGTACTTGTTCGCGTCCGCTGTAGTTAACGCCGCCTCACCCAACATATCAAATGAGTAGGTGAAACCTTTGTCGCGCATTGGGCGACCGTTCTTCTGCGCTTCTTCGATCGTACGACCACGAACAAACTGGTGACCCATGATCTTCATTGCCTGATACATGGCTTTACGAATCACAGGCTCAGAGAATTTATTTACCAGACGGTTTACAGCCTGACCTGGGCTCTGGGTGCCTTGCTCACCAAGACCAACCACTTTACCTGTTAGCATGAGGCCCCATGTTGATGCGTTAACAAACACAGAGTCAGAGTTCTTCAGGTGAGATTTCCAGTCTGCGACACTCAACTTATCTTTAATCAAAGAATCTGCTGTCGCGGCATCTGGGATGCGCATTAATGCTTCTGCAAGACACATCAGCAAGATACCTTCTTGAGTATCTAAGCTGTATTCCAGCAATAAAGCATCAATCATCTGGATTGACTTCTTATCGGCACGAATGGCTTCGATAAGGTGGGTCGTTTGGGTAGTGATCGCCGATTTTTCATCCTCTGTCGGCGTCGCTAGTGGCAATAGTTGCTCTAGCCATTGAGACTCGTCCACCATATATAATGGCGAGATCAGTGACCACAACTTATCAAGCGGCTGCCCGATAAATTCCGGTGTCAACACGTTCGTAGCTGTAAACATGTGTGTTCCTCAATCTCACTCCTCGAAAACCGCTTCGAGGATTATCAATGGCTGGCAGTGTATTTTGAGGCCGATAAGAATACTTGTCAAAAACTACGACATTTTTGCCAAAAACTCGCTTTTATAACAAAACATCCACATAGTCACATTCAAATAGGTAATATTTTGTGTTGTAAATTTTAATTTTTTCATTGCATTCACAACAAAATATCAAGAATATCAATAAGATTTTTGTGAAGAGCTCGTTCTAAGAGAAAATGTAGGATCAAGTGGCATATCAACCACTGCAAAGAACAGAGAATTTAAAAAAACGAGAGATAGGTCACGTGAATAAAACATAAAAAAACCATGCATAGTGCATGGCTTTATTCTGATTGATGATTATTTGACCTAAAAAAACGCGTTGTTATCCAACTTGTTTTTTATAACGGGAAGGTGATATTCCCTGTAAGCGAGTAAAAGTATGAGTAAAAGTACTCTGGCTTGAGAAGCCAGTAAACTCTGCAATTTGCCCTAAAGAAAGGTGCCCTTGCTCGATTAATTCACGAGCCATGTCGATTCGCTTTCCAAGAACATATTGATGAGGTGTAATCCCCATCTGCTCTTTAAACAAGCAATGGAACTGACTTTCCCCAAGAAACACTCGCCCGGCCAATTGAGCCACACTAATCTTATGACTCAGGTGCTGCTCAATGTAACGATCAATCGCCTCCAAATCAAAGCGCGACTCTTTTCGACTGGTCTCAAATGCCGAGATATGGCGCTGCATTAATGCAATCACAGTGTCGTTACACGCACGACTTAACAGCAGGTCATCCGGATGGTTTCGCATTTCCTGAACCAACATCTGTATCAACTTCTGAATTTGACTATCTAACTGGAAGTAGACATGATCTCTCTCCAGGTTATTGATTTTTTGAAGCATTTCAGGATCATCATTTGTCGGTTTGGGCATATTCAGCACCAAAATATCCGATTGATTGATGACGCCACCGAAAGCATGATCAGAGCATGCGGTGACCACACAACCTTGACCAGGGCCGACAAGATTACCTCGCCCGCGCACTTCAAATTCGGCTTGCCCTTTTAAACCAATCACGATCTGCGTATAAGAATGATCGTGGCAATCCATATAAGACGGAAGTGTGATCAGCTCCGCCGGCTTTGGCAGAATAATCTCTTGATATGAAAGGATTTTTTGGTTATCTGAGTCACTCATTTTAAACAGTCGTCTTTACACGGTCAGCTTACGTCTTCGCATCATATACCTTCTTTGTTGGGTTGCAACTTTTACCCAACTCAATCGACAAGATCAAATCAGCATGATCAAGTTCATTTACATGATCATAGTTCCGGAACGATGATCATGCGAGGTTAATTTACGGTCAGTGAGCAACCAATTTTATTAACAAAAACGGATAGATAGGCAACACCTTACGTATACATAATCAATCAATGTAAAGATCCTTGTTACCGAACAATCTGTTATTTTGTAAAACACCGTGCTCCATATTAGATAAGTCGTCTCCGAAACGGATCGAAACCCACGCTTAAACTCAACATAGAGGGATTTCCCCCCTTACTAATATGCCTCTGATTCAATACATTAGTTATCGAGCTTTAAGATGCATACGATCTAAAGCTCTCGGTATCTCATTGATACCTCTAACTTACTTAGCAGACCCTCGCTAGGTAATTTAGAACCTCTTCTACACGTCGACAAGATTATATCTTGTGTTGCCAGCCCGTCTTCAGGCTGGCTTTTTTTTCGCTTCTCAACAATGAAAACAATGGCATAAGCTGATATCATAGCTTTTGTCTCACTGTCCCTCTCATATGCTTAGGTGCTGCTCTTTCGCTCACAAGTGATATGAACGTCAACCACATTACAACTGAGTTGTAGGAAGCATGATCAAGGACGATACGAGTTGTAAGCCGAACATTAGGCGGACATCCGTGAGCGCACATATCTGTAATGAAACAGACCATTTTCCCAATTAAACTCTTCGTTCCATTTCGTCGTTGTCTATGACTACCTGACGAAAACATCGAACACCATGAATTTAATTGGATTGAGCGCCAATCAACGAACGTGTTCTAGCAACGTAACTGCCTACTTGGCAACATCAATACGAGCCATGTAACACGGACGTCTCTGTATTGGTAAAAGCAGTATGTAGTGAGTCCTTTTGTGAATATTTCAGTCGATACCATAGAACAGTCCCTCCTTAAACAGCTACCAGGTTGTTGGGGATGCAAAGATAAAGATTCGGTATTCCTATACGTAAACCAGGAATACGCAGAACTGTTAGGGCACACGTCGCCCGAGGAGTGCTTGGGTAAAACTGATTTTGATATGGCCAGCCCAACCACTGAATGCGCGCAAGAATTTCAACGCCAAGATAAACACGTTCTCGAAACTGGCGAGTCACTAAAAATTCTGGATATCCACCCTTATCCAGATGGCCGCTGGCGAGCACATATATTTACTAAAACACCGTGGCGAGATGACAAAGGCGACATCGTAGGCACCATTTTCTACGGAAGGGAACTCACCGACACCGCCGTGATTGAAGTCGGGTATTGGGTTTGTCGTGCAATCAGTACCAACCCAAATCAACAATCCATCTTTCGTTTTTCTGACTTACAACCAAAACCAGAGAAGCTCACATGCCGCGAGCAAGAAACGCTTTTCCTCTTGCTCTATGGCAAAAAGCCTCAATTCATCTCTCAGGTCATGGGCATATCAACAAAAACCGTTGAAGGTCACGTCGCACGCTTACGTAATAAGTTTGCAGCGAACAGCAAGAACGAGCTAATAGATAAAGCAATGGAAGCAGGCTACGGCTCTGTTGTACCCAAAACGCTGCTTAAGCATCAATTATCGGTTGTGTTGAATGGAGAGCGATAATTCGCATCGCTTCCACCTACAAAAACACCGCCCCAATTCGGCGGTGTTTGTTTATTCATGAGGGACCATAAGCCTATGGCGCTAGACGATCAATGTCCCAACTTCCATCATGCTGGGAGAAAAGAAAACGATCGTGAAGGCGATGTTCGCCACCTTGCCAAAATTCGATGCTCTTTGGTTTTACGCGAAAGCCACCCCAAAAGGTTGGTACTGGTATTTCACCCTTAGCAAACTTCTGTTTTAGCTCTAAAAACTTACCTTCCAACACACCTCTGGCAGAAATACGGCTACTTTGTTTGCTCGCGATTGCGGCCAACTGGCTCTCTTTAGGACGAGAAGTAAAGTATTTCATATTCTCTACGGCGGTAAGCTTTTCAGCCACACCAGTAATATGAACTTGGCGCTCTAACGGATGCCAAGGGAAGTGCAAACTAATATTGCTGTTATGCTCTAGCTGCTGGGCCTTGCGACTGCCTAGGTTGGTGTAAAACACAAAACCATCTTTGTCGACGTTTTTCAATAGAACAATGCGTTGAAACGGCATGCCATTTTCATCAACCGTTGCAACTGTCATCGCAGTCGGGTCCGTTAAACCCGCTTCAACTGCTTGCTCTAGCCACAGATTAAATTGATCAATAGGATCAGCTTTCAAATCTTTACGACGCAGCCCACCTTTGGTGTACTCACGACGAATATCAGCAAGTTCCATCTTTACTCCTTCACTCGTTTTTGTCGATTGTGCTCCCGATACTGAGGAAATACAAGGACATCATTGTGCTTGTTATCGTTGCCGCTCACAGCATCACAGTGCGTCATTTGATACCATGACACAAAAAACCAGTGAGCCGATCGTGAACTTACTCAACCCCAAAGCCCTACGTCATTTTTTACTGCTACTGTGTGCCGTCGGCATTTCAGGGCTTGCGCTTACTCATCATTACGCAACTCAATACCAACATGATCAATGGCAACAAAAGCTAGAGAGACAAGCCGCGCAAGTGTCACAAGAAGTGGACTACGAACTGGCAAAGTTTGAACAGATACCAAACCTATTAAGTCACGACCCAAGACTACTCAAAGCAGTCGAGCGCGGAACGCCCTCTCAAGAGCTCAACCTACTGTTATCAGATTGGTTGAAGCAAAGTTTGGCCGATACTATTTACGTTCATGACCGCACCGGGTTAGTCATTGCCTCAAGTAACTTTCAGCAAGAAGATACGTTTGTTGGCTCTAGTTTTAGCTATCGCCCCTATTTTAAAAATGCGCGACGCGGTGAGCCCGCTCAATACGTTGGATTAGGCGTACGCTCGAATAAACGTGGGTACTTCTTCTCATCTCCGCTGTGGGTAAATGAGGAAGTCGTTGGCGTGATCACAGTAAAAGTGAATTTGGAGCAATTAGAACAGCGCCTTTCGCAAACCACGACTGACGTACTCATTACAGATAAACACAATGTCGTGTTTATGAGCAATTTACCAGACTGGCGCTATCGTGCACTTTTCCCACTGTCATCGAGCGCAATAAATGAACTTACTGAAACGCGTCAATATGGCGATACCTTGCCCGAATATTTTGGTGAGTTAACGGCACACAGTGGTGTCACGGAGTTTGATGACAATCAATTGCTTCTATCACCGAATTACCTCGCATACGCAACACACTTATTGGATAAAGGGTTTCGCGTCGTTGCCTTAATTAACCACAACAGCGTTCTTGCCGCCGTTTTACAGGCCGATATCGTCTTCCTGATCTTATATGCGCTCATTGCTCTAATTGCGTTAGCGTGGTTCCAAACCCTAGTTAACAAAGCACGCCTTGCCCATCTCAATGTGAGCCTAGAAGAAAAAGTAGTGCAACGGACACTAGTTCTGAGTGAAGCCAACCAAAAACTACAACAGACTATCCGCCAATATGAGCAAAGCCAACAAGAGCTTAAACAAACACAACAAGAACTGACGCAAGCCGCGAAATTGGCACTGTTGGGCGAGCTATCAGCCAGTATTAATCATGAGATAAATCAGCCACTTTCCGCACTAAGAACCTATACCGAAAACTCGCAGCGTTTGTTGGCAATGGAAAAATACCCAATGGTCGCTGACAATTTGGGCAAAATGCTGACACTCAATGACACCATTTCGGAAGTCATTGCCCGCTTAAAAGTCTTTACTCGGAAAACCACGCACGATTCACACAATGAAATCTCAGTACTGCACGACGCGGTACATACTGCCACCAGCATTTTGAGCAACAAGCTTATTAAGCAAGGAGTAACACTAAAAGTTCCGGCCATAGACTATGATGTGAAGCTGGCCATTCACAGCGTTGAATTAGAACAAGTGCTGATAAACCTCTTCCACAACGCCGCACAAGCGATGGAAAACCACTGTATCGATCCGCAAATATCCATTGCTGTTCAGTGTCATGATGACAGTTGCGACATTCTTGTTTCCGATAACGGACCAGGGATGTCAGACGAAGCCCTAGCAAAAGTGTTCGACCCATTTTTTACGACTAAGCCGGAGGGTCTTGGATTAGGTTTGACCATCTCCAAGCGGATTATAGAGAGCTATCACGGCTCCCTCTGTGCCTATAAACATCAGAACACAGAACAACAAGCAGGAGGGATGACCTTTATCGTGACGCTACCAATAGTCAATCAGAATAAACGTACCCCAGAAGTGGAAAACGACCATGAATAACCCAGTTTTCTTTGTTGATGACGAACCACACATTCGTGATGCCGTGTCTCAAGCCCTGCTGATTGAAGGGATAGACGTCACCTGCTTACCAAACGCAGTAGAAGCCTTACGCGTAATCGACTCAAATACGCCTGCGATTATCATTACCGATATCCATATGCCCGTGATGGATGGCTTGGAGTTTATGCGAACTTTGCGAAGCAAAAACGATCACTTTCAATTCATCGTACTTACTGGACATGGAGATGTGAAAACCGCGGTAGATGCGATGAAAAGCGGCGCGTACGACTTTCTAGAAAAACCGTTTTCAACGGAACAGCTCATGAAATCGCTCAACAATGCCAGCGATAAACTGAACTTGTTGCAAGAAAACATCTGGCTTAAGAAAGAGCTCGACATGCAAACTCATGTTGGTCCGAAAATGATTGGTCACAGTAAGGCCATGGTGAGCATTCGTCGCGCCTTGATCAGTGCGCCTACAAGCCAGCCGCTCATTTTTGTAGGTCAAGATGGTACAGGTCGCCGTCTCGCCGCACAATTTGCCCACGACATACATGCAACACCGGATAGTGAGCTAATCGCCGCTTCTGGTGAAGACCTCTATGAGCTTTCATTAGAAGCGCTCGACAAAGCCATACACCGCTTAAGTGAAGGAAAACGCCACTGCAGTTTGTACTTACATAGCGCAGAGCATGTATCATTTGAGCAATGGGAATACTTGTTCAAGCACCCAAAACTTGAACGTGTTTTTGGCGCGACCACCCAAGCCGAGCCGCCTCTAAAATCCCTGGCGACTCTAATTCACTTACCAACGCTCGATGAAAGAAAGGAAGATATAGGGCCTTTATACAAGCACTTTGTGCGCCACACCGCGAGCCGATATCAGTTACAGCCACCACATATCAGCCTAGAAGAAGTCAAACACCTCACCAGTCTCGAATGGCCAGAAAACGTTAAGCAGCTACGCCAATTTGCTGAACTTCGTGCCCTCAAGCCAGATACTTTTAGAATGGAAGATTGGAATAGTGAGAAAAGTCTTGAAATTCAGAGTATGACTCAGCGCACAGAATACTTTGAATATTGCTTGTTATTCGATGCATTGCAAAGACATCGCGGCAGACTCAAAGAGGTTCAACTAGAATTACAGGTATCACGCAAAACCTTGTACGACAAACTAAAAAAACATCAGTTGGATAAAGCCAAGTTCAAGGCGTAATAGCTATACTCCGGCGCTAATTATGCTTTTGTTTGATTTAGAAAGTGTAAGAAAGCTCATTTGAAGAGAGAATAACCCTCTTCTCATATTTTATTAGCCGAGCATGCTGACATGATCGGTTAATAATAATAAGATCAAAAAGATAATCCGTAATTATATAAGCAGGGACTGTGATGAGCCGAGATAACTACAACAAACTCAACGATGAAGAGTTGGATTTTGTTGATGACAAAACTGCAGCATTGCTCCTCAATACCCCCAACAGCGCGCGTTTTATGCTCTGGGTTATGGTGCTATTTTTCATTGCAGCAATAGGTTGGGCATCTTGGGCTGAAATCGACAAAGTCACGGTTGGTCAAGGCAA
Source organism: Vibrio sp. D417a (assembly GCF_030248595.1). NCBI lineage: Bacteria > Pseudomonadati > Pseudomonadota > Gammaproteobacteria > Vibrionales > Vibrionaceae > Vibrio > Vibrio sp. D417a. Next base: position 130,238 of record NZ_JAHGAM010000005.1, on the reverse strand, counting down.
AGTGATTCCCTCCTCACAGGTACAAGTAGTCCAAAACTTAGAAGGTGGCTTAGTCAAAGAAATCTTAGTCAAAGAAGGTCAGTTGGTTGAAAAAGGCCAACAGTTACTGCTTATCGATGACACCCGCTTTCGCTCAGATTTTCGTGAACGTGAGCAACAAGTTGCCAACCTTACCGCATCTGTGCTGCAACTATCCGCTTCTATTAACAGTGTTGCCGTTAATCGTGATTTTGAAACGGAAAACTGGCGTCAAAGTGTACTACTTGATTACGGTAAACTGACCTTCCCACCAACCTTGGAAGAGACTCGACCTCAACTCACACAGCGTCAAAAAGCAGAATATCGCGAAGATCTAGATAATTTACGCAACCAACTTTCTGTTATTGACCAACAAGTGCAGCAAAAGCAGCAGGACTTGGTAGAGATCCAAGCACGAGTAAGGAACTTGCGTCAAAGCTACCAATACGCGAAAAAAGAACTCGATATCACCAAACCTTTGGCAGACGAGGGCGTTGTTCCTCGTATTGAACTGCTCAAATTACAGCGCCAAGTCAACGATACCCGTCGTGAAATGACGTCCAGTGAGCTCAAAATTCCCGTATTGCAATCAGCGATTCGAGAATCCATGCTCAACCGTATTGATGTTGCACTCAAATTCCGCTCTGAACAGCAAGAGAAACTCAACAGCGCCCAAGACCAGTTATCTGCTTTGGTTGAATCAGCGGTGGGCTTGGAAGATAGAGTAAACCGAACGGTTGTGAATTCGCCAGTAACAGGCAAAATCAAAACACTGAACATCAATACTGTCGGTGGTGTTATCCAACCTGGTATGGATATCGTCGAGATCGTACCAACAGAAGACACACTATTGGTAGAGGCGAAAATTGCGCCAAAAGACATCGCATTTTTACGCCCAGATCTTCATGCTATCGTGAAGTTTACAGCTTACGACTTCACAAAGTACGGCGGTTTAGAGGGAGAGTTGGAACATATCAGCGCGGATACCACTCAAGATGAAGAAGGCAACAGCTTCTACATTGTTCGTGTACGCACCGAAAAAACAAACTTTGGTCAAGATGCAGATTTACCAATCATTCCAGGAATGACAGCATCGGTCGATATCATCACAGGGAAGCGAACCGTTTTGGAATATCTACTTAAACCGATTTTAAGTGCCAAAACGAACGCCTTGAAGGAGTAAACCACATTAAGATACTCGCGATAGGGAGTATTGAGCGATAAGCGATTAAATAAAAAGCACTTATTTCTCACTGACGAACTCTCTAGAAGAGTATACTTGTGATACGAGTCGAATATGCGATCCAATTTGCAGCGTAAAGTTACATTATTAATCAGCTTAAGTTGTTTGTCGTTCCAACTTGGTGCGCTGAACAGTAAAGAACAACGATGGGTCAATACGGTCACAGCGGTGTACGGCGAACGTGCGGGATTGCGCGTAAATACATGGCGAAAGAACCTCGACTTATTTAAACAATTAGAGACTCATGAACAGCTCGCTGGCGTTAACGACTTTTTTAATCAGCTGTATTTCGTTGACGACATAAAACTGTGGGGAAAGACAGATTATTGGGCTACGCCACTCGAATTTTTAGGGAGTAACGCAGGAGACTGTGAAGATTTCACTATTGCTAAGTACTTCTCTTTACTCGAGCTAGGAATACCAGATTCAAAGATGCGGTTAATATACGTAAAAGCCATCGAACTGAATCAGTTTCACATGGTATTAGCTTACTACCCTACCCCAAGTTCTGAGCCGCTCATTCTCGATAATATCAATCCTGACATTGTCCGAGCCTCTAAGCGTAGCGACTTGCTACCGATATACAGTTTTAATGGTACAAACCTGTGGTTGATGAAGTCATCTGCTAGCACTGGAGAGCTGGCAGGGAAAGCATCACGGTTGAGCCTTTGGAATGACTTACGCTCGCGCGAACGTAAGTTGCAGTTAAATAAACCTAAAATTAACTATGACGAGTGAGAAACATGACCCTATATAAGAAGCTTGTGGTGGGGATGGTTACGGTCTTTATACTCTTGTTGGCATCAGTATTCGTAATCCAATTCAACACGACTCGAGACAGCTTGGAGCAACAGCAACGTTCAGAGGTCAACAACACTATTAACACCGTAGGTTTGGCATTGGCTCCTTACCTAAAGGACAAAGATAAAGTCGCGGTTGAGTCCGTGATTAATGCTCTATTTGACGGCAGCACCTACTCAGTTGTTCGTCTTACAGCATTAGATTCTGACTACCAGATCGTGCGTACTTACCCAGTTAAACCAAGTACGGTGCCACAATGGTTTATCGACATGAATCTATTTAAAGCGATTCACGATAAGCGTGTTGTGACCAGTGGTTGGATGCAGCTCGCCGAAGTAGAAATCATTAGCCACCCAGGCGCAGCTTACGAGCAGCTCTGGCAAGGTTTTATTGGCTTGCTGTCTGTATTCAGTGTCATTTTTCTAGCTGGTTTAGTGGCAATTTCATACATCCTACGTCGCTCGCTAAAACCATTAACGGCCATCGTAAATAAAATGCATGAAATCGCGAATAACCAATTTGGTGAACCGCTTGCTCGTCCAAGAACCAAAGATCTTATCGCGGTGGTAGATGGCATTAACATGATGTCTGCTCAAATCGAGCTATCATTCAAAGAGCAAGCCAAAGAGGCGCAACGTCTGCGTGCTCAGGCTTACCTCGACCCTATATCTAAATTGGGTAACCGCTCATTCTACATCAACCAAATTGACCAATGGCTTGCAGAGCAAACGCAAGGGGGTATCGCGCTACTCCATGCTGAATACATTGGGGACATTTACGAGACCAAAGATTACCAACGCGCAGATGCCCACGTTAAAGAACTGTCTCAACGTTTGAAAAACACCATTGATGTACCGGGTGCCACTATTGCTCGCTTATCTAGTGATGAGTTCGGCTTGCTTTTCCCTCATATGGATGAGAGCGAGTTACGCATTTTATCGGACAGCATCGTCAATTGTGTGAACGGCCTAAATACTGACCCAACAGGCTTAGCAAAACCTAAAGCGTCACTAGGGGTTGCACACAGCAAAGATCAGAAAACGCGCTCTGAAATCCTCTCGATGGTGGACAACGCACTATCGAAAGCCAAAGCGCAACCAGACAAGCCATACGGCTTCATTGGCAGTGATACACCTTCTAGTTTGATGGGTAAACAGCAATGGAAAGCGTTGGTTGAAGAAGCCATTCATAGTGATTGGGTTAAATTCCGTTTCCAAGCTGCGAAAAACACATGGGGTAAAGTATTCCACAACGAAGTATTTTCAAGCATCGAAAAAGATGGTGAAACGTATCGTGCGAATCAATACCTATTCGCACTAGAACAGTTAGACGCCACCAACATCTTTGACCAGTATGTCATTGAATCAATGATTAAGATGCTAGAAAGTGGTGAACTTAATGACCCAGTCGCGATTAACATCGCGCAAAGCAGCTTGTCTCAACCATCGTTTATTCGCTGGACAACTAGCATGCTGGAAAAACACGCCAAAGTGGCCTCTAAGCTACATTTTGAAATTCCAGAGGAATGCTTTATCGATCAGCCTCACCACACAGCACTGTTATGTAATGCCATTCGCCAATCAGGTGCTGAGTTCGGCGTAGATAACTACGGACGTAACTTCCAATCTTTGGAATACATCCAAGAGTTCCGCCCGAACTATGTGAAGCTCGATTACCTATTCACACACAACTTGCACGACGAAAAACAGAAATTCACGCTAACGTCGATCTCTCGTACTGCCCACAACCTTGGTATTACGACTATCGCATCGCGTATCGAAACTCAAATCCAGTTGGATTTCCTCACTGAACATTTTGTTGAGGTATTCCAAGGATTCATCGTCGACAAGGAATAAAAAGGTTTATCAACGATGAAAGACCCTTTACTGAATTCGCTCATTTACGTTAGCCGTTACTATGGGTTAGCTAACTCGCCAGAAGCGCTAGTCAACGGACTACCGCTATCTGACGGTAAACTGACCCCATTTTTGCTACCAAGAGCAGCGGAAAGGGCCGGATTGGTTGCCAAGGAAAACCGCGCAGAGCTGGAGAGCATCTCCAGCCTAATTCTGCCGGCAATCTTAGTTCTTAAAGGCGGTGACTCTTGCGTTCTCAACAGCATCAATATGGAGAAACGCGAGGCCGAAGTCACAACCCTAGAAAGTGGAATGGTGCCGATCTCTATTCCATTAGAAGACCTACTTGAGCAATACACTGGTCGGTACTTTTTAGTTAAAAAGCAATTCCGTTTCGATGAGCGCTCTCCCGAAGTGCTCAAAACCAACGAAGGCCACTGGTTCTGGTCAACCTTGTGGCAGTCAAAACGCATCTACCGTGATGTTTTAATCGCATCACTTCTCATCAACCTCTTTGCGGTTGCCGCTCCGCTATTCACTCGCTTGGTGTACGACAAAGTGGTTCCGAATCTTGCGTTTGAAACCCTATGGGTACTAGCAAGTGGCATTTTTGTCGTGTTCCTGTTCGACTTCATTCTCAAGTCGCTGAGAAATTACTTCATTGATGTGGCGGGCAAGAAGTCTGACATTCTGATTTCATCCAAACTGTTCAGCAAAGTGATGGGGATTAGAATGGAATCGAAGCCGCCTTCGGTCGGTGCCTTCGCTCGCCATTTACAAGAATTCGAATCTATTCGAGAGTTTTTTACTTCAGCGACCGTCAGTGCTCTCATTGATTTGCCTTTTGCCATTTTATTCTTAGTGATTATATGGCTAATGGCTGGCGATCTTGTGTATGTACCGATGGTGGGCGTGGTCATTTTGATTATTCACTCGCTACTGATACAGGGGCCGCTGCGCCGCTCCATTGAGGAGGGTTCACGCCTAGCATCGCAAAAATATGCCAATTTGATAGAGAGCTTGGCTGGGTTAGAAACCGTAAAAATGCTCAGTGCGCAAAGCCAATTCCAATACCGCTGGGAAGAGGCAGTTGCGCACATGGCGAACTGGAATATAAAAAGCCGACGAATTACGGATAGCATTCAAAACGCGGCGGGTTTTGTGCAGCAAAGTAGTAACGTAGGGATGATCATCCTAGGCGTTTACTTAATTGCAGAAGGCGACTTAACCATGGGCGGTTTGATTGCCGCAACCATGCTTAGCGGCCGCGCGATTGGTCCTTTGGTTCAGTTATCCTTACTCTCTACGCGCTACAACCAAGCGAAGTCTTCTATGACAATTATCAATCAAGTCATGGAAATGCCGGATGAACAAGAAGAAGGTAAACGTTACATTCACCGCCCAATAGTACAAGGCAAAATTGAACTTGAACGCGTGACCTTCCACTACCCAGATTCACCGGTGGCGTCGATTCGAGATTTGAGCTTGACCATTAACCCAGGCGAAAAAGTAGCGATCATAGGCCGTATCGGTTCGGGTAAAACCACGTTAGAACGTCTCATCATGGGCTTGTATCAGCCGACGGAAGGTCATGTTCGCATTGATGATACCGACATCGCACAGCTGCATCATGTCGACATTCGCCGTAATATTGGTTGTGTGCCGCAAGATTCGAATCTGTTCTTTGGTTCTATCCGCGACAACATTACGCTAGGTCGCCCATTAACCGATGACCGTGACGTACTAGACGCAGCGAATCGTGCCGGTGTTACTGCGTTTACGCAATCTGACCCAGCGGGCTTAGAACGCCAAGTTGGTGAAGGCGGTGCAATGCTTTCGGGTGGTCAACGTCAAGCAGTCACGATCGCTCGTGCATTTTTGGGTCGTCCTCCTGTTCTACTCATGGATGAACCAACCAGTGCGATGGATAATCGCTCAGAGATGCACATTAAACATCAATTAGCACAGTTGAAACCTAGTGAAACGCTGATTCTGATTACGCATAAAACGTCTATGCTCGACATCGTTGATCGCGTAATTGTGATGGAGAAAGGCAGCATCATCGCAGATGGCCCTAAAGCGCAAGTGCTGAACGATTTGAAACAAGGCAAAGTGCGTGCGGTTAGCTAGCCTGAATTCACATTGATAAAAGACAAGGGCCCCGTTTAACTTGTGTTTAACGGGGCTTATTTTATTGTGAGCCCGAGATAATTAAGTTCTTCAAGCGCGACCCAAACGAGTACAAGGCCAACAATCACGAATAAAATCATAATCGCCTTTTCATCTTCTTCCATTTTTCAACGCCCTAAAAGCTATTTCAATTAATACACCTTAGGTTATCAGGACAAAAGTCATATTCAGCTCGTTTATAAGGAACTAGCGTCATAGAATGTCGGATATGGGATACAGCTCAAAGATTGCTCTCTTCAAAATCACGTCAGCTTTGATTGAATATAAGTCATAAAGCCAAAGAGTTCGCAATGCTCACTAAGTCTTTGATTAACCGATATAGTACTCTGTGGTACCTCAACACAGAGACAAATGGTGTAAAGAAAAATTGTGATTACTTACAGCAAAAAATCAGCTATAAAAGCCGCTTTCTAGATATCGTCGAGATGAAGAAATGAATGATTGGATCCAATTAGAGCAAGTGAGCCAGTATTTCACTACGGGCTCCCTCGGTTACAAACTATTGATGGGCATTTTTGTCCTGATCGCGTATCGCATCCTGAAGAGGATTGTAAATAGAGCCATCCTAAATTTGGCAACAACGAAAGGTGTAAAAAAGGCTCGTTTGAGTTTTATTCAGCGTTGTTTCAATGTCGCGCTGCTATTTTTGACCGCCTCTATTTTTGCCATTATCACAGGTATTGGCTATGGCGATGTGTCTTTGTTCCTATCGTCCATTTTTGCCGTATTAGGTGTGGCATTTATTGCGCAGTGGTCAATTCTGAGCAACATCACTGCCAGCTTTTTGATCTTTTTTGTCTTCCCATATCGAGTGGGTGACCGAATTAAAGTCGTAGACAAAGATGAAGACATCTGCGGTGAGATTCAAGAAATCAGCATGTTTCACGTGTTAATTAAGCACGACAACGGTAACTTGATCACTTACCCAAACAACCAGATTTTGCAAAAAGCAGTGCTAAAGCTGGCGAAAAACAAGCCAGAGCCAAGTAAAGTAAAATCTCGGATTTATACTCGCAGAAAGAAATAACCCACTAAAAAGCCGATGTATCTACATCGGCTTTTTAATGCACTTCTTTTTAAGTTTTAGTGTTGACCTCAACCTAGCTTGAGGTTTTAGCCTTAGTCGCACGATTAAAAATCAACAATGAAAAAAAGGAACCATTGTGTCCAAAATTGCGATTATTTATTTCTCTAAAACCGACGTTACTGGTCAGCTTGCTCGCGCGATTGCCGCAGGTGTTGAACAACAAGGCATTAAACAGCAAGATGAATGTGAAATCCTCTCTCACCGAATTGAAGGCAGTGAGATTATTGAGGGACGTTTTGTGAACCCTAAACTAATGGATGAACTTGCTGAGTGTGATGCGATTATCTTTGGCTCACCGACCTATATGGGCGATGTAGCAGCGCAGTTTAAAGCATTTGCAGATGCAAGCAGTGAATCTTGGTATTACCAAAAATGGGCGAGCAAAATCGCGGCTGGCTTTACCAGTGGTGGGGCAATGAATGGCGACCAATCTTGCACATTACAATATCTACAAACGCTCGCTAACCAACACGGCATGATGTGGGTCGGGTTGGATAAGATCAGCAATTCTGGGGAGCAAAACCTGAATCGTTATGGTGTACAAGGTGGTATTGTTGCACAAGGTGGTGAAGGTGGTCAGTTGCATGCTTCTGATGTTGCAACAGCGGAGTATCTTGGCAAACGAGTCGCTATGCTCGTGAACAAGCTCTCCACTCGCTAACAATAAAAAGAAGCCCCGTAAGATACATCTTCGGGGCTTCATATTTATCGCTTGTTTTGAGCGCTACTTCTTGATGTAGAGGTCTTTCGAGTAGATACGACCTTCTACGTTGTTCTTGGCAAAACCGCCAACCGTAGGACGAACCAAACGCGCTTGCATGTAGTAGTAAATCGGTGCGATTGGCATATCCGCCGCCAACAATTGCTCGGCTTGATCATAGAAACCTTGGCGCGCTTTCTCATTGGTTGCGGCCAATGCACTGTTCATCGCGTTGTCGTACGCTTCACTGCTGTAACGTGCAAAGTTACCCGAGGAACCTGAGCGAAGTAAGCTCAGGAAAGTAGACGCTTCATTGTAATCACCACACCAGGAAGCGCGCATCACATCGAAATTGCCTTGTTTACGCGCCACTAAGTATGACTTCCACTCTTGGTTTTCTAACTCCACGTTTGCACCGAGATTTTTTTGTAGCATCGACGCTATCGCAACCGCGATCGATTTGTTTGCCTCACTGGTGTTGTACAACAATTTAAAATCGAGCGGCTTGTCTTGGCTGTAACCCGCTTCTTTTAACAACTGACGCGCTTTCTCGTCACGTTGTTGCTGACTCCACTTACTGTATTCAGGCGGCGTCGCATCAAACCCTGCGGTGTACTGATGCGCAAAAGTATAAGCAGGAAGGTTGCCCACTTGCGTGACACCATTCGTAATCACATCGCGCATGATGGAGTACGACACCGCTTGACGCACTCGCACATCATCAAATGGCGGACGAGTGGTATTGAACGCGTAGTAATACGTGCACAATAATGGCACCACCGTGTAAGCCTGCTTGTAATCTTGTTTAAGCTTCTGCGCCATATGAGTCGGCACATCTGACGTGATATCCACCTCACCTACCGCATAGCGATTGATCGACGCGTTTTGGTTTTCAAACGGAATGTAAGTCACTTTGTTTAAATGCGTATCAGCACTGTCCCAGTAATTTGGGTTCTTGACCAGTTCAATGCGCTCATTCACAACCCACTCATCCAATGTGAATGCACCGTTGCTAACAAATTGGTCTGGATCGCTCCACGGCTTGTCGCGGTTTTCCACTGTCGCTTGATGCACTGGCATCATGGACGTGTGCCCGGTCATGGCAACAAAGTACGGAACTTGACTGTCCAACTCAAAACGTAAGGTGTATTTATCCACCGCCGTGATACCGAGATCGTCCAAAGGCTTTTTACCCTCTGCCACATCGGCGATGTTTTTGATCTTGGTGAGTTTGAGATACCAAACATTTGGAGAAGCGGTTTTCGGATCTACCGCTCGGCGCAGTGAATAGACAAAATCATCCGCCGTCACAGGCTCGCCATTCGACCATTTCGCATCTTTGCGTAGGTGAAAAACAAAGGTTAGGTTGTCCTTGGTTTCCCACGATTCCGCCACTCCGGGAATTATGTTTCCGTCACGATCTTGAATTACCAGCCCTTCAAATAAATCACGAATCACGTGCATTTCTGGCAGACCTTCGGCTTTTGCCGGATCAAGCGTTGCCGCCTCTGCGTCATTCGCACGCACTAAATGTTGCTCTGCGGCGAGTTGAACGCCGTTAGGTAAGGTATCCGCAACAACAGATGCAGAAAAAAAAGGGGTGAATAAAGAGGAAATCAGCAACGCCGTTGAATGTTTTTTAAAATCCATATCGTTTTTCGTTCTCCTAACGCGTCTTGTGAAGCAAGCGCCACAATTAACATTTCAACCGTTGACGAGTTTAAACGGTTCGGTTTAGCTAGGTTTAATTAGCTTAGATATTGATATTACTTCATCAATCAGGAGATTACGGTGAGTCTAATTCCAAGAACGGAAAGAGCGACATTTTTAATTCGGCCAACAACATACGGTCATTCCGTGCTTGGTGCGCCATTACTGTATTTTCCGGCGCAAGTCGAAAGTGCTTCGCGAGGTTTGATTTTGGCAGGCACTCACGGGGATGAGACAGCCTCGATTGCAGGTTTGTCCTGTGCGCTAAGAAGCTTGCCAGCTAAAAACTTACGACATGATGTGATTCTGTCAATGAATCCTGACGGCAACCAGCTAGGCACACGCGCAAATGCAAACCAAGTGGATCTCAATCGCGCGTTTCCAACCCAAAATTGGACTGAGCATGGCACCGTATATCGATGGAGCTCTCACACACCCGTTCGAGACGTAAAGGTGAAAACAGGCTCTAAAAACCAGCTAGAGCCAGAAGTTGGCGCATTAATTAACTTGATTGAACTGCGCAGGCCAAAGTTTGTGGTGTCGTTTCATGAACCGCTTGCGTTTGTAGATGATCCCAAACATTCCAACCTTGCCAAATGGCTCGGCGAGCAGTTTCAGCTGCCAATCGTGGACGATGTCGACTACGAAACACCCGGCTCATTCGGCACTTGGTGTAGTGAACGTGATTTACCTTGCATCACGTTGGAGTTACCGGCAATTTCTGCCGATCTCACCATTGAAAAGCATCTCCCCGCCTTTATTGCTTTGCTGATGCACGATCCGGATCTTTAGTTCGCTGTTGGTTAAGCGATCATGTAAGGATCTGTTTGATGTCGGTACTGATATCGCTGATCAACTGACGTGCACTTTCGTCTCTTTGCTGAACCAAGATGATAAACAGCAAATCGGTGATCACGTTTTGCGCGGTGCGCGAAGCAATGGATGAGCTGCGATGTTCCGTTTCATTGGCAATCGTATCAAACGTAATATCGGCAATACCGCGCAAGCGGCTTCTCCCAGGAGCAGATAACGCAATCACCTTCGCGCCCTGCTCTTTTGCCGCTTCTGCCGCGACGAGAGTTTCTTTGCGTTCGCCCGAATACGAAATCGCAATCTGCACATCTTCTGAAGAGAGGGTACGAGCAACAGCAATCTGCACGTGGCTGTCTTGTTCAGAAAGCGCCGTAATACCGAGTTTAAGCAGTTTAAAGCTTAAATCCTTCGCGGTCAGGGCTGAGCCCCCAATCCCGACCACTTGCACTCGACGCGCTTCACTCAACCATTTCACCGCTTGGTGACACGCTTCAAAAGACAGCGCATTGGTGGTTTGAAACATAGCGTCGGTTTTCGCTTTCACCAGTTTCTGTGAAATAACCGCGATGGGATCATCTGCCAAAATATCACTGTGCAACGGTGTCGACTGCATCGCATGCTTACGGCCAATCTCTTCATTCAGAGCTAACTTAAACTCGCTGTAGCCTTTAAAGCCAATACGCTGAGTAAATTTCACAATGCTCGATTGACTCACTTTTACTTGCGCCGCAAGTTCTTGGCTAGTGAGCAGCGCCGCCTTTTCTGCGTTTTCAACAATCCAATCGCCGACCAAACGACCACTTTGCGAAAGCTGAGTACGCCTCGCGACTATCTTATTGACAACTGACACAACAAAAACCTCAAAAAATTTAAATAAATTATTCCAAAACAAAAATAATTGGAGTTTGATTTAACCCCATGATTATTCTAACCAAGCCAGTTTATACCGGATGTAATGGACGTATATTTTCTCTCATTATTCCAAATTTCTCCTGCACAAAGAATAACCTCAAGTGTGATTTTTATCACCAAAACAGAATATTTTATTCCATAGAATCACCCTCAGATTGAACATTACGAAGAGTGTAAAACATGAAAATTGATTTAAGCCGATTGGTGACAGAAAGCTGTAATCCAGCCAGTGCAGAGATTGATACGCTTTCGACCATCGAGATGCTGCAAGTCATTAATGAAGAGGATCAAAAAGTCGCGCTCGCGGTCAAAGCAGTGCTACCACAAATTGCAAAGACGGTTGATGCAATTACTCAAGCGTTCGCCAATGGTGGCCGTTTGGTTTACATGGGAGCTGGCACATCAGGCCGCTTAGGAATTCTTGATGCGAGCGAGTGTCCTCCTACCTACGGCACGCATCCAGACATGGTGATTGGCTTAATTGCTGGTGGACACCAAGCGATTTTGAAAGCGGTAGAAAACGCAGAAGACGACGTGAAAATGGGTCAAGACGACTTAAAAGCGCTTCACCTCACCAAGCATGACGTGGTTGTAGGCATAGCTGCAAGTGGCCGCACGCCTTATGTGCTAGGTGGTTTGGAGTACGCTAAATCCATCGGAGCTACGACCGCATCTATCGCCTGTAATCCGGAATGTGCAATGGCAAAAGCAGCCGACATCGCGATTCTGCCGATTGTTGGCGCAGAGGTCGTTACTGGATCTTCTCGCATGAAAGCCGGCACTGCACAAAAACTGGTGTTAAACATGCTCACGACAGGCGCAATGATTCGTAGCGGTAAGGTATTTGGTAACTTAATGGTGGATGTAGAGGCCACCAACGCCAAGCTCATCCAACGCCAAACTAACATTGTTGTAGACGCAACTGGCGCATCAAAAGAAGAAGCAGAGCGAGCATTAAATGCCTGCGATCGCCACTGTAAAACCGCCATCTTAATGATTTTGGCCGATTTGGATGCCGAACAAGCCAAATCACGCCTCGCCGCGCACAACGGTTTTATTCGCGCAGCACTAAATAATAACTAAATAATCCGAGTTCTGAAGGATAGACCCTATGGCAAAAATAACTTCAAACACAGTATCGCAGTTGCTGTCCGCAGTGGGTGGCAGCAGCAACGTAAGCAAATGTGGTAACTGTATGACGCGTTTGCGTTTATCGCTCGCCAACAATGGCTTGGCTGACCAGTCTGTTATCAAGCAAATTCCCGGCGTAATGGGCGTGGTGGAAAGCGATGAGCAGTTTCAGATCATTCTCGGTCCCGGAAAAGCTCAACAAGCGGCTGAGATGATGAATCAATTGATCGACAGCTTAACCTCTGGTGACAGTGAAGAACCAGATATGCCGCAACAAGATCTTTCTGCCGTCGCGGCCGAGCAAAAAAAGCAGATGAAGAGCAAACAAACCAGTGCGGTTCAGCGTTTTTTAAGCAAGTTTGCTACCATCTTTACGCCGTTGATCCCTGGTTTTATTGCCGCTGGTTTGTTGCTAGGTTTTGCGACGTTATTGGAACAGATGTTTGTTCTCGACCAGACACCAAGCCAGTTTATGCTGGATTTGATCGCCTACATGAAAGTCTTTGGTAAGGGTCTGTTTGCTTTCTTAAGTATTCTGATTGGTTACAACGCGCAGCAAGCGTTTGGCGGCTCTGGTGTTAATGGTGCCATTCTCGCCTCTTTGTTTGTGCTGGGTTACAACCCAGAGGCTACATCCGGCATTTACTCTGGCATGAACGAGTTTTTCGGCTTTGCGATTGATCCGCGCGGCAACATTATCGGCGTACTTTTGGCGGCGATCATCGGTGCACAAGTCGAGCGTAAGGTTCGTCAATACATGCCAGATGATCTGGACATGATCTTAACGTCCGTTATCACTCTGTTGATCATGGGTGCGGTAACCTTCTTGATCATCATGCCGATCGGCGGCGAGCTATTTAAAGGGATGTCTTGGTTGTTCCTCAACTTGAACGATAACCCATTAGGCGCTGCAATCTTGGCAGGTTTGTTCTTAATTTCTGTGGTATTTGGCATCCACCAGGGTTTTGTTCCAGTGTACTTCGCATTGATGGAAGCACAGGGCTTTAACTCGCTATTCCCTATCCTAGCGATGGCTGGTGGCGGTCAGGTTGGCGCGTCAATGGCGCTGTATTTCAAAGCCAAAAAGGACGCTCTACTGCGCACTCAAGTTAAAGGCGCTATTATTCCTGGCCTTCTAGGTATTGGCGAACCATTGATTTACGGCGTGACATTACCACGCGTAAAACCATTCGTTACCGCTTGTATTGGTGGTGCTGCGGGCGGCTTCTTTATCGGCTTAGTTTCTTACCTTGGCTTGCCAGTTGGTCTTAATACGGTGTTTGGCCCGTCCGGTATCGTGGCGATTCCTCTCATGACATCAGAAAATGGCATCTTCCCGGGCATGATGGTGTTTGTTGCTGGCCTGCTTATCTCTTACATCGTCGGCTTCCTCGCGACTTACTTCTTTGGCTGCAAAGACGTCGATTTAAGCTAAATCATTCTTCCCCTATAGGAATGGACTAGCTCGCGCCCTTGGCAAACAAGGGCGCACCCTCTCTCTACTTCACGACAATTTTTCTTATTCCGTTACTCGGAAGGGGCTTTGTCGTACCTAAAACAATAGAAATGAAAGGTCGTTAATCATGAAAAAGCACATTTTGACTCTACTTATCCCAACATTGATGGCATCAAACGCAATGGCAGCGCAGCTGTATCAAGCGGAAGATGGGTCAGTTTTAAATATTTACTCTCGTCTTGGTTTCAATGTCACCAGTAAAAATGATGAGCACGGCGATGCAAATGGCGAGTTTGATGGCCGTATTGGTTTAAACGGTTCACAAACCATCAACGAGTACGCGTCGATCATCGGCCAAGCGCAATACCAAGTGGGTGCCGCTGAATACGCAAACCAAGTAAACGACAAACCGTCTCTGACCGCACGTTATGTATGGGCGGGTATTGATGCGAAAGATTATGGTCGCATTACTGGTGGTCGCGTGGCATCTGGGTTGATTATGTTTACCGACATTGGTGATGTGTTCGCCTCTTCCGATGTTTCTATGGCGCGCCAAGCGAATAAAGTCGACAAAACCGCAACGCAAGTTTTCCGTCAAGATGGCACGCTGCAATACCAAAACAGCCTAGGTAATGTCGATTTTTCTGTCGCGTACATTTTAGGAAACAACACTTCTGAGCTCGACTACGGTTACAACGCTGCACTGCGTTATACGCTAGACATGGGGAATTTGGGTACCTTGGCACCAGTGATAGCGATGCAGAAGAATAAAGGTGATGCACGTGAAAGCAACGACACCGATTACACATTCTGGGGCGCAGGTACGCGTTACTACCTAGGTGATTTGATGTTGGGTGCGTTGTACTCGGAAGATGAACTAGAGGGCTATTACTCACAAACCAGTACCGACAAAGTGATGGAACTAACGGCGGTTTACAGTGTAAATGACAAATGGGCACTGCGTGCTGGTTATCGTTCTTTAGAAAATAGTGATGGTGACGAGCTAGAGCTGAAAGATACAACGCTAGAAGTGCAATACAAACTGACGCCTCGTTCTTCTATCTACACAAACTACGTTGATCGTAACGGCTCGCGTGGCTACAGCAATGGACAAGAAGTCTCGTTTGGCGGTGCACACGCAGACGAAAGCTACTACCACTTAGGTCTCCGTTACGAGCTGTAAGCACGATACTTAATGTAAGTTAGCTGAATCCATGAGCTTCTTCTATGTCCGGTCAGTAGTTATTGCCTTTAATGCTGATTTGAAGAAGCTCACCCTCGCAATATGTTTTCTTCGTTACCTGTTTTAACCAACACGCCTGCATCAGGGAGACTGGTGACAGTAGCTAACAATTTTCCATCAACAAAGTGCAATGCCGCATAATCGTGAATGCCAAAACAAGTGATGCTCGGTTGAGAACGAGCAAAGGCTTGGAAAACCTCGAACTTCTCACCTACATGAGAAAAATGTGCCGCAGCCAAACCGTCAATAAATCCAAGACAACGCATAACTTGGTATGCTTCGGGATCACTGTCTGTCACCGCAAACTCAAACCAACAAATTGCACCTGCGCTCATGCCACAAATGATGATGCCTTGTTCATAACACTGCTTGAGTATTCTATCGATTCCCCATTCGCGCCAAATGGCCAACATCGAACGCGTATTACCGCCACCGACGTAAATGATGTCTTGTTCAAATAGCGTTTCTTTCCAACCAGCTTCAAACTTAAACAGCGGAAAATGGGTCACGTTTTCACTAAGCTTCGCATCGTAAAAACGTTCAATCACTTCATCGGCATCTCCCGTGGCTGTAGGTATAAAACAAATGTTTGGATTCTCCTTACAAGACAAAGACAAAATGTATTGATCGAGCGGGCTCGGATTCTCTCCCATCATCCAGCCCCCACCGCCAATCACAATACAGTGTTTTCGCATTCCTTTGCTTCCTCAATTGTTGCTAAGTTTGTTGTCGCTATTCGCCGACAGAATATATGTTCCTAAAGTGATCAATGAACGCTCGCGTTCTTCTTGGTAAGTGCTCACGTTTTGGGTAAAGCAGATAAAGCGGCAAAATCGCATCCGTTTGCCATTCTGGCAGCAAACTCACGAGTTTTTCTTTTTGTGCAGGGTCGAGTTTAGCCAGTGCAAATTCATCTAACATGGCTACACCACAGCCAGCCAAAGTAGCATCCAACATGGACTGGACAAGATTAAAACTCAGCGTACTTTCTAACTCAATGCTGCACTGCTGTTGAGTTTGCTTATGCGTAAACGTCCACTTGTCTAACACCAAGTCACGACTTTTATAAAGTATGTGCTCTAAGTCACCAAGATCCTCTGGCGTACTTACATTTGGTTTATCAGCTAAATACGAGCGATGAGCGATCGGTTTACAGTGTAAAGTGCGTAGCTGATGGCCGACGTATCCCTCTGGGGGAGTATCGGTAAAGTAGAATGCGATATCAAACCCAGCCTCAATCAAGTCGAGAGGTGTCTCTGTGAAGATCACTTCGACGCTCACTTGTGGATGTTGCAATCGAAACTCGATCAATGTTTGGCTGAGTAACGCAGCTCCGAAAGAAGCGGACGCCGCTATTCTCAATTTTCCCGATACAATCTCGTTTGCCATGACTTGCTCATTGATCTGCTCAGCGCCTTCGAGCAGTTGCTTTACCTGCTGATAAAACCGCAAACCATCGTAGGTCAAATTAAACTGGCGCGTAGTTCGCTGAATAAGCTGCACCGACAATATGTCTTCAAGCTGTTTAAGTTGCCGACTTACATGCGCATTCGAACAATTCAGGCGCTTTGCTGCGCCAGCAATACTTCGCTCCTCGCACAAAGCGACGTAAAGTGGTACGTAGCTGAGCCATTTTATTTCCATACAGTAATTCTGAATCTCTAAAATCAAACTACTGGAAATAATAGAAAGCCTCTAAACTCTGTACAACCTAAATTTGAAAGGATGAGTTATGAGTGTTTTCGACACGTGGTTAAAAGGTCAAGTCATTAAAGATCACATCACTAATCCCAATATCATCGTTGGCGATTACAGCTATTACTCGGGCTTCTATCATCAAAAAAGCTTCGAAGAGCAAGCGGTACGCTACTTGTTGGGTGACCCCGTCACACTTCAAGAATGGCAAAGTAGAGAACCCGATAGCATCGACAAATTAATCATTGGCAAGTTTTGTTCCATCGCTTCTGGAGCCACCTTCATGATGGCAGGAAACCAAGGTCATCGCATTGACTGGATTTCAACCTTCCCCTTCTCTCCTGAAGAATTTGGAGAAGGCGTACAAGACGGTTTCGAGCGTGCCGGAGACACAGTGGTGGGAAATGATGTTTGGATTGGCAGTGAGGCGATGATCATGCCCGGAGTAAACATCGGCGATGGAGCCGTCATCGGAGCACGCACCGTAGTGACGAAAGACGTGCAACCTTATTCGGTGGTGGTTGGAAACAACCAAGTCGTACGTCAACGATTCAGCGATAAAGAGATTGAAACTCTACTCAATATCCAATGGTGGAACTGGCCAATAGAACACATTAAACAAGCAATGAAAGTAATGTGTAGCAGCCAAGTCGGTGCGCTTGCGGATTACTATCAAGAGCACATTGTCGATTTGTAGATAAACAAAAGCCCACACATCTTGTTGCGACGTGTGGGCTCAGTGAGTAAGAAAGCTTAAACCGCAGCGACGTCCTCTTCTTCCAAGTTCGCCGAGACTTTAATTTCGTATTGATTGAAACGGAACGAACAACCGCCATGAGTGCGCTTTGTCGTTACTTGTTCGTCGCCAAACTGCACCGTCACGCGAGTGAAGACACGCTCTTTGGCTTCGACAATATTTTCTTCTAACGCGACTTCAAAGTCATGTTCCGTTTGTTCTAGCTTTTGCTTTATCGCTTCAAGCTGCTCGTTGTTTTGTGTTTTCATCACATCAATCTGAGCTTGTTCTTCGTCGGTACGTTCGGCTTTAGGACGTTTCTTAAATTCGAGCTCTTTGCGAATCACATCCATCGTGCCTTCTTGAGCGCGTTTGTATTGATCTTTTAGCTCTGCTAATCGCTCCTTAAATGCAGAATAGCGCGCGAACGCTTCTACCTTAGTGGCGGTGTCGCCTTCTACGCCCAATTGCAAGCACACCACTTTGTCACCGACTTTTGCATCTCCGCCGCTGAGCGTACCGTTCCTACCGTTCGCATCCAGCACCGTCAGATTGCGCCCACAAACAATATCGTTATTCATGCTGTGCACCGCCAATTCAATATCTTCTCCGGCTTGCAAATCACAATATTGGGCGTAGCTTGCGCGAATCGAACCTTTGGCTTTGACGTGACAACTCTTTGGCTGGCCATCACTCACGGTGTGGCCAATGATCCCTTTACCAACTTGAATGTCGTCTTGCGCTTGTACGTCAGCCGATTCAATGAAGCCGCCTACAGTAATAGAGCCCGTAGCTTTAACAATCATGCCGGATTCAATGTTGCCACCGATAATCACATTCCCTTTAAATTTCACGTGACCTGTATTCACGCCAACGCTATTGAGGCAAAGTGCGTTATCAACTTCGATGGTTTTATCTTTAATCAGAGGCGTACCGGATACCGATGCGATCAATAGGTTTGGGTCGTGCTTGCATATCTCGGTGCCCTTGCCTGGCTTCATTGGGCTGTCTTTTCCAGCTTGTGGAGGAATCACTCGCCCTTGAACAGTAAAACCAGGCGTACCTTTGGTCGCAGGCGTGTGGCGCATCACCTCATCGCCTACGTCAACCGCGATAGTTTCACCGAGGTTACGTAAATCAATTTTGTCGCTAGCAGATTGGCCGTCTTTGGGTTTGAGGATGCGTTTGGTGATGTCTTTAACGAGAGGAGTAAAAAGAGCGTCTTTGCCTTTGATAGGTTGCTTACCAACCGCTACAGGTTGAGAAAAAGTTTCGCCGGGTTTGAGCTGAGTGCTGACAACCAACACTTTCTTCAAAGCCAGTTTGTTGATGCCTTTCGAAACTCGCGCTTGAGCAAGGGCTTGAACAATCTCGGGGCCACGTAAACCTCGGCCTCCGTACGCGCCGACAACGTTCATACTGGCGAGCATGTCATTATTCGATAATTCAACCTCAACTTGCGCGTTGCGTTTTTCCGCAATGACGATGCCTTCGTAGGCCTCGGCTTTACGTTCTTTGGCGCAGTTAATGAATCTCACGACTTCCCCCTCAACAACAAACATCTTTTCAGCGTTCATTGCGACGAGCTGCTCGTTTAATTCATTTTGATTTAGCTCACCACCGAGGTCCACTTCTCCCGGAAGACGGGCTATCACCTTGGTCTTATCTTCAGATAACTCAAGACACAGCTTCCACATACCCTTACCACTTTGCTTCCCATCAACACTTTCAGTCTACCCAAATCCGTTTTCTGAACAAACCTCGCATTTCTTATTATAGGGCTCACGTCACTAAAGAAAGTAATCCATCAATAACGGTTAAACAGATATTAAGAGAGCATTTCGATTTAACCTAAAGCTCAATCAAAATACACGCCGAAATAAAAAGGAGCTGGATTTACAGTGTAAAATCAGCTCCCAGTAATTTCATTTACAGTGTAAATTTCCCTTTATTGTTTACAGTGTAAATCGCTCCAAATGTGTCTTACTTCGTCCCTTAACTGCTGCTCAACTTGCCTTCTTCCAGGTAAACCAAATTGCTGAGCACATTCAGTCCAACTACGGTTAAGAAAAAGCTTACTGATCATCAAGTCGGAAGCGGAGTTCAAACCTAAGTTAAGTAACCACTGCTGAAGCCACACAGACACAGACTCATAACTGTTACCACCATCAGCATAACATTCAATTAGTAATAACTTAGCGGGATGAAGTGGACTCATTCCCAAAGGTTGCGGCAATAGAGCTCGAAAAATAGGGGCTTCTAATTTTGGATAGACGTCAGCCACATTGTTAGACAACATTTCTTCAAATAGCGCCTGAGATTGGTCGACCCAAGCCGTCTGTTGGGAATCACAAGGTTTGACCATCAAGACTGAATAACAACCGCTAGCAGCATCGCGCATTGACCCTAAGCGAATTGTACGGAAGTTCGATTGTCGCCAGAAATAGAGCAACTCTTCCGTCGCACCAAAACTCGTGGATAAGTAGGCAATGTGTTTAGCAGCCATTTGCTCAAGTTGCTGCAGAATTTTTTGACCAATGCCTTTGCCTTGCAATGCTGGATGAACCGCAATTCTCATGACTCGCAGCGTCGATAGATTCGCGACATTCGGGAATCCTAGGTGGTTTGCAATCGTAATTGGGGCTAAGTGTCCTTTAGGACGACGCTTACCAAGCTGAATTTCTTCAACCAATTCAGCGTCAAGCCCACCCTCTTCGACCGCTAATATTACCCCCACAACCGCATTATCTTGCTTAGCAAAATAGAGCTGACTGTTGTCGTCTTGCAAAAGGTGAATCAAATCATTCGGCGAGGTCTGATAATGAGCATTCACCAAAAGAGCGAAGCACTCACGCAGCAAACTAGGCTGCGATATCAAATTTTTCTTATCGGCTTTAGAAAGGGAAATTGAGTCGACCTGTTTAAGTTGATGGTGCGTTAACTCCGCATCCAACAAAAACGCGTCATAGAGCCATGATTCAAGCGCATCATTCATGCTCCAGCGGATGGGCTGTGTCATGTGCCATGTTTTCATTCCCGAACGCTGTTTCTGAAGCCAATCAACAAATTTAATCGTAAAGCCCCGGCCACAACCTTCATAACCGTGAATAGTCGTAGAAAAAACGAGTCGATGATAATGTTCGGTAATGCTTTTGAGCATAGGAACTGGAATTGCAGCCGCTTCATCGACAAGTAACAAATCACATTCAGGTCGACTCAATAATAGTTCATCTGGAGCAATAAATTGAATGGCTCCCTGCCCTGATTCTAATCTGTCCTTCTTAATACGCTGTGCGCTAGGGAGTAAACGTAAAGCATGTTGGTAAACAGGCTCAACGGCTTTTATAGATGGTGCCGTAATTAAGATTCTAAGCGGCTTCTGCTGTAATAAGTTCGCACACGCAATTCCGAGGGCACTTGTTTTTCCACGTCCACGATCAGCGGTCAAAATTAATGGTCGCTTTCGATGTCCTGTCACCACCTTTTCAATTAGAGAAATGGCATGTTCTTGTTCCGTGTAGTGGCTTTCTTTTTCTGCTTGCTTGATGTCTGGAGCCGTTGGCAATGGTTTGTCTTGCTCAATAACAACGAGCTTCTCCCATTGTTTGTGCATCCATTGTTGAGCAAAATTCGCATTTTGTCGCAGCTCAGTAATGACAATAAGAAAACCGCCGCCAACCAATGAGCCAAGCGCGGCGGTAAAACTATTGGCGTCAAAGCCATTTCGAGCATCAAACAATAGAACGTCACACTCTCTGCCTAGCAACATGTGCCCTTGTTTAGACGAAACACTGGATACGTTTTTCAAACCAAAATCACCAACAGAAAACCAACGTTGATGGCGCTGCGTTTTATGGAACTCTGACATCAACGCATTTTGCCAAGAAGCCTCGCCTTGAATGACAACACCAATCCTTTGGAAAGATTGGTGAGCTTGATGTTGAAGTGATGAAAGGAAATCAGATTGTGTCTGCATTTTGTCTATCCAACGTTGAACTGACGCAATGGTATCACATCTTTAATTTGACGCTTCTCAGATATAAAAAAACCGCCCGGAGGCGGTTGATTCAATCATCATTTGTTATTGCAGTTTGGTTTGTACAAACGCAAGAATCTCTTCCATTAAGCTGTCGTCAACTTTCTTCAAGTTCAACGCCAGGCTGCTACCTTTTCGGCTATAGCTTGCTCGACCTTTAACTAAGTCGACTTTTTCCGTCTTCTTACCAGGTTTTGCTGGTGCAAGTTCAGTAATCCAATTTTCGATGCTTTCCGTGACTTCTTTTGTCAGACGAGCAACGCCTTGAGCAGTGCTTCGCTGCCATAAAAACCCTTCGCTAGAGCGACATTTATCTAACAGCTCTTGCTGCTGCTCTGGCGTTAGCGTTGAAAACTGTTTGTGCAGTTTCACGATTGTTGGGCGACCGAGATCGCCAACATTCGGATACGCTTGAAGCAGTTCTAACGGTAATGCTGCGGCTTTTAAAGCGCCACTTACCAACGCTTCACTGCACTGGAACATTTTTGCCAATGCTTTCTGATCCTCAGCTTCACCACTATCAAGCTTAGCCTGCATCTCTTTCCCTTTTTCATATAAAGAGAGCGGCTTGTGAGCATTTGCCACATCAGACAAAAACTTAGCATGGTCAGTATTAATGTTGTCAGCAACATAAACCAAAAAGTCTTGTTCAGCGAGGATACAAGACATGCGACGACGGCTACCATCTAAAACTTCAATCTTGCCATCTTCAGTTCTACGACCCACTGCTGGATATTGTTGGCCACGCTCTTTGAGTGTGACTAAAACATCAGATAAAGCATGTTCGTTTAGGAACGATTGCTCACGAGCGTTATCAACAAATACTGTTGTTTCTGTCGCAACTTTATTTGCAGGAATACGCACAAGTTCAAACTGAACAATATTTTCACCTGCAACTGCTAGTTCAATCGTTTGAGCTTTCTCTTTTGCCGCAGTTTGCGCCTCTTGCGGAGTCACAACACGACGCTTATTCGTTTTGCCAAATAATTTCGCGTTTAATTCAGACGTTTTCAAAGCCATTTACTTATTACCCCTGATTCAATGACGGCCAATTAGAGTGCAGCACACGCTCTAATTCCAGTGCGCTTTTATGAACAGCGTCTTGCGCGGTAGCTAGTGTCTTCTTACCGCCTTCAAAATCGCTTACTGTCAGATCAAATACTGTGCTGTAGGTATCGGCACAGGTTTCAAACGCACGGCTACGAGGAATAGTAGCCATCATAACTTGGTCACCTAGAAGATAGTTCATTTCAGTTAAAACAGAAACTTGCTTCTTATTGTCGTCCTCAAACATGGTTGGCATCAAGCGAACAAACTCAAGACCATTCCAGTCCTCCGGGAACATTTCATATACCGTAGGCAAATGCTGGAAGAAGTTTACTGTTGAAGCCCAGTCCAGACGCTTAGCCGCACAAGGAATTAGCAAGGCATTTGATGCATACATCGCATTCCATACTAATGGGTCAACGTGTGGACCGGTATCAATCATAATGATATCGAAGTCATCAGCAATTTTATCAATCAGTTGCTCTTTCAGCAGACGGACGATATCGAGTGATGGGTCTTCAGATAGCGTTTGCCATGCTTCCGCATTAAACATCGCGTCTTCTGGAAACGCTGAAATCGACTTTAAGTTCGGATATTGCGTTGGCAGCAATACGTTTTTACGTAAAAATTCACTGTCAATTTCCACACCATCAGGCACGTTACCCAACATAATGTCTACCGCAGAATAGATATTATCATGCTCTGCCATGCTGATTTGCGGGTTGAGGAATAAACGTAGCGAGCCTTGTGGGTCTAAGTCGATTAAACAAATACGGTATCGTTTATCCAAATTTAGCGCTAAACATGCCGCTAAATGAACCGCGGTCATTGATTTACCTGTACCGCCCTTTTGGTTCTGCACATTAATAATCCAAGGTTTGTTACCTGAATTCTTTTTACGCTCATGAAATTTAGGCACTTCAGCCGCATCCATGAGCATGTGTGCTTCTTCTAACGTAATTGAATAATGATTCGCGTTGTTTTTAGTAAATTGATGCCCAGCGGCTTCCATTTTACCAATCGCGTCGTCGAGCTTACGGCGAGTTAGACCAGAACGGGTTTCCATCATCGCTTTCGACATTGGTGGGAAGTAGTTATCGCTTCGCTCTTCTAAAACAATTTCAATACGGTCAGCTTGAACCTGCTGAGTCAGCTCCGCTAACTCAAGAAGGTTTTCAATCGTTTTTTCTCTTTTCATGCCAAATTCCGTTGGAAGGATTTATAATTGCAATTGTACAGCAGTAAAGACCAAAAACAACAAAAAGGTGCACGAACATTTTGAATTACCATCACATAAAAAAACACCCAAATCGACGCTTTTATGATTTATGGTCAAAAAGATAACTATTTTTAATCAAATAATCTTCTCATAAGTGGACACCTAAACTTAAAAATAAAAAGTGTTACAGCGTCACTCATTTACAATGTAAATCAATTTTCTACCGGAACGATTATAATCTTAAGCTAAATTACGGATTATGTTAGACCAACCTAATTTAAACGAAAAATAGTAAGTAATATCGGAACAATAAAGACCTGAACACCTTGATCATGTCTCCGAGCAAAATAGGGCAGTTCCAGCGAAACATCTATGGAAGTATGATCAAGGTATGCTTATGATCATGCTTCCGTGTTAATAAGCAAATCCGAAAGCATGATCATGGAAAAATAGAGCAGAGTACGGTGTAAACACGCAAATAAAATAAGATCCATTAATCGGAAATATGATCAAGCCTTAGAATCTCTCGGAAGCATGAGTTTTCTTCTCTGATTTACGGTTGAGTGCAGACAGAATGGGGGATTGAGCAGAAATTGACGTTATAGAAGCCGGAACAATGAAATTGCTCAAGTTGCTATGATAAATCACGCTCTCATGATCATGCTTCCTGTAAATAAGCAGAGACTAGGATTTACTTCTAAATATGAGCGACTTGAATGTATTTTAATCAGATGAGTGATATCTCATCAATATGGGCGCCAGAACGATAGATATATTGGCTCTTGATCATCGATCCGAGTATAAATAACATCACCAATGCACAATATAATCATCGTGAAGATCATTATTAAATACTGCATCTGTGGATAACCTGTAAAAACATCATGATCATCGTTTCAAGACTCTTTTGATCATCTTTTCATAACCTTAATGATCATGCTTACGAATAAATATGATCATGCTTTCAGGTTATTGTTGATCATACTTTCAGACTTCTTATGATCATAGTTCCGAAACACATGGAAATAATAGTCTTATAGAACAAAAGCTTAGCGAGAAATTTCAAGCCAGATCATTAGATCATATAATCAATTAAGATCAGATTAATCAAAAAGATCAGTTATTTAAAAAACAATCTTTTTTCTTTATTTATGATCTGTTTTTCTTTATTCTTCGGAACCATAGCACAACTACGGCTAGTGTGATCTGGATCTAAAATGACGGCTGATGAAAAAATTCTGATTAAAGCACCGAGAAGCCACAAAGATGGCCATCTTTTTGAGGTACATGAATCCTCTGCGGATTGGGTAGAGCAGTACCAACATTTCAAAGGGGTGACCAAAAGCATCTTAGAGTTGCTTAATCTGATCTCATTACGAGGCTTCAGCAGCAAGGATGGTTTGGTTTCAACCACAGAGATTGTTGAAGCAACAGATGGGCAACTTACACGTGCAGCTCTGCAACAACGTTTGCGCGCAGCAGTAAATATTGGTTTATTTACTCAAACACCAGTGCGTTTTGAAGAGGGACTTGCTGGTAAAACGATGCTACATAAATTTGTGAATCCAAATCAGCTTATATCTGTATTGGGAGCAACAAGTCTTGTTACCGACAAAGTTCGCCAGAACGAGAAACAAAAACGTTCGAAAGCATTGGCTCAGACTCAAGTAAACAAACGTTTGTTGAATGAGCACGGGTTAAACACACCTCCCACGATGAAAGATGAAGCCGATCAATTTGTTGTATCTCCAACAAATTGGGCTGGGATCATTGACCAAGCACTTGCGCCACCAAGAACTCGAAAAAGTTATCAGAAATCCATGGTGTCGATCTCTGGCACAAAAGCCGTTATCGAGACGCGATCATCCAAAAATATCATGACTGTGGATGATCTCATGACCCTGTTCGCTCTCTTCACGTTAACGGTTCAATATCATGATCATCACAAAGATCAGTATCAGCTTGATGCGGCTCACGTACCAAACAAAACGCCGCTATACATCACTGATATTTTGTCGCTCAGAGGCAAAAAAGACAGTGGCCCAGCTCGTGATTCCATTCGCGATAGCATTGATCGCATTGAATTCACTGATTTTCAGCTCCATGAACTTACTGGACGTTGGCTAAGTGAAAACATGCCAGAGGGCTTCAAAAGTGATCGTTTTCGTTTTCTTGCTCGAACCATCACGGCCTCTGAAGAGGCACCTGTGGAGGGAAGCGATGGTGAAATTCGTATCAAGCCAAACTTATATATTTTAGTTTGGGAACCTTCGTTTTATGAAGAGCTGTTAACACGCGATTATTTCTTCTTGTTTCCGCCAGAGATCTTGAAACAACATACTTTGGTGTTTCAACTGTACTCTTTCTTCCGTAGTCGCATGGTTCGTCGTCACACGGATTGCATGCTACTGAGTGAGTTAAACCAGAAACTTGCACGTAACATTGAATGGCGACGTTTCTCCATGGATCTGATCCGAGAACTAAAGCGTTTGTCTGATGGAAAAGGGAATGATGATCTATTCGTCGTTAATTTGTGGGGTTATCACCTGACGATCGAAACCATGATCGAAAATGACAAAGTGATGGACTACCAGATCGACATCAAATGTGATGTCGAAGAGGTCTTACGTTACTCGCGAGCGCGAACGACCAACGCAGGAAAGCGTAACATGGCGCCTACGCTGCCAAATCCACTTCGTAATGAGATGGTAACCCGACAACAGCTTGAGGAGCTCTCAGGCATCATAGACGGCGAATTTGAGCCCATTCAACGCAAAGCACCGTCTCCAAGAGGAAATTTAGGGCGACGCGTGAAGCAAAGAAAACATTTGGTAGAGATCAATGCTGATGAGATCACCATTACTCTATCTAAATATACCTCACCAGAGGCTCTAGAACGCAGTATAACGGCTTTGTCTGCGATGACAGGGCACTCCTATGCCTCAATCAAAGAAGAGTGCTCAGATTACATAGAGAAGCTCGATTGGCTAAGGGTAGGGGATGAGCCGATTCCTTATGAGACATTAAGTAAAACCGTCGAGCTGTTTAACACCCAGAACGATGTTAAGCATCTTACCATCGAGCGCTTGATTGCGGGGTTAGCGGTGCGTCGGAAAGTTTGTCGTCAAATCTTCGATGGTCACATGGATGAAATGGTATTTCGTGCCTTGGATGAAATGGCGATTTAAAAGTGTCGCTTGATGTGTATCAAGCTATAGGTGTGATGTATCGGTTTGAAATGTAACAATGTCTTTCGATGATAAAAAACAGACTTAACTCTTACAAACCACTGACATTAAAAGCCAAGCCTAATACTACTATTTATCCCGAATAGACAACCTTTTGTCCTTTCTGATGATTAATAGATTGGCTCATATTGTTACATTCATTCTGAATAGACTTCGCGAGTTTCTCCTCAGGAAACTCGCTTTTTTTTGCCTAAAATTCCGCTAATTAAGCCTTGATCATTTTTCCGGACTAATGAGGTAAACCTTGATCATGCTTCTTGGATTCATTCCAGTGTAATGAACGCATCAACGCAACATGTGATTCGATTAAGCTATGGGCTTGTTCCTGCCACTTGTTTTGATCACACTGCTGATTACAAAACTCTAACGCCACAACGGTGAGATGCTGAAGTCGTCTCAAACACCAATCTTTGATCAGAATATCAGTCGAGACTTGGCATGCTGCTTGTTCAAGCTTTGCACTCGTATAAAGCAAGGTTTGATATGCTTTCTGAGGGTCTTGGTACCTTGCATGTTGAAACACGCGTAAACATCCATCCAACCAGCAAGCAATCGCTTTACTTTGAAGATCACTCAATTCGGGTCCAAACACGTCATCAGGCACCTGATATAAGATCGTTTCCAATTTTTCTACTTGATCATGTTTCCGCTGTTCGTACCACATGGCGATTTGATCTTGCCAAGTACTCAAATCCATTACGCTGCCTCAGTCCATTGTTTTACATAGTGATTTGGCCCTATTTGATCAAATTCGTCGACAATTATGCTGCTACGTTGACGAATTTCATCGGCATCTATCGAATAGTTTGGCTCATTTTTCACTAAGTTACCAAAAGGTAAGTCAGGATCAGGAACGGCAGAAATCAACAGCTTAGTATAAGGATGCTGCGGATTCTTAAGTATTGAATGAGTGTCGCCCCATTCAACGATTTGCCCTTTGTACATTACTGCGGTTTCTTCCGCGATGTAGTGCGCAGTCGCCAGATCATGAGTGATGTATAAAAAACCAATTCCCAGCTCTTGCTTCATTCGTTGCATTAAATTCAACACTCCCAAGCGAATAGAAACATCCAGCATAGACGTAGGCTCATCCGCAAGAATGATTTGCGAACCTACCGCTAAAGCCCTTGCTAAGTTTACTCGCTGACGTTGCCCACCACTGAGTTCGTGAGGGAACTTATTCAATGTCTCTTCAGGTAGTTCCACCAGCTTTAGGAGCTCTTCCAAGCGGGCTGGGATGTCGCGCGCGTTTTTGACTTGTTTATGAATTTTTAAAGGACGTGTTAGGTGATGGCGAATGGTATGAGTTGGATTGAGAGAGCCAAACGGATCTTGAAACACCATTTGTACTTTACTGCGATATTCTTGTAGAGCCGATCGTGACGTGATCTCATTTATGTCAGTGCCATTGAAAAGGATCTCGCCTTGCGTTGCTGGATAGACTTTGGTTATTAAACGAGCGCAAGTACTCTTACCGCAGCCTGACTCTCCAACCAAAGCCAAGGTTTTTCCTGCGTACAGATCAAAAGTCACTCCTTGAAGCGCACGAAAGGTTTCCTCTTTCGCTAAACCACCGCCCACTTTGAATTCTTTAATCACATTTTTCATTTGGATGATAGGCTGGCTCATGGTTACGCTCCTTGTAACTCTGGTTGTTTGTGGACGTCATGGATGTTTGGGAAAGAAGCCCATAGCTTTTGCGTGTAGGGGTGTTGAGGATGATTGCGTATATCGTATGCTCGATTGACTTCGACGATTTCTCCGTGACGCATGATTGCAATTCGATCACATAGTTGGCTCATGAGTGCCAGGTCATGAGTGATAAAGAGGACTGAAAAACCGAACTCATCTCTAAGCTGATAAATTTGCTGTAAAATTTCTCTCTGTACCACTACATCTAATGCTGTTGTGGGTTCATCCATAATGATCAGTTTTGGATTTAGAGACAAAGCAATGGCTATCACCAAGCGCTGACGCATTCCTCCTGAAAATTGATGAGGATATTCTGCTAAGCGTTCTCGAGGAATATTGACCAAGTCCAACAACTTTTCTGCTCTATCTTTTGCTTGAGCGTTAGTGAGGCCTTGATGATGTCGTAACACATCTGCAAATTGCTCTTGTATCGTTAAGACAGGGTTGAGTGAGTTCATCGCGCTCTGGAACACCATGGCGATTTCACTCCACCTTAGAGCGGTCAGTTCAGAGTCTGAGATACTAAGGATATCTTTGCCATCAAACCATATTTTACCGCCAGAAATGAACGCTGGCGGCTTATGAAGACGATTTATTGAGAATGCGATTGTGCTTTTACCACATCCAGATTCACCGGCAAGACCAAATACTTCGCCTTTGCCGATATCAAAGCTGACGGACTTTACCGCATTAAAATCACCATTATCAGTGATGTAATCGACGCACAAATCTCGGATCTGGATGACCGGGTCATTGTGGTATGCATGACTTAAGTTAATACCATCCATATAAACACCTTACCAATCTAAAAGATAATTATTATCATTATCAGGTGTGGCGGTTTTTAGAAAGTATCAAACTATGAATCAGTGAAGTGACTCGAAAGTTAGGTGAAACAGGAAGTGGTGTAATGCGTCGTTGATAAAACTAAAGAAGAGCAGAATTGAGAGCTAGATCAGCACACTTTTCGTAGGGGGAATTACTCAAATTTAATCGTAAATTTGTCCCTTGGCAAAACTTAAATGATGAATCTATTAAGGAGTTAGCGAAAGGGCGGGAGGGGTCACATTTCCCTACAGTTTTTCTTACCACCTTGTTCCGGTTTTGCTATAGATTACGCATCGAAAACATGGTGTGTTCGGAGGAAATATGTCCATTAATTCTATCGACCATGACGAGATGACCAACATCGCTCACAAATGGGAATTACCTGATGAGGAAACCGTTGTGAAGCCAGAGAAAACAGTGAAATCAGCAGAAGCCAGAAGACGCATTGAAGCGTTACGTGAGATCCGTGAAAGTGGGTTGACCATTGAAGAAGCAAGGGAGCTTGGCTTGATACACTGATCGCCTCAGGTTGGTTTAGCAACCCATAGGGTAGTCGACGGACTGCCCTTTTTATTTTTTCACTCTATTACTCTCTTATTCAAACTCTCCATTTATCTGTCTTGCGCCTCAAAAGCACGAGTTTCACACTCACGTCCCGTCCCGAAGAAGTTTGACAATCTGACCTTGTGTTACTAGATATATCAGTAGCGATATGCTTTTTGTTGATTATCGCAACCACAAAGCAAGGAGCGCAAGTATGGTTGATCAAATCCTTTTTTATGAGCCCGATGAGCCCCACGGTTTTCTCTCAAATTTTTGCCATGCCCCAGTCAATATCTCCTCCCAAACTTGGCCCACCAGCGAACATTATTACCAAGCCCAAAAGTTTCTCGATGCTCAGTTGCAAAGTAAAATTCAGCACGCAAGCACCCCTGACGAAGCGTTTGCTTTAAGCCGCAAATACGAACACTTTGTCAGAAGCGATTGGGACGATATAAAGTTGGCTGTTATGGCTTTCATCGTTAGGGAAAAGTTTCTACAAAATCCACCATTAGCGCAGCAATTAATGAGAACGGGTAACGCTTGCCTAACAGAGCATTCTCATAAAGATGCCTTTTGGGGAGACGGGGGAGATGGTAAAGGAGAAAATCATCTAGGAGAGATTCTGATGAATGTGCGGGCAGAGCTGAGACATGTTGAGCCTTACAATCTCGTGAAGTTTATCGATAAAGCCAAATTGCCCACCCAGTGGGGCACATTTATGATGTACGGCTTTATTGAAGCCGCGACAAATAAAGAGCATCTTGCTCTGGTCTATGGTGAGCCAACAAAAAGTGCAGCTCCACTTATTCGGTTGCATTCGGAGTGTCTTACAGGAGATGCTCTATTTAGCACGCGTTGTGACTGTGGTTTTCAGCTTAATAGAGCGCTACAAAACATCGTCAAAGAGGGATGTGGCGTGCTGCTTTATTTACGTCAAGAAGGGCGTGGAATCGGCTTGATTAATAAAATTCGTGCCTATCACTTACAAGATGATGGCGCAGATACCGTGGAAGCAAATGAGCGTTTAGGTTTTGCCGCTGATATGCGTGATTACGCGTTCTGTAAAGGAATGCTAGAGCATTTGGGGATTGACGCTGTGCGTCTAATGACGAATAACCCACGCAAGCTCGCCGCCTTAAAAGCGGTTGATATTAACGTCATTGAACGAGTGCCATTACAAGAAGGGAATAACCCAAGTAATCAACATTACCTGCAAACCAAGGCGAGTAAATTGGGGCACATGTTTGATCCTAAGTTTGTTAACCACATTAAGTAAGTGCTACAGATTTCCCAGAAACAAAAACGCCAACGTATCATCGTTGGCGTTTTTGTTAATGAGTTGATTCATTGATACTTTTGAATGATTTCATCAATTTCCCCTGAGGCTTTTAATTCAACGAGTCGTGTATTGATGTAATTTTGAGTTTCTGGTTGCATTTGAGGTGAAAAAGCCAGGTAGATTGAGTAGTCAGGAATAACCGAGCTGAAAGGCTGTATCTGAAAATTCTCTAACGGCAAATTGAGTCGCTTTAAGTTGTAAAGGACTCGGGATTCCATCTCGACAAAAGCTGTATCTCCAGGGGTTCGGCTTATCACTCGGTATGCGGCGTTGTAGTCTTTCACGCGCATTTCATTGACACTGCCATTTTCAAAGAACGGCGTTAAATTTGGATAATCAAACCCCAGCAGTAATACAATAGAACGACCATGCATCGTATCCATATTTTTGAATTCTAAAGGCTTCTTGCTACTCGACACCAGTACATGTTTTACAGTGTAAATGGGCTCCTCAGATAAATTTTCCGATTGCACCTTGCCCCAGTTCGGGCTGCCATAAGTTAACCAGTTTGGCTCAGCGCCTTCTTCCAATATGGAAATCATACGTTTAAATGGATAAGTATGATAATTCACTTGGTAATCCGACTCCGCGAAGATAGCGCTGACGATATCGGTCACAATTCCGGAGTGCATTTGTCCCTGTTGTTCAATTTGAAATGGTCGAGCTTGTTCAGCAATGACGTAATAGTTCACTTGATTTGCGGTCACATGAGAACTTACAACAATTAAGCTAAAAGCCAATCTAAGTAGAAGTCTTTTCATCGTATCCTCGATTATTATTTGTGCGTAGCTATATTTAGAGTAGCGCAAGTTTATCGGAGCGGTTTCATATGGATGAAAAAGAGCGATCTCAACGTCGTTTTAGTATCGGCAACCAACTTATGTTGGCGGTATTAACGTTGAGTTTAATCTTTACGGTCATCATTTCTACAGTGAGCTTATATCGAGTTTTTCACGAAGATTTAGCCCATTTAGATGTTGAATTAAAGCAGGTTGAGTCTAGCTATTTATCGAGCTTTTCTGCGAGTTTGTGGGTAGAGGATAGGGAGCTGTTGTTGACACAAGCTCAAGGTGCAATGCGTATGCCCTCGGTGGACTACTTACGTATTGCTAGTGAAGACGAAGTTATCATTGAATTAGGTTCGGCGCTTTCTGAGGATGTTGTCGAGAGAAGCTGGCCGATGCAGTATCGGGTCGGCGATAAAACGTATGATCTCGCGATATTAACGGTTCAATCGGATCTTAGCGCGATATATGAAGATCTTTGGCAGCAGTTCTTTTTTCTACTTACGACAGAAGCGATCAAAATTCTTGTCCTCATCATTGGTGTTCTTTGGGTGGCGTTTCGCTTGTTGGTCAATCCGTTACAATTGCTGTCTGGTGCGGTGAGCGATTTTCGTGGCGGTACAGTGCCGAGTAAAGTGACTCTCCCTAAACGATGGTGCTTTGATGAAGTGAGTGTTTTGGCAGAGAAATACAACCGAAGTGTTGAGAAAGTGAAAGAGCACCAGACTGAGTTAGAGGCTGAACGCGATAGGGCAGAAGTCGCTAATCGTAAGAAAAGTGAGTTTCTTGCCACTATGAGTCATGAGATCCGCACACCGATGAATGGCATTATTGGTGTGTCGTCGTTGCTCAATGACACCGACCTCGATCCCCAGCAAAAAGAGTTTGTAGAGATCATTGACAGTTCTTCTCACTCACTAATGACGATCATCGACGACATTTTGGACTTCTCTAAAGTTGAAGCTGGCAAAGTAGAGCTGGAATACACGAGCTATGATCTTCGCGAGCTACTTGACGATGTCATCAGTTTACATAGTGTCAAAGCCAAGCAGAAAAACTTACAGCTGCTAAGTGATATTGATCCTCACTTGCCAATCGAAGTGCAAGGTGATGCCACACGATTGAAACAAGTTCTGAACAATTTGTTGAGCAACGCGATTAAATTTACCGAGCGCGGCCATGTGAAGCTTCTTGTAGCGTTATCTCGACTTGATGGAGAGACCGCTCATATCCGGTTTCGAGTTGTGGATTCTGGTATTGGTATTGCGAAAGAGCACCAACAAGCAATCTTCGAACGCTTCCAACAAGCTGATGGTAGTACCACCAGAAAGTATGGTGGGACAGGGCTTGGTTTGGCGATAGCTGCACAGTTGGTTAACTTGATGGGAGGGGAAATACAACTAACAAGTGAGCTTGGGCTGGGAAGCTGTTTTGAATTTTCGATTCCTGTTGCTGTAATAAATGCGCAATCGACCTATACCGACCAACTTAATGTATTAGATTTCCGGAAAGCGGAAGACAACGAAATCAGCCCTCAAGATAATGATAAACCTTGGGTATTGGTTGTTGAAGATACCATCGTCAATCAGAAGGTAGTTCGCATCATGTTAGAAAAACTGGGTGTGCGAGTGAGTGTCGCCAACCATGGCGAAGAAGCATTGCAGCTGTGTGATCAGCAGCCTTTCGATTTGATTTTTATGGACTGCCAAATGCCTGTGATGGATGGGTTTATTGCTACGGAGCGAATTCGAAAAATGGGAGAGTGGGGGAAACACGTTCCAATTATTGCGCTAAGTGCCAATGTCATTAAAGAGGATCAGCAACATTGCTTCGATGTTGGGATGAACGAGTTCGTGGCTAAACCCGTTACCAAGACTCGATTACAACAAATATTCGAACAGCATTTACCAAAAGCACTGAAAATCAGCGCTGTGCCTAAATAGTTAACTTGAAATCGATCAAGTTAAGTGCGTTTCTATTCTGTAATTGTAACTCTGTGTGATATAGTGCCCGGCTAGTATTTAAAGTACCTTGAGGCTGTGAATGTCGTTTAATCTATCCCTATTGCCGCCTGACGAAAAAAACAAAATCGAACTGGATAAGCAGGCGTCGTTTTTGGTTTGGAAGCTCAGAGAGGCCAAATCTGGTCCTGAAGCAATAGAAGAACAGTTGTCCAAGATTAACGATGCTGATGAAAAGGCGTTTTTCCAGCAATCGGTCGAAAAGTACAAACGAGTAATGGGTGTCGCTTAACGCGAACCGTGGCAATGGTTCAATCCAATGTGACGAATGAGGTAACCTCCCTATTCCTTTGCTAAGCGAAATTGAAAAGGTTTCGCTTTTTGCTAAAATCCTTCGCATTAAATTTGAATTTAGAGAGACATCCCGATGGGAAGAAGTTTTGAAGTGCGCAAAGCCTCTATGGCGAAAACTGCAGGCGCGAAAATTAAAGTTTATTCCAAATACGGTAAAGAAATTTACATGTGCGCGAAAAACGGTGGTGGTGATCCAGACATGAACTTGTCTTTGAAACACCTGATCGCAAAAGCGAAAAAAGACCAAGTTCCTGCGCACGTTATCGATAAAGCGATCGACAAAGCGAACGGTGGCGGTGGTGAAGACTACACTCCTGCACGTTACGAAGGCTTCGGCCCTGGCGGTACTAGCGTTATCGTTGACTGTCTAACAGACAACGGCAACCGTACTTTCCAAGATGTACGCCAATGCTTTGTGAAAGT
The DNA here is from genome assembly GCF_030248595.1 of Vibrio sp. D417a. NCBI lineage: Bacteria > Pseudomonadati > Pseudomonadota > Gammaproteobacteria > Vibrionales > Vibrionaceae > Vibrio > Vibrio sp. D417a. Next base: position 95,172 of record NZ_JAHGAM010000005.1, on the reverse strand, counting down.
CGGTGCGAAAATTGGTGTTGAGGGCTCGGTTTCTCACATGTTCGACCACCAAGCGGTATTCCAGTTCAAAGGCGACGATGATGAAATCATCCTAGAAACGCTAATGATGGAAGACGTAGACGTTACTGACGTTGAGCTAGAAGATGGTGTTATCACTGTATTCGCACCTCACACAGAATTCTTCAAAACAAAAACTGCGCTTAACGGTGCATTCCCAGATCTAACGATCGATGTTGAAGAAATCACATTCGTTCCGCAAACTCATACGCCTGTATCGGGTGAAGATGCTGAGAAGTTCCAGAAATTCCTAGATCTTCTAGATGACTGTGATGATGTTCAGCAGGTTTACCACAACGCAGAGCTGTAATTAATTCGCTCATATCGTTGTAAAAAGGCTTCCTCAGGGAAGCCTTTTTTGATCGCTTTTTCTCAAGCAGAGCTATACGTTACGATATTTGGAATAACACAGCGACATGATTACACCAAAACAGATACCTTGAGTTAGCATCGCCGTGCCGCCATAGCTAAAGAAGGGAAGTGGGCTACCCATTACTGGCAACAAGCCACTCACCATGCCCGTATTGATAAAAGCATACAGAAAAAAGCTCATCGCTAATGCGCCACTTACCAGCCGACTAAAAAAGTGGTCAGACTGACATGCAAGCAACATAACGCGTGCAGTAATAAACAAGTACAATGCGAGTAAGACTAAACTGCCAACAAAGCCCCATTCTTCCGCATAGGTCGAAAAAATAAAGTCCGTATGACTTTCTGGAATAAAGCCAAGTGTTCCCTGCGTTGCATTCATCCAACCTTTGCCTTTCATACCGCCTGAGCCAATCGCAATCAAAGATTGGATGATTTGGTAGCCCGAACCCAGTGGATCGGACTCAGGGTGCAAGAACTGTGTTACACGGCTCTTTTGATAGGTTTCCATAACGAAGAACCATAAAATAGGTGCTAACGTTAAAATGCTCGCAATAAACCCGCAGATTATTTTCCAGCTCATGCCAGCCAAAAACAAAACGAACAATGCATAAATGATGGTAAAAACTGCACCGTCTAAATCCGGTTGTAGCGCGATTAACCCGGCAGGAATCATTGTAATAAGTAAGCAAAACGCAATTTTCCGACTGTCTGGTCGACCTCCTTCAATATGAAGCATCCAGGCGATCATGATTGGAATGGAAAGCTTGATTAGCTCAGACGGTTGAAAGCGGAAGAAGCCGATATCGAGCCAACGTTGAGAGCCATTGGTGCTATCACCAAATAAAGCGACAGCAAGTAGCAGAGCAACCGCAATAATGTAGAGATATGGAGCTGAGCGCTGATAGCTGGACGCTGGAATCGAGGACATGGCCAAGATGCAAACTAATGTCAGTCCGCAGCGCGCCAAATGTTTGAAGAGCATCGCCTCATTAAAGCTACTGGCACTCCAGAGAGTGAGCGAACTTAACAGCATGATCGGAATGATCGCCATGAGTAGTGGCAAATCAACTCTTGGGAAATAACGCTTATTCATTTTCAACGACCTAATAACGCACCTATTTTGAGTGCGAAAACAACTAAAACTCGAAGAGTTCAAACTATTCCGATGCTAAGAATCTCGATTTGGAAACAACAGACACCATGCAAAGGTGTGTAAGAAAGGAGAGTGCGACACGTCTGTTATGGGTAGCTGTGGGATGGATAAATACACTAGCCTCAGATTTTAAGCCAGTGTTTTTATTGTGACTGCCGTAAAAATGTAGAGTTACGAATGAGCGGAATTGTATTTTCTGTTTAAGTGAATGTCATTCATCCTCTCTCAATACCATTCACTCCGCATAATTGCCATTGGTCGCATGCAAAAGCAGCGTGCGATCTTCTCCCTTAATCTGAAACCATCAAATCACGTTCAACTAAGGACAGTACATGATGGTTTCTCAATCTCGCTCAATCAAAGCTCTTAAACTGGCAAGTACGTTTATCGCCGCATTTGCACTCAGCAGCAATCTGGCTCTGGCTAACCCAAGCGAGCGCACACTCAGTCAATTCAACCAAGCAGCACAGGGTGACTCTGGCTTAGTTGATACTGTTTATGGCGAACTATCCAAACAACTCGAAGAGCAGGGCGCAACGCCGGTGACCTTGGTTTACTTGGGCAGTGCGGAGACGTTGCAAGGTCGTGAGGCGTTTATGCCTTGGAACAAGATGAAGTTCACCGAGCGTGGTCTTGCCACTATCCAAAAAGGTTTGGACCTAATGGCGAGTCAGCCAGTACCACTGCAAGAGCAACAACGCTTACAAGGCTTACCTGAATACCAACTGGCCACCGCCATGGCAGCCACTACCTTTACCTCTCTGCCAGATATGTTCAATCACTTTGAGCGTGGCTACGAGCTGTACCTTTCATTGCTCGATGAACCGAGTTTTAGCCAACAACCTTTCGCGGCTACTTCGTGGATTTATCGCTACGCCATTGAAGCGGCACTGCGCGCTGAAGACGTTCAACAAGCCAAAACATGGTTAGCGCAAATGGAGCAATTGGGCGACAGCAATCTAGAAACGCAAACCGCGAAAGCGCTGCTAGCGAAATATTAGGGAGGCGTCATGATCGTTTTTAATCAAGTCAGTCGCGATTACGCCCTTGGCAGCCAAACGGTGCGTGCATTGCGAGACGTTTCTGGTGAAGTGTTTGCGGGCGAAATGGTGGCATTGTGTGGACCGTCTGGCTCAGGCAAAAGCACCTTACTTAACGTGCTTGGCATGCTGGATACTCAATACCAAGGTCAGGTGACATTTGCAGGCAGCCCATACCCAACTGGGCAAATGCAGGCTGCGAAAATGCGCCGTGAAAAGCTTGGCTTCGTATTTCAAAAATTCAATCTTGTCCCTGTGATGACAGCGTTGGAGAACGTGGCGTATCCGCTGCATCTCAATGGCTTTTCAAAAGCAGAACAAACCGAGCTCGCTACACAAATGTTAGAACACGTTGGCTTGGGTGAGTTTATTCATCACATGCCCGATAACCTATCGGGCGGTCAGCAACAACGCGTGGCAATTGCTCGTGCGTTAGTACACAAACCAGCATTGGTGATTGCTGATGAGCCAACCGCAAGCCTTGATAGCCAAACTGCCAACAAGGTCATCGACATTATGAAAGGGCTCGGACACGAGCTAGGCACCACTTTTATCGTCGCCACTCACGATCCTCGTATGGCATCCCGCTGTGATCGCACCATTGAATTGGTGGATGGCAAGATTACCCAAACGCACGCAAGTGTGGAGGAGGTTTCATGGGCAAGCTAATTCCTGTTTCGGTTCGCCTTGCTTGGTTGAACCTGCAACGCAATCGCCGCCGCAGTTTGTTGTCGATGCTGATCATCGCCATTGCCGTGTTTGCCTTAACCAGTGCGGGCGGTTTTGGTCTGTACACCTATGACAGTTTGAAAGAATCGACAGCGCGTGACACGGGGCATCTGACGTTAACCACGCCGGGTTATTTCGCCAAAGAAGAAGAGATGCCGCTGAGTAACGGTTTAACTCATGCCGACGACATCACCAAGCAATTGATTGGGTTGAATGAAGTGCGAGGTGTGCAACCACGAGTTGAGTTCAGTGGTTTGATTTCCAACGGTAACAAATCATCGATCTTTATCGGCATTGGCGTGAACGAACGTGAATTCGATATGAAAGGACCGTTTTTGGATGTGCGCGAAGGGCAGACGCTGTCCAACATTCATGCATCGCGTTATGACCCAGCGGAGCCAGAAGTGATGCTCGGTGTTGATTTGGCGAACAACCTAAGCGTGCACGTTGGCGACTGGATTACCTTGCTGGCGACCACTACCGACGGCGCATTGAACGCGTATGACTTCAAAGTTCGTGGCATCTATTCAACAGGCGTGCCTGAGCTTGATAAACGCCAGCTTTACGTGCACATCAACAGCGCACAATCGTTGTTGGGCTCAGACAAAGTCAGCGCGTTATCGGTCTTCCTGTTCGACACCAGTTTAACTAACCAAGTCGAGCAACAAGTGGCTTCGGTTCTGAGTAAGCAAAAACAGAACTTTGGTGATCAAGATATTGAGATTACGCCTTGGCAAGAACGTGCGTTCTTCTATCTCAAAGTGAAAGATTTGTACGACCGTATCTTCGGCATCATGGGCGCAGTGATGGCGCTAGTGGTCTTTGTCGCGCTGTTCAACACCATGACCATGTCTGTGACTGAACGTACACGTGAAATAGGCACCTTGTCGGCTCTTGGTAGCTACCCTCGCGAAATCATTGCTGGGTTCTTGCGCGAGGCAGGGTTACTCGCGGTGATTGGCAGCTTAATTGGCGCTTTGTTCACTGCATTAGTCACCATTTTACTGATGGTCGTGGATGTACAAATGCCGCCACCGCCAGGACGCACAGAAGGTTACCCATTAACGATTTACTTCTCTTGGGAGCTGGTGGTTGCCGCAGGATTCGCAGTATTGATGATTTGTTTGGTTGCGGCGTTTTTCTCGGCACGCAAAGGGGTGAACAAGCCAATTACGGAGGCACTGATTTATGTTTAATTTCAAATCACTATTACCAATTGCATTGCTGACGGCAAGCGGCATTGCAAGCATGAATGCCAGTGCGAATGAAACAGCGTTAGATGCACAACAAGTCGCGCAATTGATTGAAAAAGCCGACAGCTACCGCTTGCAAGATGATTCCTCCAAAGTGGTGTCTCTGGTGCGCTTATATCAAGACCAAGAGTTAGATAAAACCCGCCTTTACCACGTGTACACGCGTCCAAATCGTGAATCGTTGGTGGTGTTCAAATCGGCAGTCGAAGCTGGGCAAAAGATGCTGATGATGGGCGACAACTACTGGCTGCAAATGCCAAAGAGCCGCCGTCCGATTCGCATTACGCCAATGCAAAAGCTGCTTGGTGAAGCGTCTATCGGCGACATCTCAACGCTGACGTGGAGCCAAGATTATCAAGGTGAATGGAAAGCGACAGAGACCGTCGCTGTGAACGGAGAAAGTGTCGCGGCTTATCACCTTGCCTTAACCGCGAAAACCAAAGGGGCGAGTTATCAGAAGATCGACTTATGGTTGTCTGAGCAAGATGCGTTTCCAATCAAAGCTGATCTTTACTTGCGCTCTGGCAAACTCGCCAAGCAAGCGCAATATGGGCGTGCAACTGACAACGGTGAAGACTACGTCAGTGAGATGACCTTGCTTGATAGCATTCAGCCGAGCAAAAAGACCGTTATCGAGTATCAAGAGATCGTGCCTTGGCAGCTGGACAACAAGTTCTACAACCCAAGCTATTTGCCGAAAGCCAATACGACTCAGCTTTAGCCTGAACTCCTTAAATAGAACCATGAAAACGAGCAAGGAAGTCACATGAAATCGCACCAGTCTAACCTTAACAAAAGCACCAGTTTGTTGATTGCTGCGTCGTTGTGTGTGGGCACAGCAGCCCCAGTTTTTGCCAATGATGAGCTGAGTTTTGAGTGGGATTGGGCTGTCAGCTACGAAACTGCCAAGCAGCGTGATAGCGCATTTATGCAAGCGCAGGGCAGTTCTCGTGATTCACTTAATGCACTGTTGGATGTACAGGTGAATTATCACAACTTCAGTGGCTTGTTTGCTCTGTACAGCCAAGGTTTGTACCTCAATCAACAAGGAAAGAGTGATTGGTGGAGTGAAGCTGATAACCAACTGCTGATTCGAGAACTTGCTTGGCTAGGGGAGTGGCAAGTCGGTGAAACCACTCTTGATGTGAGCTTAGGTAAGTTGCGCGTTGATTGGGGCGTGGGTTATGGCTACCGACCTTTGGATCTGTTTAAGCCATATCGACAAAATCCTGTTGGCTTAGTAGCAGAAGAGGGGGCGGGTGTGTTTTCACTCTCACACTACGATATGGCAGGCGAGTGGACAGTTATTGCAACGGATTCAAGCTGGGGGCAACAAGACCAGAGTGCACTTGATCAAGCCGCAGAGCAGCAAGGTGTTGGTATTCGTCGTTATGCGCTGGTGGGTGATACCGAGTATCAACTTATTGGTTATTACGATGATGTACGCCGAGGTTTGCTTGGCGCCAGTGCCATTGCTGTGTGGGATGAATCCATCGCCATACACGGTTCCATGCTGTGGCAAAAGCAAAGTGTCGGCTATCAGTTTCAGCAGGATGATCTTTACCAACCCGTTTCAGTTGAGGAGCAGGGAAGCGCATTCCAAGCTTTAGTTGGGGTGAACTGGGCAAACCAAGCCGGACACAACGTGATTGCTGAATATTGGTACGACAGCCGTGCATGGTCGAAAAGCGAATGGCAACAAGCAATAGATCGTGGCGAATTACTCTCTCAGATCTCCGACCATAATGTATCTCTACTTGCGACAAGCTACGCCCAAGGGTTTCAGCATGCCAATATCGCTCAGCATAACGTAATGCTGCACTGGAGTTGGGATGTAGAAGCATGGGCTGCATGGAACGGCGAAGCAGATATGGGCTGGCTAAGTGATGTAACCCCTACGTTGGATGTGATGCTGTCGCCACAAGATGGTGGTGTGATCGTCACGCAGTGGCTTAACTACCAATGGATTGATACCGGCGATCAAAGTGTAGAAGTGGAAGTTGCCGCACGCTTTTTAACCGGAGACGACCAATCTGCTTACGCACAAATCAATGATAAGCATATGATTGTATTTAACATCAAAGGGAAATTCTAAATGGGTTCAGCAAAATCAGTGGTGAAAAGTGGATGGCCGCGTAGCTTATTAGTGACCACGGCATTTTGTTTCTTTATCGCAGCAATGACGCTCTCGGTTTGGGGCGGTCCATTCTACATTCATGTGGCGGTTAGCTTTGGATTTGGCTATTCGGCTATTTTCTTCTCATGGCTTGTCGATCGCCTGTTTCCTACTATTCCTCGTTTGGCGGAAGTGGCTATCTCTTTGACGGCTTGCCTATTGTTTGGTGTGGTGAACGCCCAGCTTTGGCTTGGGGAATACTTCGGTATCTCAAGTATGCTGTCGGTTGGTCTCATGGGCTTGTTATTCAGTGCCATGTGCTTTTTCTATTTCTACTCACGCGAGCAACATGCGATCGCTCAAAGAGAGTTAGAGGCCATCAAACGCGAGAAAGCAGAGCAAGATCGTGCGCTGTTGCTGAGTCAGCTTAAGCAGATGCAAAGCCAGATTGAGCCGCATTTTCTATTTAATACCTTGGCAAATATCAGTGCGCTCATGTCGCAAGATGTTGATAAAGCTAAGCTGATGCTAGAACAGTTAACCGCGCTGCTGCGTGCAACGCTCAAAAGCTCACGTGAAGAGCACACTACCATAGACAATGAAACGGCGTTAATTGAGGCTTACTTAGGCATCCAGCAAACCCGTTTAGGTGACCGACTCAGTTACAAGATTGAGGTAGAAGAGGGGCTAGGTAGAACCGAGTTACCGCCGATGATGCTTCAACCCTTAATCGAAAACGCTATCATCCATGGTATTGAGCCGAAGCGAGAAGGCGGTGAAGTCCGTTTGCTGATTAAGCGCGAACAACAGAACTTGCAGATTGAAGTCAGAGACACAGGTGTTGGCTTGAATCACGTGAGTGGGCACATGGGCTCTGGCGTGGGTCTAAGTAATCTCAAGCAGCGAGTTGAAGCTTTGTTCGCAGGGCAAGGAGAGGTTTCTATCAGTGAGTCTGCTCAGGGTGGCGTTTGTGTTCGCCTGAGTTGGCCAATGGAATCGTAATCAAGGAAGAAAGGAATGAATACAGGGTTTACTGCCATTATTGCTGATGATGAACCGTTATTGAGGCGTCATCTTGATAAAAGCCTAGCTGAAGTGTGGCCAGAGCTAGAGGTGATAGCCAAAGTCGCCGATGGTGAACAAGCGTTGCAAGCCATTGAGCAAAGCCAACCTGATATTGCGTTTCTCGATATTCGTATGCCAGTTTTGGATGGCATGACATTAGCGCAAAAACTCAATCAACTCGCCAATCCACCTTTGATTGTGTTTGTCACCGCGTACGATGATTACGCCATCAAAGCTTTTGAGCAAAATGCCGCCGATTATTTGCTCAAGCCTATCTCGGATGAGCGCCTCCTGACGACGTGTGAAAGAGTGAAAACACGCCTTGCTAAGCGAGAACAAGAGAGCAGTAATGCGCAGATGAGCAGCCTGTTAGAGCAACTGCAGCAATTATCTGCTCCACAAACGCCGCAATATCTTCAGTGGATCAAAGCGACGCAAGGGGAAGATATTCATCTGATCGCCACGTCTGATGTGCTGTATTTCAAAGCGGAAGAAAAATACGTCTCTGTGTATGCCCAACAAGGACAAGGCAAAGTGCAAGAGTATTTGATTCGTACATCGTTGAAAGAGTTGATAGGACAGCTTAACCCAGAACAGTTCTGGCAAGTGCACCGTTCAAGCGTGGTGCAAGTGTGCAAAATTAGCAAAGTAAACAAAGACTTTGCAGGCAGAATGTTTGTTCACGTTGGAGAAACTAAGCTCGCTGTGAGCCGTGCATCTCAAAGTTTGTTCAAAGGGATGTAATCGCTAGAACTGCTCACTCTTTACACTGTAAACTCGCTGCTTTTAACCCACATTATCAAGGAAGATAAATGAGTTATCGCGTAACCCTGTTAAATGCGACGGGAGAGTTGTCTCCAATCTCTGAGTATTTGCATCAGAAACTTGATGATCTGAGCTCACCACTTTCTAGTTACTTTGATTTGAGTAACGTCGACCTGACCGTTAGCCCGTTTGATCGCAATGACGTACCGCAGACGGGGATTGGTGGCTATTGCTTAAGTGCCTATCGTGTAGAGATTCTGCTTGATACTCTACGTACTGATATTAAAAACGTTATTGAGAAAGAACTAGCTGCGGTGTTAGCGCATGAGTTGCATCACCTGTTCCGTATGCGAGCGGGAGAGAATGACGTTGCACTTGGTGATGTGCTGATTATGGAAGGGTTAGCTTGTCATTTCGAACGTAAGATGAATGGCGGCGTCACTCCGAGCTTGTTTGAGCAAATCAAAGATCAAGATTGGCGCCCTTTCTATGCTGAGATGAAAGGCAAGTTGACCAGCTTAGATTACAACTTCGACGCTTACTTTCTTGGTAGCGATGAAAGCCGCTGGCCGAAATACATGGGGTATTGGGTTGGGTACAACCTTGTTGCTGAATATCTGGCTGATTTTCAAGGCTCTGAACTGGATTTAGTCGGAGCAAAAGCCGAGCTTTTCTATCAATAGCTCCGACACAAGCCAAACTAATAGGCTGAGTCATAAAAACAAAAAGCGCCTAGGTCATAAGACGTTAGGCGCTTTTGTCATTTTATAGCGACGATTTCTTCGAAGAGGCGAATGGGCTTATTCGCTGATCGTAACTTTTTCGATAATGATTGGATCGCATGGCACATCATCGTGACCAAGCTTAGAGGTCGTTTTTACTTTCGCGATGCGGTTTACGACATCCATACCCGCGGTCACTTTACCAAACACGGCGTAGCCCCAGCCTAGGTTGGTGGTTGCGGTGTGGTCTAGGAAATCATTGTCTTCCAAGTTAATGAAGAACTGTGCCGTTGCAGAGTGCGGTGCATCGGTACGTGCCATTGCGATAGTGCCAACAAGGTTCTTTAGACCACGGTTTGCTTCGTTCGCAATCGGGGCGCGTGTTGGCTTTTCTGCCATGTCTTCTGTATGACCGCCACCTTGGATCATAAAGCCGTCAATAACGCGGTGGAAAATGGTGCCGTTGTAGAAGCCATCTTCACAGTATTTTTTGAAGTTTTTTGAGCTAACTGGCGCTCGTTCTAGGTTCAGTTCAATCTCGATATCACCGAAATTGGTGGTCATAATAATCATCTGGTTTGCCCTTATGGGTGCTAAGTTGGCGGCATTATAGCTAAGTCGTATGAGGATAGCAGAAATAAAAACAGCGACGTTTTGGCGTCGCTGTTTGCATGGAGAATGGGTGAGGAAAGCGTTAAACCGTAAAGCGACCGACCAAGTCGTACAGCTCGTTAGCTTTGTGGTTTAGGTTGCCACTACCTGCGCGGTTTTGATTCGCAAGGTGTGCCGATTGGCTGCTTTGTTGAGAGATGACTTCGATGCGTTGTGAAATCTCTTGGCCAACTTGGCTTTGCTCTTCGGTTGCTGTTGCGATCAGGGTGTTCATGTCCATGATGTTAGCAATTGCGGCTTGGATTTCTTGCAGTGCGGCAGAGGCAGCTCGTGCTTCCTCAACCGTTGCTTCACCACGCGCTTGGCTTGAGCCCATGGCTTTCACTGCTGCATCCGAGCCAGACTTCAACTGCTCAATCATTTGGTGAATTTCGCCTGTGCTGTCTTGAGTGCGACTTGCCAGTTTACGAACCTCATCGGCAACGACTGCGAAGCCTCGACCTTGTTCGCCTGCACGGGCTGCTTCAATGGCTGCGTTTAGTGCCAATAGGTTGGTTTGCTCGGCAATGTCTTGAATCACTTCTAGCGAAGAAGAAATGTTTTGTACGTCGCTCTCTAAACGAGAAATTACCGTGCTGGCTTCCGACACCTCTAGCGCGAGCGCTTCGACGGAGTTTGCTGCGGAATCAACAATGTGTTTCGCTTGCTGTGAATTTTCATCGGCGTCTCTGGCTGATTGCGCTGCTTGGTTAGCGTTGTTTGAAATCTCGTGCGCCGTTGCTGTCATCTCGGTCATTGCCGCAGCGACCTGTTCGGTTTCTTCACGTTGACCTGAAGCTAACTCGTCCACTTGCGATGCACGCTGTGACATCTCGTTGGTCTCTGAAACCACTTCTTGTCCGACATGGCTAACACTCTTGATGATGCCTTGCAGGCTTTCAACGAAGATATTGAAGTTGCGGCTCAGCTGCGTGAACTCCGGCACGCTAGATTCTTCCATGCGCGCGGTTAAATCTGCATCGCCTTGTGCGAAAGAGTGGATTGAGGCATCAAACTGCTCAATAGGTTTCATGATGCTGCGGTTAACAAATACGGCAAAGACTGCAACTATCGCTGTTATCGAGGCACAAAACAGGGCTATCGCAGTTAGTGTGGTGTTGAGATCTTCGTGTGCGGCTTTTTCCATGTCTGCCACAATGGCGTCGATATCGTCCGTGTAGAAACCCGTTCCCAACATCAAGTCCCATTCAGGAATAAAGACTGAGTAGCTGAGTTTCGGTAGTGCTTCACTCTGACCGAGTTTCGGGAAGTAATAAGTCGTGAACTCACCAGTTTTGGCATTTTTTAGCAAATCCTGAATCAGGTAATTGCCTTTCTTGTCCTGCAAGTTATAGAAGTTTTCCCCGATGCCTTTGGTGTTTTTACCCACCACGACGCGAACGCCTTTTGAATCATAACCAAAGATGTAGCCGGATTGACCAAACTCTAGTTGTTTCAAGATAGGCAGAGCCTCTTCCAGTGGGGCATTTTGTGCGAGTAGTGGCTCGACAGCGGAACGCGCCATTTGCACGTAACTTTTGAGTTCGGCTTTTTTCATCTCCATCATTCGACTTCGAGTTTGCTCAATCTCGTGCTCGTTGTAGGCAGTGGTTTGTAGGTAGGTGAACCACATCATGCCTATTGCCATAGTTAGAATTGGAATTATTGAAAGGATATATAGTCGTTTTCTGATCGTCAGATTCATAGAGACGTCCTTCTCTCGGCGCAGCGTTACAAGTGACAAGCTGAATAAGCTTACCTGATAAAAGTGTTAATACTTATTGTTGTAATGCTTAGAGATTAACCGAGTTACTCAATCAGAAGTACTGGAAATTTGTAAATCTAGACGAAGGTCGTAGCATTTTTAAGCGGGATCACAATTAACGTGAACAAGACCCACTATTGCAACGAGAAGTCCCTGTTAACCAATATGAGACGCGATACCTATTCTTTGCGAATTTGAGGTAAAGCCAGTCAGCAACAGGTTTAACGAGGCGCCAACGCAGTGGAGCGTAGAGCCAACCGCGACCAACTAATTGCCACGCACGATGAGTCACGTCCAACCCAAGCAGAAGCTCCCCCTTTTCGTTGAGGGCGTGCAAAATGGTGTTGGCTTGTTCAGGATCGATCTGCGGATAATCTGCGAATGTATCACTATAGATATCGACGGTTTTGATGTGCTGCTTGGCATCGCGTTGTTTTAGCGCCTTCATCTCTTTGACACAAAGCGGGCAGGTTCCGTCATAAAATATGGTGAGTTTTGTCATTGCGGTCTTCTTATTTGAGATTTTCTAATCGCTTTTACGTGGCGAATTTTCTTTTGGTTCATTGTTTTGCAAGTAATGCAGCCAATTGTCGCGAATGTTGCCGTAATTGAATTGGCAGAACTCTTTGCGATCACGCAGGTAGTCTTTTTCTACTTCATCGAGTAAGGCTTTGTATTGCTCAGGATCACTACCGTACACCAAACATAACGTTGAAAAGTAACGCTGCAAATCAAAGCTGTGTTCGTCAATGTACTCGCCAAAATCGTAGTAGTCCGGTCTGTCGTCGGATTCGAATGCGAACATGTCGGCGGCGCTAATGGCCATATCTGCGCCATCTTCTAGGAAGTCAATCATTAAAATAGTGGCAAAATTATCGACCGCATCTTCTTCTTTTCCGAGAACAGGGATGCTTTGATCTTCGATGTAAGCATGTCCAGCTTCATGAAGTAAAGTGTGCAATAACGTATCTAGCGCCCCTGTTTTTGGGGATTTTCCGAAGCGTTCTTCATACTGATTATTGGAGAAGTAATTGAGCGACTCCAAATAAAAAGTGTAAGGAACGTATATTGTGTGTGTATCAGGATCATACATTGGACCATCTTCTCCGCCGTAAACCAGCGTGAGAGCTTGATCAAATGGAAAGTAGGCCTGAGACAGCTCAACAAAGATGGTGTTTACATCGCTGCTTTGAATAGATTGTTGGGCGATTTTTTCATGAGTTGTCTCTATGGGAGAATATTGAATACGAATGTTTTCAGCTGCTGTAGCTGATGAGACGATGCTGAGTAATAGCGCAGCGCAAAGCGAATGAATGTTCATGTGGGACTCTTGTTATTGAATAACTTGTATAAAAAATTATACATGTTTTTGTCTGATGCATAGTTGGGGGCGTACTCATTAGCCAAAGTCGGGACGTCGGTCTCGAAAAGCAATCATGATAACATCGCATATTTCGGCTGCTTGGTTCTCTAGGGCGTTTATCAAGACCTCTTGGATAAGAACGGCGGTGAAGTTATTAGCTATGCATCGTATTCTAAGAAGCTTACTGAGTAACTGTGCTTCGATTTTTATCTGTGAAAATGATAATAGGCAGTTAATCATTGCAAGGTTTAACTATGGGGTTGGTGAATGTCACTGAATTGAAGAAAATTATCAGCGATATGTTATAATCCTGCTCCGTTGTGACGAAAACGTTTGTTGCAGCCTGAGAGTTTCCTTGGATTCGGCTCGTTTATACACCATGAGCCAGAGTTGAAAAGCTACGACAGGAACAGGCAAACCCAATTGTTTTGAACGCGCTCTCGGCGTTTAGCGGTTACAACGGGAAGGAACTTTGTTTGATAGTAATTGACACATTCTGTTTAAGTAAGGGAGCCCGAAGTGGTTCAGAAAGTGTCACCCAGAATTTACTCACAACACAACACCCCAAGCGATAACGCACAGGTATTGCGAGGGGCCATTTGAAGGAGCTGTATCAGCTCCTTTCACATTTAAGGGCTTGCTAACAGCGTAAAAACTGACACATCGCTTAAGGAGCGCCCCTTAAACTAGCCTAAGGCGCATCTACACCAACTTTTTGAGTATTTTCGAAACAATAAAGCGAGAAAATTTGCTATTGAACGAAGGTTAAACTAACACTCATTCATTACGGAGAATGAAGAGAACAATAATAAGAGGCGATATGAATCATTTAATATCTGTAGGTGCACTGGAGTCCTTCTTGGTCGCAATTAGTGTGCTTTTCCTGGGGCATTTTATTAATGCTAAGCTACCGATTTTAAAGAAATTCAACATACCTGAGCCGATTGTAGGTGGCCTTATTGTGGCCTGCATGATTACTGCTCTTCATTTCAACGGCATCGATTTAGAGTTCGACTTGCCATTACAAAATACGTTTATGTTAATGTTTTTTGCGACAGTTGGTTTGGCCGCAAATTACACTCAGTTGATGAAAGGAGGTGCGAAGGTTTTTATCTTCTTAGCTGTCGCATCGTTTTACATCATCATACAAAACGGCGTTGGCGTTTCACTTGCGGCGGCGCTCGGTTTAGATCCTTTGATGGGGTTAATTGCTGGCTCGATTACTCTGTCAGGTGGTCATGGTACAGGTGCTGCGTGGTCACAAACCTTTCAAGACGTGTATGGATTGGATAACGTCTTAGAAATTGCAATGGCATCAGCGACTTTTGGTTTGATCATCGGCGGTATCATTGGTAGCCCTGTAGCGCAGCGTCTGGTGGAAAAGAACAGCATAGAGTCTGAGTATGGTCGTGGTGGTCGAGATGCCAAAACTCACGAGAAATTCCCGGAGTTGGTGACTTACAATGAATACGAAGAAGATAAAGTAACGGCGAAAAAAGTGGTGGAGAAACTCTTCTTCCTACTGATCTGTGTTACTGGGGCCAAGTATGTCGAGCAATGGGTAAGCACGTATGAAATCTCATGGCTGATGATTCCAGACTTCGTATATGCGCTATTCATTGGTGTGATCATTACGAATTTCTTGGAAGTGACCAAGATTCGTAAGTTAGATGCCGAAACGGTCGATATGTTAGGTACGGTATCGCTATCTCTGTTCTTAGCGATGGCTCTGATGAGCTTGAAGTTATGGAATATCTTCGATCTAGCGATTCCATTCTTGGTTATTTTAGCTGTGCAGTCTGTCGTCTTAGCTATCTTTACGTACTATGTTACGTTCAAAGTGATGGGAAGCAACTACGATGCTGCGGTTATTGCAGGGGGGCACTGCGGTTTTGGCTTGGGTGCAACCCCAACAGCCGTAATGAACATGGGTTCGATCGTTAACCGATTTGGCCCGTCGCCGCAGGCATTTATGGTGGTGCCAAT
Organism: Vibrio sp. D417a; assembly: GCF_030248595.1. NCBI lineage: Bacteria > Pseudomonadati > Pseudomonadota > Gammaproteobacteria > Vibrionales > Vibrionaceae > Vibrio > Vibrio sp. D417a. Next base: position 80,135 of record NZ_JAHGAM010000005.1, on the reverse strand, counting down.
TGTGGGGGCTTTCTTTATCGACATCGTTAACTTAATCATTTTACAAGGTTACATTTCATTCCTTGGTTAAATTTAAGTTCATGATCTCCTAAGGTCGAAATAAAAACGGTCACAACACAGGTTGTGACCGTTTTTTTATGGCTCGATTTTGGCCGTTTATCGGACGACGGATTATTGAATGGTTCGGCTGAACTTGAGGCTAGCTGTCCAACCAAGAATACCAATGAAGGCGTAAATGCCAACGTTTAACCAACCCGCTTGAGGAATGGTATTGAATGGGTTTGGTGTAATAATGGCGTGCAGCGGAAGGTAAAGCACTTCGGAGAAAAAGTGATCTAGCCCGTAGTAACCAAAAAGTGCGATAGGCATCCAACGTAGCGCATAAATGGCGATAAACAAAATGACCAGTGGTGAGTTCACTTTTTGTGAAATAGCCATCGCAGTTAATGCCAGCGGTAACAGCAGAATACCGGCGAACAACATTCTGATTAAAAACTCTCCCCAATGCAGCAGCACGTAACCTAACGAGGCTTGGCGGTACAATAAAGCCAATTGGTGATCAGTAGAGATGTTCAGCAACCACAACATTAAATTTGCAGCGAGTACGAGCACCGAGCAGACGAGCGGAATCACCAATAAGCCAAACCCTAGCTTCACTAAATGGGTTTTTACGTCACTGACAGGCATACTGCGCCAAAACATAATGCTGCCTTCCGCCCGTTCTTTGCGTAGCGTTCTTGGGAAGTACTGAACGGCTAACAAGATAGACAGCAGCCCTGCTCCTCCGGTAATCAACATATTGACGTCATCACCAAGCTCTCTGTGAATGTCACTGACATCGCCACCAAAGCTCATTTGGAAAAACATATTGTGTTGTAGAGTATCGTTACTCATTAAACTCACAAAGAGAATAACTCCACACGCCAACACAAACAGTGGAATACGTAAAACAAGAGGGTTTTCTAACCACTCTTTTTGCAACATCGCGACAACTGAACGCATTACGCTGCCTCCTTCTGCAATGCTAAAAATAGATCCGCTAACTTCACCCCATGGATGGAACCCATTGTTTCTGCTTGTTGGGCATACTGGGCTTTGAGTAACCATTTCGTTGAACCGAGGCCTTTTTGTGACGAGAGTGGGTTCATCGCTTCAATTTGTGTGCGGTGCTCGTCGTTGGCTTCAAGAATGAAGTAGTCTTCACTGATACTGTCCATCGAGGTTTGCAGAACGGGGCGACCATGCTTAAGAATCAGAACATCTGTCAGCAAGTGCTCAATCTCTGATACTTCATGACTGGCGATGATCAACACGCGCTCGCCGTCGTGAAACCATTCCAATAAGTGACGATAAAACGTCTCGCGATACACGAGATCTAACCCGAGTGTCGGTTCATCCAATATGAGGATTTGGGTGTTGGTCGCGATCACAATCGCGAGGTGTAATTGCACCTTCATCCCTTTGGATAAAGATTTGATGCGCGCACGAGGTTTGATGTCCGTTTGACGAAGTAGCGTATCTGCTTGGGCGCGATTGAACCCTGGATGCACGCCCTCGGTATAGTTAAGCAGTTGAGCAACGGTCATCCAATCTGGCAGAACGTTGACATCCGAGATGTAGGATAAGCTCTGCATTATCTTGTCGCGTTGCATAATAGGTTCAAATCCGTTGATACGAATAGTGCCCTGATATTCATGTGCACCGAGTAGGGCATTAATAAGCGTTGATTTACCTGCGCCATTATGGCCGAGTAAGCCAAGTACTTGTCCTGCATGTAGGTCGAAACTCACTTCATGCAGTGCTTCTCCTTGTTGCTGATATTGCTTGGAGACGTTGTTTACACTGACTAATGCGCTCATTGGTCACCTTTCAAGTGTGGTTTTAGTTGTTGAATGAATTCGTCGAGTGACATATCCAGACGCTGTATTGTGTCGGCTATCTGCGGAATTTGTTGCTGAAGAAAACGTGCCTTCTCGTCTGCGAGTAATTTGAGCTTTGCTCCTGAAGCGACAAACATACCTTGACCGCGTTTTTTCTCCACTAGCCCGTCATCAACAAGCAATTGATAGCCTTTCATAACGGTGAGGTGGTTAATTTTCATATCTGCAGAGATGCTACGGACGGAGGGCAGAGCATCGCCTTCTTGCCAGACACCTTGCAGTATTTGCTGCGTGATCTGGTCTGCCAACTGTCGAAATATCGGTTGGCGATCATGCCAATTAGTCATGAGTGAATCTCTTGGTTGATATGGTGTTATATATATGTATAACACCTAGTGCGTTAGAGAGAAAGTAATAATTTAAAACCTAGTGTATCCGCCTGTCTTATTCGCTCTAAATATCCACCTATGTGGTCGTTGTTTTGAGGTTTTGTTTTATATGGAAATTAATTGCTTCTCATAAGTTGAGAAGTGTTGTTTTTCTCTTCCCATCAATACACTTATCGCCTGTTCTAAATGAATATTCTCACTGAATGATAATTAGCATAATTTTAGGTCTGCCTATTTCTTACTTGATGAGAATCAATGGTCAAAGAGGCCTAGAAAACAAAAGTTTCGAGAGGCAATCTGACTGGCTTAGGCACCTATCTCACGTTGAGCGCGTGCTCAATGAATGAGAAAGAGTAGAGTAAAGAGGTCTCATGAATCAGGTAATATCTATCGGCCCACAGGAGTCGTTCCTCGTCGCAATTTGCGTGTTGTTTTTAGGGCAGTTCATCAATACCAAGTTACCAACCTTAAAAAAATTTAATATTCCAGAGCCAATTGTTGGTGGTCTAGTGGTCGCTTGCGTCATCACGACGATGCACTTAAACGGTGTGGATGTTTCCTTTGATTTACCACTGCAAAACGTCTTTATGCTGATGTTTTTTGCAACCGTTGGCTTAGCGGCAAATTACACCCAACTGATTAAAGGCGGTGCGAAGGTTTTCATCTTCCTAGTTGTGGCATCGGTCTACATTCTTATCCAAAATGCGGTCGGCGTGTCCTTAGCAACAGCGTTGGGGTTAGATCCACTCATGGGGTTGATCGCCGGATCCATTACGCTTTCTGGCGGACATGGAACTGGAGCTGCGTGGTCGCAAACTTTTCAAGAAATGTATGGTTTGCATAATGTTCTAGAGGTGGCAATGGCTTCTGCTACATTTGGCTTGGTGATGGGCGGGATTATTGGCAGCCCTGTTGCACAAAAGCTACTAAACAAACACAACTTGGAATCGGAATACGGACGCACCAATCAAAGTCATCAGAGTTTCCCTGAACTGGTGACGTACAACGAACATGAGGAAGATCGTGTCACAGCGAAAAGAGTCGTTGAAAGCTTGTCCATCATTCTACTTTGCGTGACAGGCGCGAAGTATCTGGAGAGTTGGGTAAGCAGTTTTGACATCAAGTGGCTAATGATTCCCGATTTTGTGTATGCGCTGTTTATTGGTGTTGTTATCACTAACATCATGGAAGTGACGAAGGCGCGCAAGGTTGATTTAGAAACCGTTGATATTCTTGGCACGGTTGCACTATCTCTATTTCTTGCCATGGCCTTGATGAGTTTGAAATTGTGGAATATTTTCGATCTTGCGATCCCATTCCTTATTATTCTTGCTATTCAGTCGGCAGTGTTGGCGATGTTCACTTACTACGTAACATTCCGCATGATGGGAGGCAACTACGATGCGGCGGTGATCGCTAGCGGACACTGCGGTTTTGGGTTAGGTGCTACACCGACTGCGGTCATGAATATGGGCTCCATCGTGAGTCGATATGGCCCATCACCACAAGCATTTATGGTGGTTCCAATTGTCGGTGCATTCTTCATCGACATTGTGAATTTAGTGATTTTGCAAGGATGCATCGCTTTTATTAAATAACATTCGCTTTTTTACCGAAATAACAAAGCCAGCACCTATACGCTGGCTTTGCTATTTGTAACACGAAATCTTGTTTGCCTGACTTCAAGCCGTGAAATCAATGCGTTACTATGACGATATAGTGTTCAATTTTGCAGCAGCATGAGGTACCCACATGTCTGAAAAAATATCGACGTCGGCATTAGCGAAAATGCGCAAGGTAGAAGCTAAGCTGCTGTTTGCCGATCTCAAACGTGCAGGCTACATCGTTCGCCAAGATGAAAAGTGGATTTTGACCGAAGAAGGGGCAAAGTTTGGCGGTGAGTATGTGGATCACCCTAAATTTGGCCAGTTCATCGTCTGGCCGACCAACTTACATATTGAGCTGACTCCCAGCTCAGGGAAAACATTGAGCGCTACACAACTGGGTGAAAAGCTGAAATTGAATGCGAAGCGCATGAACCAGCTTTTGAGTGAACTGGGTTGGTTGACCAAATCCGAAGAGGGATGGAGTGTCACTGAAGCTGGTGTGCGCGCTGGTGGACAGCAAAGAACCGATAAAGAAACACAAAATACCTTTGTCGTATGGCACGATGTGGTGCTGCGTAACAAGCGTCTTAAGCAGTCTGTCATTGAGTTTTTAGGGCAAGACGCGGAGTCACATTCTACGGATAAATCGTACTCAAGCTTTCGCCAAAAATTTGAAGCCAAGCACCGAACATTAGATGGGCATTACGTGCGCTCTAAGGGGGAGTTGCTCATCGACAACTGGCTGTACTTGGCTGGTGTTGTGCACGCTTATGAGCGTCAGTTGCCGATTGACCAAGATGTCACTAGCGATTTTTACTTGCCAGGTGGCAAAGTCTATTTGCAATTTTGGGGAAGTGACGATGGGGAGATGGCTCAGGCCGACCGTGAGACCATTCGTACTGTTTATGAGCAGCATCATTTCAATCTTATCGAAGTCGAACCGAGTGAACTAGACAAGTTGGATGAAGTGCTTCCTAAGCGTCTTCGTCAGTTTGGTATTAAAGCTTATTGACGACTTAAGCCCGCTGTTCAGATAAGAAAAAACCCGTGTTCAACACGGGTTTTGTATTTTTAGTGTGTTTCTAGGCTGCCATCCTATGGGTTAAAAGCCTTTGATGTTTTCTGCTTCTAGCTCAGAGAAGTACTTCACTGTCTTCACTTTCAGTTCTTGTTGAGCTGGTTCGTCGCATACGATCACCGCTTTAGGGTGAAGTTGAAGAGCAGAAACTGTCCATAGGTGGTTTACACAACCTTCCACGGCTGCTTCAAGTGCCTGAGCTTTGTTATGGCCAGTGACCAAGATCATCACTTCTTCTGAGTCTAGAAGCGTACCAACACCGATAGTCAGCGCGTATTTAGGCACTTGGTTGATATCGCCGTCAAAGAAGCGAGAGTTCGCAATGCGAGTGTCTTCAGTGAGGGTCTTGATGCGAGTACGAGAAGAAAGAGATGACGCTGGCTCGTTGAACGCGATGTGACCGTCGTTACCCACGCCGCCCATGAACAGGTTGATCTTGCCGTAAGACTTAATTTTGTCTTCGTAACGCTTACATTCTGCGTCGTGATCGTCTGTGTTACCGTTCAGTAGGTTGATATTTTCTTCTTGAATATCAATGTGATTAAAGAAGTTGTTGTACATGAATGAGCGGTAAGATTCTGGGTGATCCGCAGGGATGCCAATGTACTCATCCATGTTAAAAGTCACGACGTTTTTGAAGCTGACTTCGCCGGCTTGGTAAAGCTCAATTAGGGCTTTGTAGGTTGCTAGAGGAGTGCCACCAGTTGGTAGACCCAGAACGAATGGACGCTCAGCAGTAGGTTTAAAGTCGTTGATACGCTTAGCGATATGCGCAGCTGCCCACTTACCTACTTGTGCTGCTCGAGTTAACGGGATAAGTCTCATTTTGTGCCCCTAGTTATTGGAATTGACGATGTACTGAAACATTAATTCGCATTATAAAATAAGTAATGGCGAACTGCTATTGTTTTAGGTCAAAATTTTGCTTTTTCTTTAACCAATGTTGGTTTTGTCGACGATTTTTATATCTAAATGCTTTTATAAGACGATTTTTTACAAAGAAATTGCATTATGAAACTGACGAATCAATAGATAAAATTTATGATCTAAATTAAGTTCTGCCTTCGCACTTAACCTTGTTTTTTAACAACCTACAGAGTGCGAAATCGCACACGAACTTCAAATATTATGGGTTAGATATGGCATGGCGCTCATTCTTTAACCATAATTGAAATGTGTAAACCAGTGAGGAATTCGGTATGAAAAATGAGTTAGATCCGAGCAAAGTACTACAGGCTTACGAATGTGTGATGAACAACGGTACGCCAACCGAATTTGGTAAAATGTATGAAGGTGTAGAAGCGTTTTCTGACTACGATGGGTACAACGTTTTCTTGAGAGGGAATGGTGTTGAGCTAAAAATTGGCTTCCACAACACCTATCACTTGGAATATGACCAAGAGCATTTGAAAGAGAGCTTTCTGAAAAAGATTGCGACGCTCGCCAAGTAAACGGTCATCACCCAAATATTAAAAAAGCCCTTGGGAGAACGCCCCCTTGGGCTTTAGGAGAAGAAATGAGCTTGTCTTGCTCGCTCAGTAAAGTCAAACGAGCTTTCGCCTACTGCTAGAAAAAGGCGAGAACTAGGTAGGTTATTGGTTATTAATCGTCTTCAACCAAACTCTCTTCAATGTATTCTTCTGTGGCGTCAGGCTTGTTACGACCATTTAGCGTATGGAAGCGCTTGCGACCACGAGCAAGTTGGGTGTACTTTAGCCACGTACGCTCAAGTTTTGTTTTTGCTTTGCCCGGGTTTTCTAACACCTTGATGAAGTGTTTCTCTTCGCTGTTTTCAGGTGTTAATTCGCCTGACTCTAAGCCAAGCATTGTATCCCCATAAATTGTTAGGATTTCCTCTTCTGAAAGAGTAAAATCGCCAGACTTTGCAAAGCCGCGTGGGAATTTTACGTTATCGTAAAAACGTTTTTTGCCATGACGGAATTCAGTGTCAGACATGTCAACAGCCTCTGTAACCGTTATTGATGAATGTAGTGAACTTACGGCGAAAATTAGGCTTAAATCTAACAAAAGAAAAACAAAACTTTTTTGTCGTCATGATTTTAATTAGTTGTTAATCTGGTTTTATATTAACCAGGAGATGGTTTATGGATGTAAAAGTCTTTCGAACATTTTTAGAGCTGGCAAGAGTTCGTCACTTCGGACGTGCTGCTGAGAACCTTTATATTACCCAAGCCGCTGTGAGCGCACGTATCAAACAATTGGAAAGTTACTTCGATACGCAATTGTTTATTCGTGATCGAAATAACATAAAGTTGACCTCTGCAGGTGAGCGCTTAATCAGCTATGCCGAGGTAATGGTCACTACATTGCAACAAGCGAAGCTAGAATTATCGCTTGAAGATGGCAAAGCGCTGCAACTAACGTTAGGTGGTACGCCAAACATTTGGGACGCTTATTTACAGAACTGTTTAAGTGTCGTCACAGATTCGTTTGGTGGTTATGGCTTCATGGCAGAAGTGATGGGACGTGAGATGCTCAGTCGTAGCTTGCTAGAGCGCACGTTAGATATGGCATTTGCGTTCGATCAGATCAAAGCTGATGAGCTTAACTGTAAAAAAGTGGCAGATGTTGTTCTCGTTCTGGTATCAACTGAGAAAGATTCTTTAGACACCGTTTTCGAAAACAAATATGTGTACGTTGACTGGGGGACGCGTTTCTCCTCGGAGCATTCTGAACGTCACCCTAAGATTCCGGCTCCATATTTACGCACTTCAACAGCGCGTATCGCATTGGACTTTATTTTAGAGAAGGGTGGAGCCGCGTACTTACCAATCTCTCTCGTGGAGCCATTTATCGCTAATGGGCAGCTTCACAAGGTGTCTGGAGTAGAAGATTGGTGTCGCCCTATCTATTTGAGCTATCGTAAAGCTAGCTCGTCTGTAGACGCAATTAAGCAAGTGGAAGAAATTGTCAAAGAGATCGATCCACTGACCGCTTACAGTTTTCAGCAAATTGGTTCTGGCACTTCCGACGAATAGCGTTGAATGAAAAGTCAGAAAAACGAAAAAGCCGCCTTGAGAAATCAAGGCGGCTTTGTTTTTATCTCGATGAATCGATAGTTATGGTAAGTCAAACAACAGGGCTGTTGTGCTTTCGTTTGATGTATTGCGCAAAACAACCTTACTTTGGTGTTCAATCTTCGCGCCGTCGCCAGCCGTCAAAGTGGTATTGTCGACACTAAGGCTGCCTGTTACTTGATGGATGAATAGATTTCGGCCCGACTCAATCTCAAAGTTTAGTTCGCTACTTGGCTCAAGAATTAACTGATGCAAAGTCGCATCTTGCTTAATAAGTAGCGTGCCGTTTTCTCCAGTTGGAGTTGCGATAGTCGTTAACCCAGGATTGCGACCAAAATCTTTTTGCTGATAACCTGGTTTGGTTCCAAATGTGTTCGGTTGGATCCAAATCTGTAGAAACCGCAGCGTATCTTGGTTCGACGCATTGTACTCACTGTGGTAAATCCCTTTCCCTGCCGACATGAGTTGGAATTCACCTGCAGGTAGTGTTTTGACGTTACCTTCACTGTCTTTGTGTGCGATAACACCTTCCAACACATAGCTGATGATCTCCATATCACGGTGGCCATGTGTATCAAAACCCGCGCCAGGCTTGACTACATCGTCATTAATGACTCTCAGCTCAGAAAAGCCCATATGTTGAGGATCGTAGTAGCTACCAAAAGAAAACGTATGTTTGCTATCAAGCCAGCCAAAGTTTGCTCGACCTCGGTCTGCTGCATGTCTTACCGTAATCATAAGGCCTCCTTAAGAGAGCTTTTTGTTTAAAAAGTTATCTAACGCTGCTTTACCTGCGCCAGAGAACGCCAGAGAAACGCTCGCTGCCAGTAATGCCAAGCCAAACTCGTAACCGTTGTTTGCCATGAACAGGCCATTTTCAAAGTGGACAGAGAATATCGCTACCACCATCGTGAACGCCAAAGCAATCGCTGCTGGTCGAGTTAGCAGACCAAGTAAAATGAACAAGCCGCCAAAGAACTCTGCGCTGCCCGCAAGTAACGCCATGAGCAAGCCAGGACCTAAACCGATAGATGCCATCCACTGACCTGTGCCTTCTAGCCCGTAGCCACCAAACCAGCCAAATAGTTTTTGTGCGCCGTGCGCCATAAAGATAATGCCGATTGGAACGCGAAGTGATAGTGCGCTGTAACCTGCGTTTGATGTGGTAATTTTCTGTAATAGTGCTTTCATGATTCTGTCCTCTGACTCTTTTCAATGAGTGGGATGCGTGTGCTCCCGTGCTGTTGAGAACAGTTTAGGTAGAGGCGAACATAAAAATAACGGGAGGATTTTGATAAACTCATTCTAAAAAATTGAATAAGTGTTTTTTATTATTTTAAATCAATATCTTGTAAAGTTTTTTTGGGTTTATATTTGCCTATTATGTTCTTTTTAAAATCAAGGTCTGTCATTATTTTCGATAAACATTTTTGCTGTTAAACAAAAAAAGAGCACATGTACTGTGCTCTATTGCTTTCGCTTTTAACAAGGGAGAAAGGTGTGTTAAAGAAAACCGTCAGAGGTTCATTAAGCTCTCTAATGACTCCTCTACATTGTTGTAGTGATAAGTTCGAATATTACGTCCATCCGTCGCATTAATCTGAATTTCTGAGATCTCGTTATCTGAGTCTCGTTCGATAATTCCGATAGAATGATCTACGGATTTACTGGTAATAACCTTTTGGTTTCTTAATACAATTACGCAAGTATGTAAGTCCATGCCAATTCCCTTTAGCCGACGTTGTTGTGATGTTCTGGATCTAACTTTAGTGTACAAAAGCGCTAATGCCAATAAATCTCAATATTGAGTTCCGAAAATGGCTAATTGTGGGCGCTTAAGCAAGCTACAATAACACTATATTGAACGATGCCTATGAACAATAAATGACAAAAGGCATGAGCAAGGAAAGCACTATGTTTATTCACCCTCATACCTCACTGACCTTCGAGCAGTGTCACAAGGCGCGAGTCGCGCGAGACAGCCGTTTTGATGGGCGATTTTATGTGGCGGTAAAAACAACGGGAATCTTTTGTCGTCCGATTTGCCCGGCAAATTTGCCTAAAGAAGAAAATGTTGAGTATTTCGCTGATAAGACGCAAGCCCTTCAAGCAGGGTACCGTCCGTGTTTACGTTGTCGACCTGACAGCGCGCCTGGATCTTGGGCATGGAAAGGTGTCGAGACGACCTTTCAACGAGCGATTTCGTTAATTGATAGAGGGGAGTTGCATCACCATTCGGTGTCTGAGTTGGCTGAGCGTGTTGGGATTTCTGACCGTTACTTACGTATGTTGTTTGAGCAGTATCTAGGTATGTCACCCAAGCAGTATGCGCAATATCAGCAACTAATGTTCGCCAAACAGTTGCTTCACTCCAGCTCTATGTCGGTCACCGACGTGGGGTTTGCATCAGGTTTTAACAGTACGCGCCGCTTTAACGATGCTTTTCAAAAGTTTCTCAAACTAACGCCTTCTCAAGTACGCCGTAAAGAGTTTGATGGTGCGGGTTGCAATCGAATTGCCTTACCTTATCGAGGTGAGTTGAATTGGTCGCACATGTTGGGCTTCTATCGTTTGCGAGCGGTTGAGGGGGTTGAGCTAGTGAGTGATGAGAGTTATCAGCGCAACGTTTTTTTGGATGACAGCAAAGCCTGGTTTAAAGCGACAAAAGGTGAAGGATACTTAGAACTGGCGTTTGAAATTGAAGACGTAACGAAGCTGCAAAACTTGGTGTCTGACATTCGTCGTATGTTCGATCTTGACGCTGATATTTGTACTGTTGAGCAGCATTTGGAGTATGTCGCGCCTGGACTCGTGTCGAGTAAAGGTATTCGTATTCCTGGTGTATGGAATGCATGGGAAGCAGGGGTTAGAGCGATTTTAGGCCAGCAAGTGTCGGTTAAAGCGGCGATTGGTCAACTTAACTTATTGGTGGCCACACTTAGTGGAGAGTCAGAAAAACGTTTTTTCCCGACTCCCAGTGATATTGCGAACGCCGACGTGAGCTTTTTGCGCATGCCGCAAAGCCGTAAAGAGACGCTAGTGCGCTTCGCCCAGTTTATGCAGGACAACTCAGAAGCTGACCCCCAGCAGTGGCTAGCTTTGAAAGGCATTGGACCTTGGACCGTCAGTTATGCTCAACTGCGAGGGCAATCTCAACCCGATTGCTTTCTAGATAAAGACTTAGTGGTGAAAAAGGCGATGCAGCGTTACCCATCACTGAATACGCACACTGCGGCCCCTTGGGGAAGCTACGCGACGTTTCACTTATGGAATCAATCATGAAAACATTTTATACCGAAATGCCGAGTCCACTAGGAACGGTGACTATCCAATCGAACGCTGAGGGCTTACTTGGCATTTGGTTTGAAACATGCACCACTAAGCCGAGTGAGCTGGGGGTGCGAGACGAGCAGCATCCGGTCTTGCGCCAAGCTGTCACCCAACTGGATGAATACTTTGCTGGTCTGCGCAACGAATTCGACTTGCCCCTTGCTGCGACAGGCACTGATTTTCAAAATCAAGTTTGGCAGGCACTAACGACCATTCCATATGGGGAAACGTGGAGCTATCAAGATCTCGCGAATGCGATAGGTAACCCTAAAGCTGTGCGTGCTGTTGGGTTAGCAAACGGGAAGAATCCGATTTCTATCGTGGTACCTTGTCATCGCGTTATTGGCAAAAGCGGAAAACTGACTGGGTATGCAGGTGGAGTGGAGCGCAAGCAACGTTTGCTCGCGCTGGAGCAAGGTACACCGCTTTAAGTGAGGCGATTCTCGTATTGGGATTAAGCGTGCTACACAGGGGTAACGATAGTGTAGAGTTTCATAATCGTTATATGAATAGAAGAAGGACAATAAGGACATGCCTTTCAAAACGGATTTTGATGCCTTCATGAGAGAGTGTTGGCAGCATCACGAGGAAAATCCCGAACAAGTTTATGCTAAGCTAGAAACGGCTCTGAGCGAGGTGGAAGACGTTACCCAAATCGAGCGAATATTCGCATTGATGCTGCATACCGCTATTGGGCATCTCCAGTGCCCAGAACAGTTTCTTACTTGTTTAGAGCACTTTGATGAACGCAAGGTTGCCGAGAGTTTGGCATTTCAACGCAGTATTGCCGTTGCGCGCTATTTTGTAGATGGCACTGACAATATGGAATTATTGGAAGAGCAAGAACAACGCCGAGTTTACGCTTTGATTTCGAATGAACTTTCTGCACTTGTTCAGCTTGAACTGGCGAGTCAATGGTTGGTGAAGGCAGCGTTAGGAATGACGCCGAACGATGCAGAAGGGCCATTAGCGCGCGCTATCGCGATCACTGCGAACAACTTAGCATGTCAGTACGAAGCGCTGGCTGAGCGCACGTGCATGGAAACATCGAAGATGTTAGAAGCAGCAACACTCGCGCTAGACTATTGGAAAGTGGCAGGGGGTTGGATGCAAGAAGAGCGCGCAGAGTATCGCTTAGCTATGAGCTTGCTTAAAGCGGATAAACCGCAAGAAGCCAAAGTGCATGCTGAGCGCTGTGAAGATATTTGTCAGCAACATGGTAGCGACGCGCTTGAGCTGTTCCACGCACATGACTTGCTGATGTAAGTACACTTCCATCTTAGCCAGAAATATAAAGCTAAATTGGATGAGGAGATGCAGCAGCACTGCAAAACGAGCTCGTTGACGTGATCTTAGCGTAGAATGAAAAAAGCCCCGAGCGACTGGCTGGGGGCTTTAGGGTTGTTGACTATGCAGCGATGATTATGCTGCTTGCGCCTTTGCTTGGTATCGTCCTGGTTTATGGTTCATCGCCAAAATCAAGTTTGTTGCGATGGCACCTAGAACAGATAGAGCGATAAGGTGCACATCTACAATGAACAGTGACATCACCACGATGGCACAATCTAACGCCATTTGAACTTTACCCGCTCGAACTCCAAAACGTTCCTGAAGGTACAACGCTAGAATGTTAAAGCCACCCAAACTCATTTTGTGACGGAAAATTACCAACATACCGATTCCAATCAGCCCACCACCCAAAAGTGCCGCATAGAAAGGTTCGATTCGTGAAATCTCAATCACATGATGCAGATGATCGACCGCAAAAGAGACAATCGAAACCGCAATAAAGGTATTGATAGTGAAGCGCCAACCCATGCGCATCACAGATAAAATATAAAAAGGGAGGTTAAGAGCGAAAAATATCTGACCAAAACTGAAGTCACTCACTTTGGTTAGGAAGATCGCCAAACCAGCCGTACCGCCAGTGAGCAATCCTACTTTGCTAAAAAATATCACCCCAAGTGACACCAACGCACTGCCGAGCGTCAGAGCCAAGAGGTTCTCTCTTAGGCTATGATCTTTGTCCATAAATTAATTTCCTTGGTTTAAAAACCGCGCCGGAGATAACACGTCTCACGGACGCGATAGACAGTCGCCAAAATAGCAACTAACAAATCGGCCAATAAAATGTCGCGAAAAGTGATGGATGTCGAGTTTTTGGACGAGATTATGATGATATTAACCTGTTTAACATAATGTACACAGATAGAAAAACAACAAGGAAAAGTTATGATTAAGAAAGTTGGCAACACCCAAATCAACACATTACATCGACTGAGTTGTCACTGTGGAAAAGTTGAGTTGGAACTGGCGTTACCCAATGGTATTGAGAAACCGAGACGGTGTGACTGTTCTATGTGTCGACGTCGTGGCGCGATTGTCGCGTCTGTACCTTTGAACGGTATTCGTATTGTGCAAGGCGAAGACGTCTTGAAGCAGTATCAATTTAATACACACACTGCGAAGCACTTTTTCTGTGGCGAGTGCGGAATTTATACGCACCATCAGCGTCGTTCTGACCCGAGTGAGTATGGCTATAATGTCGGCTGCTTAGAGGGCGTCAACCCATATGAGTTGGGAGCGATTGAAGTGATGGATGGCGTTAACCATCCATCCGACCGCTAGGTTGTGTTGCAAGTTAAGCACCTGATTGTCGGTGCTTTTAAGTAAATAAACCGCTATTCATCCACAAGTGTACCGCAATACTGGCGGCATAACCCAAGGCGATGACGGGAGCCCACTTTAGGTGGCCAAAGAAGGTGTATTGTCCACGCGCGGCTCCCATTAAAGCGACGCCTGCCGCGGAGCCAATGGAAAGCAAACTGCCCCCGACACCTGCGGTTAATGTGACCAGTAGCCAGTTGCCCATCGACATGCTTGGTTCCATGGTCAGTACAGCAAACATAACCGGAATGTTATCGACGATTGCAGATAGGACACCAACCATTACGTTTGCCCAGACAGGGTTCCATTGCGTGTACATGACGTTTGAAACCAGTTCGAGGTAGCCAAGTAAACTTAAACCGCCAACACACATTACAACACCGTAGAAGAACAACAAGGTGTCCCATTCGGCTCGAGACACACGATGAAACACATCAAACGGAACCACTGAGCCTAAGCGCTTCAATGCCTGATCATCGCCATTGGCAATTGCCATAGCTGCTTTTTTTGCGAGTGAGTGTTTGAGAGTTTGGCGCAAAAAATATCCGAAAAACTGTAAGTACGCCAAGCCCATCATCATGCCCATAACGGGTGGGAAGTGCAGCACAGCATGGAAAGAGACTGCGGTGGCAATCGTCAGAATGAATAATGCGACAATACGCCTTGCCCCGCGTTTTAGCTCAACGTGTTGGTGAATCGTATTCGGTTTTGTGTTTGGAACAAACAGTGACATCAAAAACGCGGGAACCAAGTAGTTCACCAATGACGGTACAAGCAACGGAATGAACTCAGCAAAGCTGACATGACCGGCTTGCCACACCATCAGGGTTGTAATATCCCCAAATGGGCTGAATGCACCGCCAGCGTTGGCTGCGATAACAATGTTGATACAAGCAAGATTGACGAACTTAGGATTATCACCAGAGACTTTCATCACTACAGCGCACATCAATAGGGCCGTAGTTAAGTTATCGGCAATCGGTGAAATGACAAAAGCGAGAAACCCCGTCAGCCAGAACAACTTTTTGAATCCAAAACCTTTACCAACCATCCACGCCTGTAAGGCATCGAAGAGTTTGCGTTCTTCCATTGCGTTGATGTAAGTCATCGCCACGAGCAAAAACAGCAGCAACTCGGCATATTCCAACAAGTTGTGTTCTAGTGCGGATTTGGCGATTTCAGGCTGGTTGTGTTGAGCAAAGGTGTAGCCAATCAGAATCCAAATTAATCCTGCAGCGAGCAGCACTGGCTTGGATTTTCTCATTTTCAGATACTCTTCCAACATAACCAGTATGTAAGCGATCGAAAAGATAATCAGAGCCGCGTAACCGACACCAGAATTAACAAGGTTCAGTTCATTGGTTGATGCAGCAAAGGTGGCGCTAGAGAACAACAAACAGCAGAAAGCCACAATTGGATAGATTGGCATAGACATTTCTCCTTTGTCTGGTTGGAGAAATATTAGCCACAAATGAATGAGTTAGTTGTGAGAGAGCTCGAATTAACAGTAGGAGTTAGGAAATGATAGTGTGCGCCACTATTTTCTGAGTGACGCAATGCTTGCTGCGCCGAATAAAACCGCAGCGGCATATAAACCGTAAGTTAACCAGTGACTAATCTCTAAAAAAGGAACGAGTCCTTGACCTGCCCACATACAGCCTCCGTTTAATGAGCAATGTTGTAATAGTCGAGTCAATTTAAAGGAAATGAACAATGTTTTTTGTGAGTGAAAGCAAATTCTGAAGGATTAGAAAGTCAAAAATTGGTCAGTGAGAGAGAAATCTCATTTTTAACTGGCTAGCTCTAATCCTTTTGAGTTAAAGCTAGCTATATCTAGAGCTGAATGCATTTAGCGTAGGAGCCATTTTTTCAACGGTGAAGCGTCGATTGCTTTCACAAGCAGTATGGTTGCAACAATCGTTGCAGGATAAATAAACACATCTTTCGCGAGGTGTTGCAGCCCGATAAATCCAGCGACATTCATCATGACAATTATGATAAGCAGATGGCTAACATATATCCCTAACACGCTAGGAGATAGTTTGAAGATCCAAGGCATGTCGCCAAAATGAGGGTGAGCCAAAAACCACATAAAGACACCTACAGCCCAGATAACGGTACCGAATAGGAAGTCGTGCGAGTTGAAAGCGATGTCATGTTGCATCAGCCAGTAAGCTTCACCAAAATGCAGTGCCATGCCAAGAATAATGCATCGAACCGTATTGTTTCGCGACCACCGCCACTGCGCTTCTCGTGCGAAATAACCCAGAACAACTAGCAACGTGCTGAAAAAAGGCCCATTACGAGTAAAGAAAGGCGCTGGCAGGTCGGTAATGGTCGCGTAACTGCCAGCAAAGACCCCGTATATGTATAGCAATACTGCAGTTGGCAGTATCATTTGCGCCATATTGATATGCACGAGAAAGGCAATTAACGCTACGGCAATGACCAGAGCCGGAATAAACCACAGATGAACGAGTCCGCCTTCGATGAGTGAATTGATCGGGGTTGACATTAAGTACCCCCAATAACCTTGCCTTTCGGCGAGATACCCTGCCTCAGCGACCGTCTGCCATTGGAATGGCATCAGTAAACTGATCATGCTCCAAATGAGCCAAACCTTCATTAACGGTTTGGCGTAGTTCTTCAGAGTATCGATAGGTGAATGACTCAACTTCGGCTGGATTAGATAACCCGAGATGAGAAAGAACAGCGGAACAGCAAAACGAGCCAGTTGGTTGAGCATATAGCCAACCCATGGTATCCCATTCCACTGCCAGTACGTCAGTGCCATCTGGCAATGCAAACCCACAATCGCAAGCATCGCAATGATACGTGCAAACTCTAAGCTGGCTATTTTTTGTTTCTTTGCCATTACATTGTTTACCTAAATAAAAAACTTAGGTGAAAATAGCAGGTTGTTACTGAAGTAATACGTGAAAAAGTCAACAGACTTGCGCTTACATTGAAGCTGTTTTGAAAATTAAGACTTACTTCAAACTTCTTAATTATTAACCTATTAACGCAATCAATACCTGATTCGTGAGTCGAAAATAGCACTGAATAATGGTTAGACCAGTTAACTCGAGATTGCAAAAAAGAACGATCGTGCTAAAAATAAGACTATGCAAAAAGGAAAAGTGACAAAAGAGTTTATTCTGCAGCGGGCTTTTGAGATCGCCAGCGAAGACGGATTGGAAAGTCTTACGATTGGAGAGTTAGCCAAGCAATGCGGTATGTCGAAAAGTGGTCTGTTTGCCCACTTTAATTCGAAGTTGAATTTACAGCTATCGGTGCTTGATCACGCCAATAAAGTGTTCGCTGATCGGGTTATTGAGCCTGCTCGAGAACTCGGGGATGGCAATATCGAGCGTAAAATTCGAGGGTTGCTCGACTCTTGGATGACTTGGAATCACGCATTCCAAGGAAGTTGTATGTTTCTTGACGCTTGGAATGATACGGCAGATAAAGATTGCCCGCTTCAGGCCGGACTGCGTAAATCCATAGACACTTGGCTGAGTTATTTGGAGATCCAAATAGCGAAAGGCAAAGAGAAGCAAGAATTTGCAGCAGACTTAGATACACGCCAAGCAACGTTTGATTTGTACGGTCTCTATTTGAGTGCGCATGTTTTTTACTCAATTAAAGGTGAGCAAGAAAGCTTGCGTCTGTTTTGGCAAGGGATCGACAACTTATTTTCTCGCTGGAAAGGCTAATATTGGTTATTCGCTTCCCAGATTCGTAGACATAAAATCACAAAGAGCGGCTGAGTTCGCTCTTTCTTATCAGTATAAAAAGCACGACCGTTCTATTTTGTGCAAAGCTGATAGTTAAGGACATGATTATGAGTGAAAAAATTTACTTTAATACATCGCAACGTTTCAGTATTAAGCGCAGTTTGGTGAACATTAGTACTCGGTTACACCATACACTGGCCCCGTCACATGCAAAGAAGACCGCGCGCAAGCTTCTCCTGACACCTGCTCGTACGCAACCTAAAAATATTGAACCTCAAGGGCTTATCAAAGGTGAAATTAAAGGGCATGCAGGCATCATCAAAACCTATACTTTGGGCTCTGGACCTATTTGGGTGCTAACTCATGGTTGGTCTGGAACGGCAAGTCAGTTTTATCCACTGATGGAACATATTGCGTCGAAAGGGTTTACTGCTTTGGCGTACGATCATCCGGCACATGGTGAGAGTGAGGGGCAGTATGGGCACATTCCGGGGTTTGTCAGAGGATTAGAAGATGTGTTGGATACGGTCGAGGATATTGTTGGTCTAGTTGGGCACAGCATGGGCACCGCTTCTGCTCTTGAGTGTAGGCACAGTAAGTTAGAAAACAAGCCTTTGCTGCTTATTGCTCCGGTATTAAATTACGTAGAGAACTTATTCGGTAGCATTGCACGTTCCGGTTACTCGATGAAGCTTTTTAATGCTGTGGTTTCAGAAGTTGAAGACCAATTTGGTTATCCGTTACAGTCCATTGATCCGATGAAGCGGTTGTCTGAGCGTCCGTCTCACACCATTATTATTCATGATGAGCAAGACAAGTTCACCAAATACAGTGTCTCGGCAAAAGCGGCTGAAGAGATTAAAAACGTTGAGTTAGTGACAACACAAGGTCAGGGGCATGGTCGAGTGATGAAGTGTGAGCAAGTCTTCAGTAGTTTTGACCGTTTGCTCGATAGTGCTTGGTAACCCTTACTTTTACTGATTGATTCGCTCCGTTTTGCGCTAATTCGATTTGAAAGTAACACCTCAGATTTTTTCGTCTCTGGTGTTGCTCTCTTCGTTAAGAGGTTAAATCCAAAAAGGACAGCCGAAGCTGTCCTTTGTTTATTTAGCAGAACGTCTGCAAGGCTGAAATTAGTTACAGTTAGCTACGCCAACTTCTTTCCAAACGCCCCATTCGCCAGATTGGCTAGGATCGTCACCCTGAGTCCACCATTTCGCTTCCCACGTTTTACCTGCGTGAGTCACTTGGTTACCACCTGTGTACACTGCGCTCGCATTCCATGCGTTGTCACAAGTACCAGGGTTCGGATCGGTTGCGTGCTGTGCAACAACCACTGTCGCGCTTGCCGATGAAGACGCTTTACCGTCGCTCACACTTACAGTGAAGCTTAAGCTTGTGTCTTGCGGGTATTCCGCAGCAGTGAACGTGACTTTAGAGCCTTCAACCGTTGCATTCAGACCTTGAGGTAGAGTCCAGTTGAATGTCAGGGTATCGTTGTCTGCATCGCTAGACGCAGATGCATCTACAACCACAACGTCACCAGCGTTTGCTGTTGCTGGAGCAACAACTTGTGCTACTGGTGCGCTGTTCACTGGGTCAACAACACCTGCTGGTTTCACTGTTACTACAACGAGGTCAGATGCCGTTGCACCCTCGTTATCAGTCACCGTCAGCTTGAAAGTTAATTGCTCTTCAACAGTAACTTCTGCTGCATCAAAGCTTGCTTTCGCTGTGTTTGCACCTGTTAGTACCACTGCTGTGCCAGATACTTGTTCCCAAGCGTAGCTTGCGATGGTGCCGTCAGAGTCTTTTGACAGGCTGCCATCTAGAACCACATTTGCAGGACCTGTTACCGATTGATCTGCGCCAGCGGCTGCGGTTGGTTTACGGTTTGGTTGAGGAACCACACCACCAGCCATACCTTCGTGCATCGCGTTTAGAATGTCACCGTTATCCGCGTCAATTTCCCAAGAGAATAGACCAGCAAGACCAAGAGACTTCGCGTAGCTACCTTTTGCTAGCACTGAACGGTGGTCATCAAATGTGATCAACTCGCCCGTAGTACGGTTCCATACCCATGGTGCTTCAGCTTGTGCATCGTAGCCGTACTCGAAGCCGTTAATACCAGTGTTGTTTGCACCTAGCATGAATGACTTAATGCCTTTGTAGTCAATTACGCCATCTTCCCAAACACCTTGCGCTGTGCTGCCCTTCAGTTTACCTGTAGCAGTACCTGTCATTGGGTCGTTTGGATCGGTTAGCGTATCTGGAGTTACGCCTTCCCAGCCACGACCGTACATTGCTGTACCAAGTACTAGCTTGTTTGCAGGAACGCCTTGAGCAAGAAGAAGTTGGATGCCGTTATCTGCTGTGTAAGCAGGACCTTTGTACGGTTCGCCGTTCTCATCAACGCCACTACCGTCACACTGACCAGGACGCATGAATGAACCACAGTAAAGCGCAGTTTGGTGACCAGGAACGTTATTCCAACCACCGTAGAAGTCGTAAGTCATTGCGAAGATGTAATCCATGTACTGAACTGCATCTGCGTAGTCTACGTCTTCAATCTTGTCGTAACCGACACCGATAGCGGACGTTAGCTCGTAAGTACGGCCTGTCTCAGCTTCTAATTCATCAAGCATTACGCGCAGTTCACGCATCAGTGCGATGTATGCTGGGCCATCGTTTACAGGGTCGCCCTTATCGGCTGCTGCACCGCCGCCGCCAGGGAATTCCCAGTCGATATCAACACCGTCGTAGAATTTCCAAGTTTTCAGGAACTTCTTAACTGATGCGACGAATGTGTCACGGTTTTTCTTGTCCACGAAATCGAAGAATGGGTCAGACAGTGTCCAACCACCGATCGATGGGATGATTTTTAGATCAGGGTTACGTTGTTTCAATGCCATTAGCATTGCGTAGTTACCCTTGATAGGCGTGCTGTATTCATGACCAGCTTGTGGGAAGCTCTTCTGATAAGCAGCCCAAGGGTCATGGATAACGACTTCATAATCAGGCACACCTGTACAAGCAGTTTGTAGCGCGTTGAAACTGTTGCCGCCAACAGACTTCACAGACTCATTTGGGCCACAAATTGGGATAAAACCGTAAAGGATGTGAGTCAAGTTGTCGACCGGCATATTATCGACTGTGTAGTCACGGCCATAGATGCCCCATTCAACAAAATACGTACCCATCACGACGCTTGGATCGGTATTGTAGGTTTTGTTGTTTGGATCAACATTCATCGTTAGTGGCTTCAGGTGAGAACCATCGGTATCTGCAATCGTGATTTCAGCTGGTGCGCTTTTCGCACAACCTGTCGCATCACATGCTTCGATTTCCATTTGGTATAAGCCACCTTGGCCGTATTCAAACGAAGCTGTCGTTTGGCTACCAGTGATAGGGCCGCTTGCTACTTTTACACCATCAAAATAGACGTTGTAAGTGTCACCAGGTGTGCCACTCCACTGGTTAAATTTAACAGTGATCTTCGCTTGCTCATGGTATTTCACCATGTCGTAGTAGCCTGACGTGGTTTCCATCGCGAGTTCAATTTTAGAAAACTGAAGGTTGTTGGAACCGTACATATCGATACTTGGTGCGGTTGGAGCCGCAACTGCAGCACCTGATAGCGCTAAAGCAACTCCAGCTGCACATAGGTTAAATCGAATCATAACTTCTCTCTCAATCCTTGGATTCATGTTCTACCTAGAACATAGGCTGCTCTTGCACCAGATAAGATGATTGGATTTACTCCACGTGCAAAAGCATCACACTCAGCATTTCAGAGAGTTTTTTTTCGTCAAAAAAAATTAAGACGGTTTTCGAGGCACTTGAGAGAACTTAACTAAAACTCGCACTCTGTTACACAGAAAGTGTCAGACTGAGTCAATAATTTATAAAATCTCAGCAGAAACTAAAATTATTGTTTACTCAGTAACGAGTTAGTTAAATGCGATGAAGGCCTTATTTTGTTGTTTATTAAGGTTTTGTTTCATTGATATAGAAAGAGAATTGAAAGGAAAAATAGCCGTGAAGACGTACTAGTCACGGCTGAAGTGTTCACTCAACGCGGCACGACGTTTAGAGGCTGCGCCGGTTTCTGAGCCCTGAACGGTATGCTCAAATCCTTTACGAATGAATCGCTGATCTGGAATAAGAGGCTCAATACGGCGTATTTGAGGTGAAAGATGAGAACCCGAGATCTGATACGCTGTCTTTCCTAATCCGGTATTCAACGTGATGACCTTGCCATCGAATTCAAATTCCGTCGTAATAAGTCGATGGTTTCGGTATACCCCATCTTCAGTGAAAACGAGACGTTCTGTTTGGTAGGGTGGCGCGCCAATCTCAATCCATTCGCCGTACACCTTTTCCGGATCAATGTGGTCTTGATAGGAGAGGTGGATTTGATAGCCAAAAAACGTCAACAGACCCATCCCGAAGCAGACAAATGTACTCTTGAAGATTTTGGATTGGTGGCGAGCCAAAAATGAAAGTTTTGGTTCTTGTCGTGCTTTTCGCCTTCGGCGAGTTGAGTCCGTCATAGATCTAATTTTCTCCACTTTTTTAACATGGTGGAAACCTTCCTTTTTAAAAACAAACAATCCCGCCATTGAGACGACGAAACTATGATCTAATGTCCACTTTTACATTCAGATACACATCTTATTGATGGTTTTGTTGTTTGCTCACATTCATTACTTCGCAGGTTTTCTTGCTCGGTTTAGGTCGCCTGATTAATCCTCGCGAAAAGAGGTTCTCGCTCAGTAGCAAAGGATGTGCGTTACTACGTTGAGTTTAATGGCTTTCAAAGCTTGAGTAACGGAAAGAAACAAGGTAAAAAAGAGCGGACTTTTGATAAGGAAACCAATAATGAATATTAAGGAAAATAGCTATTTTGCTGGTAGTGTAAAATCACTAGGCTTTAACCAGAAAGATCAGGATGTTAGCGTTGGTGTGATGCTTCCTGGTGAGTACACTTTTGGTACTCAAGCACCAGAGCGTATGACGGTTGTAAAAGGTGCGCTTGTGGTCAAGCGTGTTGGCGAGAGCGATTGGACGACTTATCAAAGTGGTGAGTTTTTTGAAGTGGAAGGTAATTCTTCATTTGAGCTTCAAGTGAAAGAAGCGACTGCGTATTTATGTGAGTACTTCTAGCGTTCATTTGTTGCTCGTCATAAAACCACCTTCGGGTGGTTTTTTCGTCTATGTGCTTCACTTATAACGCATCTTTTTGGTTATTTGGGTATATACTTAATAAAAATGTACCCATCGACCAGGGAGGAAGTGATGGCAGTACAACGCAAGCATTCTGATCTCCCTCCTCGTTACGAGGATAAAGATCTCACCAATGAGCAAAGACAGCGCTTTACCGAAGTTGCCAACGCCGCTCATAAGAGACGTGAATTTTATCGACGTGCTCTAGGGAAGAGCTTAATGGGCAAAATGAAGGGCCGTGCGTTTAAAGATCACCCCACTCGTCAGCAAGACAAGCCGAACAGAACGTTGCAAGTAGTGTGGTTAATCGTATTCCTCGTTGTGGGGCTTTGGGTGATGCATGTGTTCGCTTAGTCATTAGCAAGCTTCTGGTACCGCTGGTGCATCAGATGTTGACTGTTCTTCCGTATTGCAGTGCTCATAAAAGGCGTACTGGTTTTTACCAGTATGTTTAGCTGCGTACATTGCTTTATCTGCACATCGAGTCAATTCAGACAAATCCTTTGCATCTTGCTTATAGATAGCAGCACCTACACTCATCGTTAACTCGTTAATCATATCGTAGCTTCGGTAACCTGTCGGAAACAGATTTACGATCCGTTTTAGGATGCTGTCGAGGTCATCTTTACTTTTTACATCGTAAAGCATGATTACAAACTCGTCGCCCGCAAATCGAGCGATGGAGTAGTCGTGTTTATCTGTTTTTCTGTCTTTGTTGCGAATGTTATTTTTTAATCGAGTTGCGAAGGCTTGAAGTACTTGGTCACCAATATCGTGCCCGTAGGTGTCGTTGATGTGCTTGAAGTTATCGATATCGAGAAAGACCAATGCGGTGATGCTGTCATCAGATGAGTGCTTGATTTCATCGAGCTTTGCGCGCGCCCAAGTCTCAAAGCTCCAGCGATTGGCAAGCCCAGTGAGCTGGTCAAAATATGCTAACTCCTCAATCCCCTCACGATACAGTGTTTGAATGTAATTGAGGACTTTCGTGTAGTAATACGAGAACGTGTGACACACAAACGCGGTCGCTATCAGGGTCAGCATCAATCTCCGCTCTATGATTTCTGTGGCTGTTGGCAGTCGATCTAAAAAAGCGACCCCAAAAAAGATCAGTAAAATGTAGGTGCCACTGAACAACAGACCGACCTTAAACTCATTAATTAATACCAGAGTGGCGACAATAGGATATAGCCATAACATTTTGCCTGACGGAGCGTCGTTATACAGAAGTAACAATAACCCTTCGAACATTAAGACAGCACTTAGCCATAAGTCGGCGTATTGATGGTGCCGCTGGACTTTTATTACATAACTGATTGCTAAGCATGCCAAGGCACACAAAGCATGGAAAAAGCTTAAACCCCAGTTATTCTCAAGTGATTGAGCAATGGAACCATAAGTTAAACAGGCAGCGGCGATACTGGAGCATAAAAAGACAATTTTCTTTTTTCTTGTTGAGCGGATGTCCGCCATTTCTTCTAAGCGCGCTCCAGCCAATGTCGACATTACGTATCCTTGCTTAATTAACGTGTACGCTTATTCTAGGCGGTATTTTCGCGATAAATAGAACAACAAAGTTTCCAAATGTGATATCAGTCATTTTTAGTGCAAAGCCATCAGTGTGATTTGGTGCGAGTGTTCAAAGAGGAATGGTGGCGCATGCAGGTTTTCATGACGGTTCTTCATGGCTCTATATGGTTGGAATGATAACTCAAAGTAATGTATCTAGTTAGACGAATTTGTATTGATTATCCTAATTCTGTTCGGTGCTCGTTGATTGAGAGTATTGTTCACCAATCTCTGCTCTACGTATCGTCAAGGCATATGTCGTTTCGAAAATGCATTAGAAATATTTTTCCGAAACAGGGCGAAATATTGTTGTCGTTATGACCAATATGCGACTAGAATCCGCGCTAAATCACAACCTCATATCGAGCTTCGTTCGAGTCACTATTTTTAAACTGCTTCACAAAATTGTGAGGCAGTTTTTAGTTGTAGGAAAGGTTACAAGCATGCCTAAAAGCCAAAACATCAACCAACGAATGTCCATTGTGGCATTAGCTTGGCCAATTCTTGTCGAAATTTTGCTACGGACGGCTTTAGGAACCAGTGACGTGTTCATGCTGAGTGGCTACTCAGACAAAGCCGTATCCGCTGTTGGTGTGATCACGCAGATTACCTTCTTTTTAATCATCGTTTCGACGTTTGTCAGTAGCGGTACGGGGATTTTGATTGCCCAATACAATGGCGCTGGACGCGAGCAAGAGTCAGTGAGCGTTGGTGTTGCGAGTATTGCGTTGTCTGTGCTCGTCGGTGTGCTATTGAGTGTGATTGCCGTGCTTGGTGCGATATATCTACTCCCGTATTACGGCTTGGAAGCGCAAGTTGAGCAGTACGCTCATGAATATCTGCTGATAAGCGGTGCGATGACGTTTAACGTTACGATTGGCGTTGTTTTTACAACTATTCTGCGTAGTCATGGTTATTCACGTTCCCCAATGGTGGTGAATTTGATCTCGGGTGTGTTCAACATCATTGGTAACTATATTGCGCTTTACCAGCCATTTGGTTTACCTGTGTATGGCGTGCAAGGCGTGGCAATAGCAACCGTCGTCAGCCAAGTCATCGGTACGTTAATGTTATGGTTTATTCTCGCGCGCAGCAGCATTGAGCTACCAATGTCGACTATGAAACAAGTGCCCGTAGAGATTTACAAAAAGATCTTAAAAATCGGCGGCATGAACGCGGGTGAGGTGCTGTCTTACAACGTGGCGCAAATCTGCATTGTGTATTTTGTGGTGCAAATGGGGACGGCATCGTTAGCGGCTTTCACTTATGCGCAAAACATTGCCCGTTTCTCGTTTGCTTTCGCGCTGGCAATTGGTCAGGCAGCGCAAATTCAGACTGGTTACTACATCGGTAAAGGTTGGGTGAGCAGCATTTTAAAACGCGTACAAATCTACTTCTTAGTAGGATTTGTGGCATCAACGGCGGCAACCACACTGATTTACCTGTTTAGAGAAGAGATTCTGCGCGTATTTACCGATCAACCAGAGATACTCGCATTGGCAGGTTCGTTAGTCATGGGCTCAATTTTGCTCGAGGCCGGACGTGTGTTTAACCTGATTTTTATCGCGGGGCTCAAAGGCGCGGGTGACATCAAGTTCCCAGTGCAAATGGGGATTTTGAGTATGTGGGGACTAGGTGTGCTTTTCTCTTACATCTTTGGCATTCACATGGGGTATGGCGTTTTAGGGGCTTGGATGGCAATCGCACTCGATGAATGGGTGCGTGGTATCATCATGGCAAGGCGTTGGCGCTCTCAGGTGTGGACCAAGTTTAAGGTGAGCTAACGGTTTTCGGTATCGCGCATCACGCTTATTCTGTTGTTAGAAACCAAAAAAGGCACTGATAGTCAGTGCCTTTTTGTTATTTAAACTCGGGAAGACGTTAGAATTCGCACTCAGCTTTGAACACCATGCGCTCTTTGCTGTATGGATGATCCAGCTCTAGCATCTCAGCATGCAGGTGTAAGCGGTTGGCTTTTTCGCCGTATAAACCATCACCAACCATCGGCATGTTTAACCCCATGTGATGAGCACTGTGTACACGTAGTTGGTGAGTTCGCCCGGTTTTCGGATACATGTATACCTTGCTGCGCCCATCTTTGACTTCAATCAGTTGCCAGTAGGTTTCTGCATGTTTCCCGTGTTCAAAACACACCAGTTGACGTGGGCGGTCGTCGGGGTCACCACGCATTGGCAGTGAAATTTCCCCTTCAGGCTCGTTTAATACGCCTTCGAGCAGTGCCATATA
This sequence comes from Vibrio sp. D417a, assembly GCF_030248595.1. NCBI lineage: Bacteria > Pseudomonadati > Pseudomonadota > Gammaproteobacteria > Vibrionales > Vibrionaceae > Vibrio > Vibrio sp. D417a. Next base: position 53,367 of record NZ_JAHGAM010000005.1, on the reverse strand, counting down.
ACGTTTTTGTACGCCGCGAGCCATAAACTGTTTTTGCAGACTTTTGTTCGCGCGCTTAGTTAAGGCAAACACCAAAATGCCAGAGGTCGCCATGTCGAGACGATGAATCACAAACGGCCCTTCCACATCAGGGTACATCGCTTGTAGGCGCGTATAAGCAGAGTCCTTGATGGTTTTACCAGGCACTGAAAGTAAGCCCGAGGGCTTGTTGACGACGACCATAGCGTCGTCTTGGTAGATTATCTCTAGTTCTTTGTCTTCTGCCCAATTCTCCGCCAATGGATTAGGTTCGACATCCAGCCCTTGCATCATATGGCCCAAAATCGGCTGACATTTGCTGTTGCACGATGGGTAGAATTTTTTGTGTTGGCGAACTTCAGACTTTGGCGACACACCCCACCAAAATTCTGCCAGCGCCAGCGGTTTGAATCCGTATTTAAACGCGTATTGGAGCAGTTTTGGCGCAGCACATTCCCCTGCACCTGCTGGTGGTATTGGGTTTGTGGTGTCCGCAAAAATGTCCACCAAGTCGCGTGCTTCGCCATGGCTGTTTAGAAAGCGGTACTGTTTATGCAGTTTGTGCTGTAAAGCGTTGGAGAGCGTTTTGCGCTGTTCTTTCAGATGAGCAAGTTGCTGCTCTAACTCAGCCAAGCGCGCTTCTTTGATTGCAAGCTTTTCATCCCACGCTTGCTTTAAGTATTTGAGAACGTTTTTCTCGGCGACACTTTGCTTACCCAACTCATCCAATAAGATTTTGAGGTCATCGGCATTGAGTGTTTGCTCGCCCTGTTGACGCTGTCGTTTGCGTGCGGCGCGGCCGTCAATCATCACTTGGCGCTGTGTTTGCTCCTCTTGCTGATAAGCGGCGCGGTCGGCTTGGATTTGCGCTTTAAGATCCGCCAATTCCGGATTCGCGGCACAGGTTTTGTACTCCGTATTGGCGGCGTTGATGGCATCCGTTTCTGCGCGGAAGAAGCCTTCATCGGTCAGCATGTCGTACACAGGAGGGACAAATCCTGGAATCAAGTTTTGGTCAGCAATTTTGCCAGAAAACGCACTTAAAAAGCCGAGCTCGCCTTGAGGGCTTTCTACCAGCAATACGCCAAACATTTTGCCTCGCCCCGTTTCTTCATTAACCAAACCAAAATCGTGTTCGAAGTCGGTTTGCGCTAATAAATGCTGTTGCAATTGCTTTGCGGCTATAACGCAAAGAGGATGCGGCGTGTAGTAGAACGGAAACGTAAACTGCGTTGGTAATTCATAATCAGAAGTATCAGCAGTAAAACGAGTAAAACAATGTTCAGGCGAGTGCATGGTGGGTATCCGCGCGAGTAAAAATTCGAGCGAGGATTGTACCTGTTTGAGTCAGGATTGCCATGTCGGTGTTGGCACTCGCTCTTGGATTAAGAACAAGAGCGAGTGGGGAAGAGCTTATTGCAGTTTTTGTAATGCAAGCTTCCACAGTGCCGGTTTGTCGTAGTAGGTCGAGTGCGGCAAGGTCAAGTACTCGCCATTTACTTCTGCAATCATGGTTGGATAACCACCAACGTGTAACTGGCGCATCAACTGTCGGCTAGAGTGAATTCTCTCGTTTAGCTCGGCTTCGCTTAACGTCATGTTTTGCTCCCACGCATCACTTGCTAAACCTAGCGATTCTGCAATGGCTTTGAGTGTCGATGCTTCATTCACTTTTAACCCGAGTTGATAATGCGCAGATTGGATGGTCTTTAGCATGTGCCATGGATTCAGCCCCATTTTCTCCGCACTCAAGATCGCTTGTGTTGGTAGATAAGAATCAAGAACAAACGCATCTTCGCTTTTCACGCGTTGTAGATATGCTTCACCAAACGTTGCTCCGGTTTCGGTTGCGATACGAGCGTCACTGTTGATGATGTGCTGACGAAATTCAGGCTCAATTGCGCGCTTCTCAATCATGCCGCCGGGATGAAGCTCCACCTTAAATTGAGAGGTGTCCATCAAGGCTTCGATGAGTGGTGATGCCCCGTAGCACCAACCACACATGGGATCGAAGAAGTAATGCACGGTTACCATGACATTTCACCAGTATGCACTTTCGCACCGATTTCTAGCGCGATTGGCAATTGAGCTTCTGGGTATTTTGCAGACATGGTGTCAATGAGTTGAACGCTGTTATTGCTGTGTTTTTTCGCTTGCTGAAAATCCTGCAAGTATTGTTGCGAGTAGCGAATGGTGTCTGCGTTCAGCTTTGTGCCTGCTTTCATGTGACCAGGAATGACCACTTGAGGTTTAAGCGCAAGCATCTCGCTAAGTTGCTGCTCCCAAGCATTGATGGCGGTTTGGTCAGCGGCATCTGCCATCCACAAATGTACGTTTGAGTACACGGCTACGTTACCTAGAATTGCTTTGTTATCTGGAATCCATAGGTAAGGGCGGTGTGCTGATGTGCCATGGTTACCACGAATTTCAATCTTATGACCTTCTAGTTCCAATGATGCTTTGTCGTACGCGACAGGGATCACTGGTTTTACCGGTGCGTTTGCGCCAAGCTTTGGTCCCCAGTACGCCAGCTTTCCAGCCAATTTCTCTTTAATAATTTTTTGAACCGCAGGCGTTGTGATGATCTGCGCATCAGGGAACTGTTGGTGTAAGGCCTCTGCGCCAAAGTAGTAGTCTGGGTCCGCTTGGCTGATAAAAATGGTTTTAAGCGTTTTGCCTGAGTCCAGCACTTTAGCGGCAATGCGCATCGCGTCAGCTTTGGTGAAGCCAGTGTCGATAACCATGGCGTCAGTCTCACCGTATACCAAGGTTGAGTTTACGTGGAAGCTGTTACCGTCGGCGTTGTAAACCTCAAGAGTAAGGGGAGAGTGGTTTGCCGCTAGAACAGGACTTGCCATTAAAATGGATGCAGCAATCAAAGTGAATTTTTTCATAATAAGCTCCTAAAGAATTTGGGGCCAAGCGACTATGGCTTGGGTACGGGAGCTATATTAGGAAATTGATACGCTCGGAAAAATACACAATAATGTGCATCACTATTTCTTATTTCGAGCAAATGTATGGATAGAGTAACGGCAGCAAGAGTATTTGTAGATGTAGTGTATTCTGGCAGTTTTACCGCGACCGCCGAGCGGTTAGACATGTCTCGGCCAATGGTAACTCGTTATGTAGAGGCGATGGAGAACTGGCTGCAAACTCGTTTGTTACACCGCACCACGCGCAAGGTGTCCCTCACCACCGCAGGGGAGCGCAGCTTGCCTCAGATTGAGCGCTGGTTAAAACAGGCCGATACATTAACGTCGAACATTGCCGCTGATGGTGAGCTGTCCGGAAAAATCCGTCTTGCGTCTAGTACTTCATTTGGATTCTCACAGTTGATCCCCGTAGTAAACAGTTTCATGCACAAGCACCCCAAAGTGCATATCGACATAGATCTGCAAGATTCAGTGAGTGATCTAACCGAACAACGTATCGATCTGGCGATCCGAATTGCGTCAGATCCCGATCCTTCTTTGATTGGTAAGCCGATTGCGGTGTGCGAATCGGTGTTGGTAGCATCACCGCAATATTTACAAACTCACCACGCGATCGCGCATCCGCGAGATTTATCTTCACACGACTGTTTGGGATACAAAAACTTTGAGCGTCACGTGTGGCATTTGTCTCAGGGCGACCAGTTCGAATCGGTGGGAATTGAGTGTCGCCTAACCAGCAATGAGGCCACGGCGTTATTGCATGGCGCTTTACAAGGCATGGGTATTTCGATGTTGCCAACTTACTTGAGCAATATCTATCTCAAATCGGGTCAGCTTGAGTCGGTGTTGCCGGATTGGAAGCCAAATGGTCTCAACATTTACGCGCTGTATTCATCACGTAAACACTTGTCTCCTGCGGTGAGAGCTTTCATCGATCACAGTGAAGATTACTTTAAACAGCATCCTTGGTAATAGCGAAAGGCGTCGTCATCCCGACTTGAGATTCATACAAGATCCTGTACCTTACATGGATATATTTTCGCAGCGTCATTTAGAGTTTTAGTTAATGTCACAAGTTCGCATCAAATTTATTGCTTCCGATATGGATGGCACATTGCTTGACCAATACGGTCGTTTGGATCCGGAGTTTTTCGATCTGTTTTTGCAACTGGAAGAGCAAGGTATTTTGTTCTCCGCTGCGTCTGGTCGTCAGTATTACAGTCTGCGAGACACGTTCGCGCCAATCAAAGACAGACTGTTGTATGTGGCTGAAAACGGCACCTTAGTGATGTACCAAGACAAAGAGCTCTACAGTTGTACCATTCCTAAAGCGGAAGTGTTGGAGATTGTGAAAGCGGCTCGTGAGATTGACGGGGCGAACATCGTATTGTGTGGCAAGCGCTCGGCGTACATCGAAACGCATGATCAGCAATCGCTGGAAGAGTTTCAAAAGTACTACCACCGCTGTGAATATGTGCCGGATTTGCTTGAGGTCGAAGACGAGTTTATTAAGGTAGCAATTTGTCACTTTGACGGTTCGGAAGAGCTCCTGTTCCCGACCATGAACGCGAAGTTTGGCGCAACGCATAAAGTCGTAGTGAGCGCAAAAATTTGGCTGGATGTGATGAATGCCGAGGCGTCTAAAGGCGCGGCCATTCAGCACCTTCAAGAGACGATGAATTTTACTCCGGCAGAAACAATGACGTTTGGTGATTACCTCAATGACCTCGAAATGCTGCAAGTCAGTGAGCATTCGTACGCGGTTGCCAACGCGCACGAAGAGATTAAGAAAATTGCTCGTTATTCTGCGCCAAGCAACCAAGAGGCTGGGGTACTCAAAGTGATTAAAGAGAAAGTGTTAGCGAAGTAACGCTCATTTTTTCGATGTTATTTTCTTCTTCACGTAAAAGTCCCGCAGTGCATGCGGGGCTTTGTTTTTTGTGTGTGTGGTGGGAGGGGGTAGTAATGTTCCCGTTTTTTAGCGCACGTAGTTGGCAGTTGCGCTGACCAAAAAGTGCTGCAACTTTCCATCCGATTTTGGCACCCACAAGTCGTTATGATAATGGTAAATACGGCCATTGACGGTCACAGACAAGGTATTATCACCCGTTTGCTCCATGCGAATAAACTGATCCGAAGTGACCAAAAACGGCTCTTGCTCTTCAATGCTCTGGCCCGTTGCCAATACGAAGTAGCCGAATCGGTTGCCAGCATCCGGATCGGTTGAGTAGATTCGATGCCCAACTAGGCTGTAGTCGTCGTTGAGTGCCTGCTCAAGCGTTTTTTGCCCGATGGTTTCGTGCGATGGAATAAATACCCAAGCCAACACACCTGCCGCAATGACTGCCAGTAGAAGCAGTACTTGCATGAACTTTCTCATCATATATACCGTTTAACGTTGAAATTTCATTTTGTACATGCGCTTATCCGCTATGCTGATAAGAAAGTCAACATTGTCACTGTCTTTAGGGTATTGCGCTAAGCCCATGCTTGTTGAAAGTGTTGAGACTTTATCGGAGTTTAATATTTGTGCATCAAAGACGGTATTTATCTGCTCACGTACGTTCTCTTCATTGAGATGTTCACCTTCAAGGATAACCGCGAACTCATCTCCTCCCATGCGATAAACAGTAAAATCATTGAGTGCCATAGAATTAAGCCGCCTAGCGATTTCCCGCAGTACAGTGTCGCCAACTTGGTGTCCGTGTGTATCGTTGACTTCTTTAAAACCATTTAAATCTAGAATCCAGAGAGAAAAGGGCCTTTTTTCTTGAGTAAATTTGTTTAGGGTTATGAATAGTGCATTGCGGTTCCCTAGGTTCGTCAAAGGGTCGCTTAGCGCCAATTTTCTATGAAAATGGGATTCACGATAAAAGAAATAAGTTAGAGAGATAATCGACAAAACGAACGTCGCAAACAACATATATTGTGCTTGCATTAAGCGCTGGGTTTGACCTTTTTGTGCTTCATAAGCTTTACTGCTTAGACGAAAGTTTTGATTAACGAAGTCTATTAAGCCTAAATATAGTGTTTGAGTTGAACGATAAAATGCAGCAGCAGCTTGGCTATCACCTGTTCTAGCTTCTACTAGTTGTTTTTCTAGCTCTTTGAACTCTTCAAAAAGGTTAATGAAGTAAAGGTGCATGTTGTTCCGAGAAAAGAACTTATTGGCTTTCGTGCTACTGGTCAATAAGTCAAAGCGACTCCACGCTAACTCGTATTGAAGCTCTGCACCATCAATATTCAATACGTTTTCATCTAACCGTCTGGCCTCGCCGACAAGTTCTGATAGTTCTTTGGAGAGTTGGAATAAAAACCAAGTCGCTTGTTTTTGTTCGTTATTAAAATTTTGTGAGAGTGAACGTGTTTGCTGTAAAAGCACGACATTCGCGAGAAGCAAAGAAACGGCAAACACCACCAGCAGCATTTTGCTGGTGGTAGAATATTGCAATATTCTTTGTTTCTTAGAATAGGGTTCTGATAACTTCATTCTTATTATTTTTCTTTTATTTCATTTACTTGCCATACCATTTGCGCATGATATTTATTGTAGTTTAGCTCTGGATAGAGATTGAGTGGATATATCACCCAGAAAGGGCCTTTATTCCTGACTTTTATGTAATTCTGATCTTGTTGATAAGCCAGTATTGGTTGATATCGAAGAATATCTTGTCGGGACAATGTCGAGTGATAGTCGTTTAAGCTGCTGATATCAACCTGCTCTGGTACCTTTCCGTAGACGTGTGTAAGAAGCGTGCTGAGTTTAACGCCTAAAAACTCTGACGAGGCAGGAAGCCAAGGCAATGTCATCGTGTAGCTAGTGGTAGGTAAAGCTTGGATCTCTTCCAGTTCCAGTATGACACTAGGCTGCTGGCTACTACTAAATACGATCGTATTTGCAGACAAGAATGGCGCAACAAAAAACAGACCTAGCGCGACTATCTTTTTCATCATATGCCCTTTTGAGTTTTATTCTTTTTTCTTAGCTAGGACAAAGGTGCTAGCGGTAATTTATTTATAATTATAGAGCCAACCGGATGAGATTTTATAATACGTTATGTTTCAAAAATAACTGTCGGTTTACGTCACGTCAAGGTTATTAAGTTGCTTCTTAATTAAAAGCTCAGAGTATTGGGATGATGGTAGAGTTTCGTAATGATTTCGCGGTATTTAATTGGTTTTTAGTGCAACTTTGTGTCATTTTTAATAAAGATACTGTGTCGGAAATGAGAATTTAATAAGGCGAGAAATGGATGTCGAATTTGTTCTTAAGTTACATTATTTTACATATTTAAATCATCGATATTCAGATATGTATTTGTTAGTACGTAAAGAAAATAAAGTCACCTAGTTTTGGTGACTTTATTTTTTATTTCATGAGCTTACTTAAATTAACTATGCAAACAAATATTTTGCATGGAAGTTGAGGTGCTCTTCAATAAAGCTTGAGATGAAGTAATAGCTATGGTCATAGCCTGGTTGCATTCTCAAGGTTAGGTTTGAATCGTGTATTTTTGCCGCAGCAATCAGCGCTTCCGGTCTAAGCTGCTCATTTAAGAAGCCATCAGCATCACCTTGATCAATCAAAATTGGTAATGGTGATTGTTGTTGTTTTAGAAGTTCACTTGCATCGTATTGCTTCCAGCTTTCAAGCTCCTTGCCTAAGTAAGCAGTAAAGGCTTTTTGTCCCCAAGGGCATTGCATTGGGTTACTGATTGGACTGAACGCTGAAATAGAACGGTACTGTTCTGAATTTTTCAGACCAATGGTGAGCGCTCCGTGGCCGCCCATGCTGTGACCCGAAATCGACTTCACGTCAGAGACTGGGAAGTTACTTTCGATGATCGCAGGCAACTCCTCAGTCACATAGTCGTACATACAGTAATGCAGTGACCAAGGTGCTTGCGTCGCATTAAGGTAAAAGCCAGCTCCTTTTCCTAGGTCATAGCTTTCGTCGTCAGCGATACCTTCGCCTCTCGGACTTGTGTCTGGTGCAATGATCGCAATGCCAAGCTCGGCCGCCATACGAAATGCGCCCGCTTTCTGCATAAAGTTCTCATCGGTACACGTTAAACCAGAGAGCCAGTATAGCGCGGGTACGGGATTTGATTTCGTTGCGTTAGGTGGCAAGAATATCGCGAAGCGCATGGTGCAGTTTAGGGCATTGGATTCGTGTGTATATTGCTTGTGCCAACCGCCAAACACTTTGGCTTGGCTTACATTTTCAATGGTCATGAATAAACTCTCTAATTAGCAGAAGGAATTCAGGCTCCCCAAAAGGAGAGCCTGAGGCAGCATTATTGATCCATATGGATAACTGTTCGGATGCTCTTACCTTCATGCATCAGATCAAACGCTTTGTTGACGTCTGCTAATCCCATTGTGTGGGTAATGAACTCCTGTAAGCCGAATTCACCAGCCATGTAACGGTTTACGATTTCTGGAAGCTCAGAGCGACCTTTAACGCCACCGAAAGCGCTGCCACGCCATACACGACCAGTTACCAGTTGGAATGGACGAGTTGAGATCTCTTGACCTGCACCAGCAACACCAATGATGACTGACTCACCCCAACCTTTGTGACAGCACTCAAGTGCTTGGCGCATCACGTTTACGTTACCGATACATTCGAATGAGTAGTCAACACCACCGTCTGTCATTTCAACAATCACTTCTTGAATTGGCTTGTCGAATTTTTGTGGGTTGATGCAATCAGTTGCACCAAGTTGTTTCGCTAGGTCGAATTTGCTTTCGTTGATGTCTACACCGATGATGCGGCTGGCACCAGCCATGCGAGCACCGATGATTGCAGAAAGACCGATACCGCCGAGACCAAAGATTGCCACTGTGTCGCCTTTTTCAACTTTAGCTGTGTTTAATACCGCACCCATACCAGTGGTTACGCCACAACCTAGAAGACAAACTTCTTCAAGTGGTGCTTCTTTGTTTACTTTCGCTAGTGAGATTTCTGGAAGAACCGTGTACTCAGAGAAAGTAGAACAACCCATGTAGTGGAAGATAGTTTCGCCGTTGATAGAGAATCGGCTTGTGCCATCTGGCATTAGGCCTTTACCTTGCGTTTCACGAACGGCCTGACATAGGTTCGTTTTGCCAGATTTACAGAACTTACACTCACCACATTCAGCAGTGTAAAGTGGGATAACGTGGTCGCCAACTTCAACGCTTGTTACGCCTTCGCCAACCATTTCAACGATACCGCCACCTTCGTGACCAAGGATTGAAGGGAAGATACCTTCTGGATCGTCACCTGATAGTGTGAATGCGTCAGTGTGACAAACACCAGTTGCTACGATGCGTACTAGCACTTCGCCGGCTTTTGGAAGTTGTACATCCACTTCTTCCATTTTAAGCGGCTCACCTGCAGCCCAAGCGACCATTGCTTTTGATTTTATGTGAGTTTGACCAGGTTTGATTTCAAGCGACATTGGATGTTTCCTTTATATTTTCAGTATATGGAGTGACGTAATAAGCGTAGTTAAGGTTTGCTTACCGCGCTTCGTCGTTTTGTTGGTGCTCATTTTAGGTGTTTCAGTAAAAATGATAATCCGTCCATTTTGAAAATGATTTTTACATATGTGTAATAATGATAAGGTGAGCGTGTAAAAAGAGTGCGATGCCTCCTTAAAGCGGAAGGGAAATGGAAAAGGTGATTGACCTGAAGTTAGATAGAGGGGCTAAAGTAGAAAACTGTCAAACCATCAGCTAAGTAAGAGTGATTATGAATAAGACGGATCTGAGTGCCTATTTAACCAAGCTAGGCTTGCCTAGTGAATTGCCCGCCGATTTGGAGTCATTGCACAGAATTCACGTGGCGCAGCATCGTTGCCTGCCGTTTGAGAATTTTGACATCGCATTGCAGCGAGGCGTCTCTGTTGAGATTGAAGATATTATTCAAAAAACCGTGTACCACTCTCGCGGTGGTTACTGCTTTGAATTAAATGGTTTAATGCTTGATGTGCTCAACACTCTTGGGTTTGAAGCGCGAAGTTTGCTAGGGCGTGTACATGTGTCTGGTACACCAACAGGTCGTAGTCATCAAATCACGTTAGTGACTTTAGAGGAACAAACATGGATTGTCGATGTGGGTTTTGGCTCCAATACCCCTCGAGCGCCATTGCCATTTATCCTTGACCAAGTGATTCAGACGGATTTACAAACCTTCCGTTTTGTCAAAGATGCTCAGTTTGGTTATTTCCTCCAAGTGCTTTCAACCGATGGAACGGACGTGTGGAGCAATCTATACAGCTTTGACTTAGAGTTCGTGTGTGCTGGTGACATTGCATGTAGCAACTTCTTTACCTCGACTTCGCCTAATTCGCGTTTTACTAGCGCAAGAGTCGCTGCTAGAGCGACAGAAAGTGGGTTGGTGACGCTGCTTAACTACACACTCAGATGCGCCAATCATGAAGCGCTAACAGAAATAGAGCTAGAGCCAGGTCAAACCTACCTGGATGCGTTGAAAGAATATTTTGGCATTGAGCTTGATGCGCAATACGACGAACTTCGTCCGTTACCTGACGCGTAAAGTTTTCCCGTTTTCAAAGCGTAGCGCGACGAGAACAATGTAATCACTATTTGTCTAGAAGAGGTCGACAGGAATACAGCATGGCGAATTGGGAAGGAGTCAGCGAGTTTGTTGCCGTAGCGGAAACTAACAGCTTTACAGCTGCCGCGGCTAAACTGAAAACGTCAGTGGCACAAATCAGTCGCCGCGTATCGGCACTTGAAGAGCGCCTTGCGGTTAAGTTACTGCATCGCACGACGCGAAAAGTTTCTCTGTCTGAAGCTGGACAGCTTTATTATCAGCAGTGCAAACACTTGGTCGAAGGGCTAGAACTAGCTGAGCTTGCTGTAACGCAAATGCAAACCGAACCGCGAGGTTTGCTGCGTGTGACAGCGCCTGTGACCTATGGGGAAATGAACCTCGCACCGCTCTTGCATCAGTTTTTGGAGAAGTACCCGCGTGTGGACCTCGATTTAGTTCTGACCAATCAAAAACTGGATTTGATAGAGCAAGGGGTAGACGTGGCGATTCGTCTTGGCCGCCTGCAAGATTCTAGCATGATCGCAAAGCGTCTTTCGTCGCGTCAAAATTACGTGTGTGCTAGCCCTATGTATTTGGAGCGATTTGGCGAGCCTCACACATTATCCGAACTGGCTCGACATGAGTGCCTAGTTGGTTCGGTCGATTATTGGCATTTTAAGGAAAATAAACGCGATAAGTCTTTGCGCGTATCGGGGAGGATTAAATGCAATAGTGGTTTTGCGCTAATGGGCGCCGCCAAACGTGGTTTGGGTTTAGTGCAGTTGCCGGACTATTACGTTCAAGAAGCCCTAGATAACGGTGAGCTAGTCGAGGTGCTGACCGATTACCGAGACGACCGTGAAGGCATTTGGGCACTGTATCCACAAAGCCGAAATTTATCGCCCAAAGTGAGGTTGTTGATCGACTTTTTAGCGCAGGAACTAGCGGATTAGAGTTTTCATGAACTTTAATACAACTGAAGTTGCTAAAACGCCCGGTGATGCCGGGCGTTTTTATTAGGATGAGAGCTGGAATCGAAAAGACATGAATCACTATTGGTTGGATTCCGCGTCTTCACGTTTAATCACTTTGTGCCCATCTTCAGACACGCCTTGCTTCCAATAGCTGCTGATGTAGATATTCTCGCGATCGACTTCTTTTTCGTTGCGGAAATATTGGCGCAGCGTACGCATTGAATCGAACTCACACGCACACCATACCGAAGCGTTACCATCTAACCACTCGAGTTCGCGAACGCTATCAGCCAAGGTTTGCTGTTCAGTTAGCCAAATCAACTCCATACCGGCTGGCGTGTTTAGGGGTTGAATGTCGGCTGGAGACATCACGCTGATCACTGCATAGCCTTTGGCCTCTTCTGGCAGCGTACGAATTTTCGCAGAAAGTGCTGGAAGTGCCGTCATATCGGCAGCCATGAAGAACCAATCCGCCTCAGTATTTAAGTTGGAGATGCTACCTGGCCCAACAATGCTGATCGTGTCGCCTTTTTGCGCGGCCATTGCCCAACGCGCTGCAAATCCGCATTGCAGATCTTGCGTTACGTGTCGGACGAAATCCACTTCGATTGAACTGGTTTCTGGATGAAAGCGTCGAATTGTGTAAGTGCGCATGATTGGTCGGTCGTCTTCTGACAGGATGCTCAGATCCGAGCCACCCATATCGTTAAACAGTAATTTGATGTAACTGCCTTCGCAGTCACGAGGAAAGTGGCTCAGCGCCTCACCTTGCAAGGTAATGCGCTGCATGTTTGGAGTGATGGTTTCTGTGTCTGTGACAACAAGCGTTTTAGGTTGAGGCTTCTTTTTCATTGTTACTTTACTCGATAATTATTCTCTTTCTCATTTAAAGATTATCAAGTTCCCTAACAAGAGGGTAGCGTCTTTAAACAAATTTACACTGTGAATTAACGCCAAAGCCTCAAGAAAAATATTACCTCTATCCTTTCTCTAACCACGTAAAGTGAGTCATTTTTAACCATAAATGGACTTATATCATTGGAATCGTAGACAAAAGCAACAGCGCAGCCATGCTGTAGTTGAACCCCTTAACGCGTTTATCGGTGGTCAACCAACGCTGCAATTGCATACCTGCCGCCGTCCAAAATGTCACCGATGGCAAGTTGGCTAAACAGAAGATACCGGCGATAAAAGTCAGTTCGAGCCAAGAACCGCCACTGCTGTATACCGTAATGGCCGTCAACGCCATCGACCAACCTTTTGGGTTCACCCATTGGAATGCCACTGCCCCTAAAAAAGACATTGGGCGAAAATCGTGTTTTGCTTCGGTTTTGTCGCTGGTGGCGATTTTGTACGTCAAGTACAGCAAATAACTCAAGCTCAACACTTTCAAAATGGAGTGTGTAATTGGATATGCGTGGAACAGGCTCATCAAGCCAATACCCACCAAAATTAGCATGGCACCAAAGCCGAAGGTAATGCCCAACATGTGTGGGATAGTGCGTTTAAAGCCGACATTTGCCCCTGAGGTCATCAACATAATGTTATTGGGACCCGGCGTAAAAGTGGAGACAAAAGCGAACAACGCCAAAGCGCCCAGTTGATGATATTCCATAGATTGTTCCTTGAATCAGTTCTCGATAAGTTGAGAACAACTATAAGTAGAACTGAGGTCAATATTGTGCTTTTATTTGATGATTAGAAACTAAATAAGCAATGAAACATCATGATGGATAGATTTGACGAAAGAATATTGCAAGTGCTCAAACGAGACGGAAGAATCTCCAATGTGGAGCTGTCGGAACGCGTTGGTTTATCTCCGTCTGCAACCTTACGCCGAGTGCAAGATTTAGAGCGTAAAGGCGTGATCAAAGGCTACCGAGCAGTACTGGATAATCAGCAACTTGGCGTGGGTTTTGTCGCTTATGTGTCGATTGGTTTGGCCTCGCACTCTAAGCAGGCACAGCTGGGTTTCGAAGAGCATGTGCGTTTTGTAAACGAGGTGGTGGAATGTCACAACATTACGGGATCTAACGAATATCTCATACGCGTAGAGACGCAAAATCTCGCCGCTTATAAAGCGTTCCATGCTGATGTGTTGGGTGAGTGCGAACACGTCAAGTCGATCACAACCATGGTGGTGATGGACACACCAAAAGACGAGCGATAGCCAAACGAGGGTGACAGTTTTTGTGGCACATGAATTTGAAGTGACTCGAAAGAGTCAGTCGAGTATGAGAATGGTTCACAACAAATGCTGGAAAGCAGATGGCACTCTTACAATTTCCATATTTATTCTCACCTTCTAAATAATCCCATCCTGCTAGTTTTGCTTAAACCGCTTGTGTTTCAGAGCGGCGAGTCAGCAAAATTAAGGATGAACGATGAAATCACATGTAACACTTCCTCTTTTGAGCTTAAGCGCTGTTGCCGCATTGAGCTCATTTAACGTCAACGCCCATGGCTGGGTAGAGTTTCCAAGTGCTCGTCAAAATACGTGTTATTTAGACGGTGGCTTTTGGACCAACGAGATCCCTAACCAAGCGTGTAAAGCGGCTTTTGATGAATCTGGCGCGTATCCGTTTGTGCAGCGTAGCGAAATTGCAGCAAACGTACCAAATTACCGAGATATGGAGCATGTGAAAGCCGTGGTTCGCGACGGTGAGCTATGTTCTGCTGGCGATACAGCTAAGAAAGGCTTGAACATTCCTTCTCCAAACTGGCAGCGCACCAATGTTACGCCAGATGCAAATAACCAGATTGAATTGGTGTTTTACGGCAAAGCGCCGCACAACCCATCGTACTGGGAATTCTATCTCACCAAGCCAACTTATGATGATTCAAAACCTCTTACTTGGAGTGATTTAGAGCTGATCGACACCGCAGGTGATGTGTATGTTGATGCGGAAAAACGCTACCGTATTCAGGTGACTTTCCCTGCTGATCGTTCGGGCGATGCGGTGCTTTATACTCGTTGGCAGCGTATTGATGTTGCCGGTGAAGGTTTCTACAACTGTAGTGACATTACGTTAAACGGAACGGGCACGACGCCACCGACTGACCCTGTTGATCCAACCGAACCGGGCAATAATCTGACATCTCTGGGCTACTTTGTTCAGCAAGGTTTCGGACCAATAGAAGCGGGTGACACCATCCGTTTTCGTACGTTTAATGCGACAGGCAATGAAATTGTCGATATTTCACTACCAATCAGTGCAAACAATACGGCGACTTGGGCGGCAGAAATTGCGGATCAATTTAACGCGCAGCAAACGGGCGATTGGTATGTGGGCATTTGGCATCAAGAGATGAACCACTACATGTTCGATAATAAGAACGTGAATGCGAACCAAGTATTAGCGCCAAGCGCAGACTTCAGTTATGCGTTGTCACTGATCAAAGCGGATGTCACGCCACCAGTTGAACCAACCAACTTGTGGGACAAGACGGCCGTTTACAACCAAGGTGATGTGGTGACGCACAACGGTAAAGAATGGACTGCCCAGTGGTGGACGTCTGGTGAGGAACCAGGCACAACGGGTCAGTGGGGTGTATGGCGTTAAGCCATTTATTCGGGCCCTGAACAATAAAACCCTTCTCATGTGAGAAGGGTTTGTTTTTTCAGTCTAAAACGACCACTTTGGTTGAGTGGCTGTCTTGAAAATCAGAGCACATATCGTTATTCGCTTGCTCTCCACTCGCTCCAGTTGAGCATCGCGTAGTCTGCCAGTTTGAGCATCGGAATGTCTTCATGCGTATCTCCGTAGGCATAAACAGACGCAAACTCGTCGAGCGAAAACGCCGCTTTCACGCGTGAGACTTTTCTTTCTAAACTGCAATCACCTTGCTGGTAAAAGCCACTCAGTTTTGGCTGTTCTGAGATCAGTTCACTGCACAGCAAGTGGAAACCGTTCGCCTCACACCAAGGCTTGAGATACGCATTGAGTGATGCCGACACCACTACGATGGTATCGCCTCGGTGTTGATGCCAAGCAAGCCTTTCCATCGCTTCTGGCCGTAAGTACAGCGGGATCACTTCATGGGCAAACTGAGTGCCAATCGCTTCAATTTTCTGCGTTTCTTTCCCTGAAAATGCAATAAAACTGCTGAGAGGGCGCATAACACGAGCGGGTAACACTCCGAGTTTGTACAGCGCATAAAATGGCATGATAGCGACCTTTCCTACTCGTTTGCGCAGGCCATAAGCAGAATAGTGGAGGAAAAGGCTAAACATATCCTCTCGGGTGATGGTGCCATCAAAATCAAACAGTGCCAGTGACGGCTTAGTAGTATCGAGCAAACTCAGCGCCTATTTTTGGGTTTAAGATCATTTTGTGTTTATTGATAAAACACCGCCAACCAGATGGTTTCTTGCGTTGGGTCAGTCCAGCTCACTTTGTGTTTGGTATGAGCTGGAATCGTAACGTGATCGCCTGCCTCAAGTCGTTGCACGACACCTGATTCAAAAGTCAGCTCACCTGCTCCTTTAAGAACCAAGACCCATTCATGTTCTTCTTGATCGTACCAGCCACTTTTGGGCGAGGTTTGCCCCGTTGAGACAATGCGTTCTATACGCAGGTTTTTGTGGGTCAGCAGGTCTTCGAACACTTCCTCGTCGAGGTTATTCGGTAAGTCTTTAAAAAGATTCATGGCCTTTCCTTAGAGAATGATCAGTCCAAAAGGCGCAAGCAATTGCTCTTGTTGCCAATCACAAATTTTAACACCAAACAGAGAAACGCGGCGAACATCCAGCCCGTCCAGTTCGACATGAGTCAGATCACACTGCTCAACGTTAAAGGTTCCCCATTGTTCTGGCGAGAATTCGCAGCGAGATAAATCCGAGCCTTTGAGAGTTGCCCCTGCGAGGTTCGCACCGTTCCAACGGTTTTCAAAGAGGTCACATTTTTCTAGTAACACTCGCTCGAAGTTACAGTAGGTGAGGTTGCAGCCAGTAATAAAAGCAGAACAGAAAAACATGGTGTTACTGACGCGATTAGCAAAGTTCGCACCTTGGAAGTTTGCCCCTTTGAGATCGCACTTACGCAGCTCCAAGCCCATACAATTTGCGCCGTTAAACAGGCTCATCGCCAACATACAGTTCGTGAAGCTGGCATCTTTTAAGTTCGCGAAGTGAAAACTACACCCTTCTAGCGCTTTGGATTCGATAAAGCGACAGTCGATGAACTTAGCATCGCGCAGATCGGCATGGTCGAAACTGCACATATAAAAGTGGCAGTTTTTAAAGGTGGCATTCTGAAAATCGTGATGAGAAAAGTTTTCTCGTTCAAAAATGAGATCGGTTTTTAACATGTCTTCTCCTTAGCTGCGAGCAGACTAGCACTCCAAGTGACTGATTTTCCAGAAAAATAACTTCTTGTATTTCAGTGTTTTACAAACCCCTCAAATCGCGATTTTAAGGGGTCAAACGAGCGTTTTAAGTGGGTTGTTTTTTGAAAATAGAAGACGTAGAGGAAGAAGAAAGTTTTTGCTGGCTACGAGCCTTAACGAGAGGATTCGCATTTATGGGTATGCATGGCAACTCACACGCACAGTTTGCATTACAGAATTGTATCCGATTTGCATAATTTGTTGATCGGTATGGCGTTTCTCCATACAAAAAACCTATATTTTTCACAAATTGATTTCCATCAAAATAGTAGGGTTTCTATGTGCTAGATTGCGCACAGCTCAAAAAGATATAGATACCCGTGTGCTTCAAGGCGCTGAGTTTACTTGAAATCTCAGATCAGTTAGCAGGCACCCCTTTGGGTACGACATAACGAAGCCCTACGAAAGGAAATAAAAATGAAAAAAACAATCTGCAGTCTAGCAGTGGTTGCTGCACTCGTGTCACCAAGTGTTTTCGCTCATAAACAAGGTGACTTCGTTCTTCGTGTTGGTGCGGCGTCTGTCGTTCCAAACGACAGCAGCGATAAGATTCTTGGTTCTCAAGAAGAATTGAAAGTGGATTCAAATACGCAGCTTGGTTTGACGTTTGGCTACATGTTTACAGACAACATCAGTTTAGAGCTTCTAGCAGCAACACCATTCAGCCACGATATTTCAACAGACTTGTTAGGTCTTGGTGATATCGCGGACACCAAACACCTTCCACCAACGCTTATGGTGCAGTACTACTTTGGCGAGCCACAAAGTAAGTTCCGTCCATACGTGGGTGCAGGTCTCAACTACACCATGTTCTTTGATGAGGGCTTCAATAGCACGGGTAAAGGCGCTGGTCTTTCAGATCTTAAGTTGGATGACTCATTCGGTCTAGCAGCGAATATTGGTGTGGACTACATGATCAACGATCAATGGTTCCTCAACGCTGCTGCGTGGTACGCAAACATTGAAACAGAAGCAACTTACAAAGCAGGTGGAGAGAAGCAAAAAACCGACGTCAAAATTAACCCTTGGGTATTTATGATCAGCGGCGGTTACAAGTTCTAAGAAAAACCAGTAGTTACACGCACATTACTATTATTGGCATGACTTTGGGGGCGGTTACGGGGACTGCCCCTCTTTTTTATCCTCGTTTTGATTGCACATCATTTACTCCACTTAGCAACATGCAAAATTGGATCTTTACCTTGCAGATCATTTTATTGTCGGAAGATCGAAAAGTCCTACACTGATCACATAATTGAACAAGTGGACAATATAAATGAGCGACGACATCGCAAAGCATTCCTCCTCCAGATCTAAGCTGGTAAAAACTCTTTTCTTTACTCTCTGTGTTATCGCATTTGGTGCGATGTATTGGTCTTGGCAGTATTCAGACAGTCACCCAAGCACGGAAGATGCCTACGTTAGGGCAAAAATTCTGTCGGTAGCACCTCAGGTAAAAGGCCAAGTGGTTTCTGTGGATGTTAAAGATTTCCAATCCGTTAACAAAGGTGACCTACTGCTGAAGATAGATTCACGCCCATATTTGTTGGCAGTGAAGCAAGCAAAAGCGGCATACCAATTGGCGGTCCAGCAACATGACGTTGCCGATAAGCAGGTAACTGAAGCCGTTGCGGGCTTAGATGCGGCGCGCTCTAACCTGACAGAAGCGCAAGTAGAGTACAAACGTACGGATTCTCTAGTGAAACGCAAACTGGCGTCAGACCAAGATTTAGATACGGCGAAAAACAAACTAGCCAATGCTCAAGCGAGCCTAGAGCAAGCGCGCGCGACGGTAGAAAAAGCCATTGCGAACCGTGGTGAAGAAGGCGCAGAGGCTGCGGTTGTTCAACAAGCGGCGGCACAGTTAGCGCAAGCGGAGCTGAACTTGAGTTACACCGACATTACGTCACCAGTGGATGGCATTGCCGGTGAAATCAATACGCACGTAGGCTCGGTCGTTAGCGTGGGTCAAACGCTGTTCCCTGTGATTTTAAAAGACAGCTATTGGGTACGCGCGAATTTTAAAGAAACCGATCTTACTCATATTAAACCTGGCATGCATGCGGATGTGGTGATTGATATGTACCCAGACGTGGTGTGGAAAGCAACGGTAGAGCAACTGTCGCCTGCGAGTGGTACATCGTTCTCCTTGATGCCACCAGAAAACGCAACGGGTAACTGGGTTAAAATCAAACAGCGTTTCCCTGTACGTTTGGCATTAGAAGTACCGGCCGATGCGCCGCAACTTCGCGTGGGTGCGAGCTCAGAAGTCACCATTGATTTGCAAAGTAGCGTGCAATGAGCCATCAAATTACGGCAGACAAACGGGGGATTGCCACCGTCGCCGTGATGCTTTCTGCCATCATGGTGTTAATCGATATGACCGTTGCGAACGTGTCGCTATCGCACATGATGGGCGCGTTGGGCGCAACGGCAGACCAAATTACTTGGGTGCTGACGGGTTACAGCATGGCGGAAGCGATCTTCATTCCGATGACCAGTTTCTGGGTGTCGCGCTTTGGTGAACGCAAAGTCATGTTGGTTGCTGTGATCGGTTTTGTGATTGCCAGTGCGCTTTGTGGGCAAGCACAGTCTCTTGAAGAGATGGTGCTATTTCGCATTATCCAAGGCGCTTTCGGCGCGTCGGTGATTCCATTGGCGCAGTCGACGTTAGTGCAGATCTATCCGTATGAGCAAAAAGGCAAAGCGATGGCGATTTTCTCCATCGGCATTTTGCTTGGTCCTATTTTGGGCCCAGTTGTAGGTGGTGTGATCACCGACAACATTAACTGGCGCTGGATTTTTTACATCAACTTGCCATTCGGTTTGATCTGTACCTCTTTGATTTATCGCTATATCCATATCGACAACAAATCCAAACCTAACTTTGACTGGTGGATCATCGGTTACATGGCGTTAGGTGTGGGCGCGTTGCAGTTTGTGTTGGATAAAGGGAATGAAGACGACTGGCTCGACTCACGTATGATTCAGACGGCGATATTGCTCGCAGTCATGGGATTGGTGATGTGGATCTATCGCAGTTGGAAAACCAAAAGTCCAATAGCGCCATTGTGGCTACTGAAAGACCGAAACCTTATGGTCTCGTCATTGATGATTGCCGTGGTGTCGATGGCGATGTTTGGTCTGACGACTCAACAACCAATGCTGTTGGAAAGCTTGCTGGATTATCCGGTCTCAACCACTGGCTTATTAATGGCACCGCGAGGGTTGGCGTCGGCGGCGATGTTGATTTTAGTGATTAAGCTCAATCCGCAATTCGATCCCAGAATCAAAATAGTCTTTGGCTTAAGCTGCATCGGGATTGGTAGTTATTTGATGACGCAATACTCACTGCAGATCGATACATTTTGGATTGTGATGCCGAGTATGATTCAGGGGATGGGGCTTGGTTTAACCTTCTCGACGCTATCCACCTTGGCGTATTTAACGATTCCGAAAGAGCAATCTGTTGCGGCGGCGAGTATTTACAATCTGTTCCGTACCATTGGTAGCTCGTTTGGTATTTCTATCGCCACCACGTTCCAATATCGTGATAGTCAGCAGCAATGGCATGCGCTGGGAGAGGGTATTAATCCTTATAATCCTAACTTGCATGACTGGGCGGCCAATCAGGGGCTTTCTATTACCGATCCGGTTGCGTTAGACCAATACCAACAGATGTTGCAGCAGCAATCGCAAATGGTCGCGTTTGTGCACACCTTCCAGCTTGTGGGAGTGATGTTCGTGATCATGATGCCGATGCTGGTTTTCATCCGGTCGCGAGAATAACAACAAGTTCCGGTGAATCGTGTAAGAGAACGCCTCTCAAGTTGTATTTGCTTGAGAGGTGTTTTTTATTGGACGGTGTCAATGAAAGACGGACGTTTACTCAAACGTCACTTCATCAAAATGCGGATTGGCTTTGAGCGCGCGCATTGCGACTAATTGTTCAGTCGGGAAAGCGGTGTGCTCACCATCCATATCTAAAAACAAGCACTCTTGTCGCTGCATGTCGTAGCCTGTGTCGAACGCGTTGCCCTGATGAGTTTCACCATTTTTTAGCGTGATCTCGATAGGGAGCTTAAACATACAGGCGATTTCAATAAAATCGTATTGGCTGCAAGTCACCATAGTTTTCTCCTTTCAAACCGACGCAGTATTCAGAAGGTTTGAGAACCGCTTCCTTAAATAGAAGACGTTTGATTGAAACTGAATCTTCATCTTACACCTCATTTTGGTCACGAAATAGACATACACGTACGTTTTAATAAACCTACTGTTGAGCGTTCACAAGCGAGACAAAATAACGATATGTCTGAGACGATACTTAAGCGCACATACCTAACGAGTGAACAAAAGCCAAGTTCACTGATTCCGCCTCAAACCTACCATGCGCAGTTGGCGCACCGTGTTTACCACTCGCCTCAATTTGAAAACGGCCGCGTTAAAAACGAGATGCCAAATGTCCCTAGCCCGCAATCATTCTGGCAGGTGTGTTGGAGCTATCTTGGTGGTAGAACGCCATTGAGTCCTAACGAACATCTGCCACATTTCCCAATTCAACCTACGCAGTTTGCGCAGCGAAGTGAATCGATGCGCGTTACTTGGCTGGGCCATTCCACCATGCTGGTGGAGGTCGATGGCATTCGAATTCTGACTGATCCGGTATTTGATTACGCTTCTCCGTTCATCGCAAAAGCGTGGTTTGAACGCAATATTCCCAATACCCATGCCAGAGATTGTTTGCCGATTCCTGAAATTATCGTGATTTCGCACGATCATTACGACCATTTAGAAGCATCGACCATACGTTTCTACGCCGATAAACCCGTGACGTTTTATGTACCCTTAGGGGTTGGCAAGCATCTGATAAAGTGGGGCGTTTGCGCAGACAACATCGTGGAATTCGATTGGTGGGATAGCGTGCTCTATGCCGGAATCGAACTGATTTGTACGCCCGCTAACCATAATTCTGGTCGTACTTATTTCGATAAAAACTCGACCTTGTGGGCTTCTTGGGTCATCAAAGGTAAAGAAGAGACGCTCTATTTTAGTGGCGATTCAGCTTACGATTCGCACTTTTCCGAGATCGCACTGCGATGTGGACCAATCGACATTGCCTGTTTGGAAGTGGCTGCTGATGTGAAAGGCCAAGGTTATCCGGTCGAAAACTGGGGGCACATGCAGGCTCATCATACCGTGCAAGCGTTTCGCGATTTAAATGCGAAAAAACTGTTGCCAGTACATTGGGCTACATACGAACTGTTTACTCACCGCTGGGACGAACCGATTTTAGATTTGCTTACCCATTGTCAAAAAGAACATATAACGCTGCTGACGCCAATGCCGGGGGAGAGTTTTTACGTTCATCAAGAACATATAAATAAACAATGGTGGCGAGAAAAAGAAATAGGTGAGCCAGATATAATTTTGACTTAATAATATGTTCTTACTTCAATAATTATTTTAGAAATTAACCTTGTTATTTTCAGAATATAACAAGGTTTTTACTCGCTTACTCATCAATCACTTGAGGTTTTAACTCGACGACATTTCCTTCCGGATCATGAATATAGAGTGAGCGACCGAATCCTTGTGCGCCGTAGCGTTTCGCAAACTCTTCGGTTTCAATGCCGCGCGCACGCAGATATTCCAGTAATTCATCCTCGGAAAAAGGCGCCAATTGCAGGCAAAAATGGTCAATATTACGACCATTTTGAACTGGTGGCTTACCGCCGAGTTGGCCCAATTCGCTGTCTACCGTCACTACATCAATTAATGCGTTACCTGCCCTAAGTTGAGTTAAACCAAGTTCCGTTACTTCGCGTTCGACAGGGCAGCCCAAAATGTCTCGATAGAAATGCAACATAGCATCGAGGTTACAGGTCCTTAAAACAACATGATCAAGCGCTTTGATGGCGATTGGATTTTTGGTGGGCATGCTTCACTCCTTTTTGCATTGTGTTGAGGTAAGTATAAAGTGACCTTAAAAGTGGTGAGAGAAATGATCAAATTCCAGATGTTTTTTTCTAGAGCGAGTGCAGAAACACTGCAACTCAAAGCAAACAAAAAAGGCTAGCGTATTGCTAGCCTTTTGGAATATGGATGGGGCTATTACTCGTAATCAGAAGCGTAAGTTTCTTCGTAAGTGTGTGAGTAAAGCTCGAATAGGTTGCCGAATGGGTCTTCTAGGTAAACCATTTTCGCAGGCTTATTATCGTCTTCTGGGTGGTAACGCATGATGTCCATGCGAACTTTGCCACCTAGTGCTTCGGTGCGTTTGATAGCACCTTCAAAATCGTCTGTCTGCAAACAGAAATGGAAGATACCGATGCGAGAAAAATCCACTTCATGGCGCTCTTGACGCTCTTTCATTTCGAATAACTCAAGGCCAATGCCATCACTTGTCACAAGGTGCGCAATGTTGAAGCCTTTAAAGCCTTCCCCAAAGACCGCAATACACATTCTGCCAATTGCCGTTTCGCGTTCTTCAATCACTTTCGTGTTGCCCATAACGACTTTTAGACCTAGCGCTTGCGTGTAAAACTCAACCGCTTTGTCCATATCTCCGACCATAATACCGACATGATTCATTTTCATTTGTTTGCTCCCAACATGTGTGTTTGAACGTTGTCTTGTTTCGATGTGGGAGAGTATATGGCGTGATATTGATTACATGAAATTATCATAAATTATAAAAATGATAATTTTATTTAATGATGTGCGTATTGGGATTGATTTAGTGAGCTAAGGCCTCAACAGCTTGCCTCACCGAGGTGAAATGAATCTTGATAATGCACCGTTGCGCGAGGCTGAATTCATGCGATTGGATTAATGACGTAACCTCTTCTACGGACAGCGTTCGTTCTTTTAGATGTAAAAGAGTGGTGTTCGAGCCATTGTTTTTCAATTCAAACGTGTTGCCATTTGAGTCGATAACGTAATCATCTTGCCCAAAAATGAGGGCTTCGCATTCAGAGTCTAAGTCGGACTGGGAATGCGTGTAGATCAGCTCATCGTCGCCGTCTAGTTTTAGCAAGCATGGCCAACATACTGCGTGGTCTCTCATGGTTAACTCATTATTCATTGTTATTTAGAAACTTGACCCAGGTTGTTGCAAAAACGCTAACTCTTCGGGAGTGCTCTTTCTTCCCAGTATCGCATTGCGATGAGGATAGCGCCCAAACTGGTCGATGATGGCTTTGTGTTTTAGCTCAAAATCGTAGTTATTTTCAAGCCCTGATGCGCGAAACAATTTTTCAGCTTGGACATGAATGAGGCGAGATTCGCTGTGCATAAACGGCATGTACAAAAAGCTTAGCTGCTCGGGCGCTAATTCTTTGTCGTGACCTAACCGAATTGCCTCTTGAGCCAATGCTAATGCGAGTGGGTCTTGTGCAAACGCTTTTGGGGTGTTGCGATACACATTACGTGAAAACTGGTCGAGGACGATGATTTCGGCCAATCGTCCTTGTGCGCTGTCACGCCAATTAAACAGTTCACAACGAGCGGCTTGTTCTAATACCGAGGCAAATCGCGATGTAATACGCTTGTCCAGTTCTGGGTTGTTTTCAAACCAATTTTGGGGCGATAGCTCCTCGAACCAAAATTTGATGACTTCTTGGTACATGGATCTTCCTTCCTATTGCATTAGCTAAAGAATAAAAAGCCAGAAGGCGAGCTCCTGGCTTTCTGCGTGTTATCGACCGTAAGTCTCTACGATGTAACGTTCAAAATCGTCACACATTTGTTCGTCAGAGATGGCGTTGCTTGCCAGCTCTTTACTGCCGTCGACGACTTTAATCGCGGCGTTCAGTGAAGCGACTGATGCTCGCTCTCGCGTCGCAAGTGAGTCGATTTTCTTCTGCTGCACTTCCCATGCCTGTTCTGGCGACAGGTTACACACGTCTGCAAGGTATTTGGCATTGAAGCCTTCGCCAGTCAGGCTGACAATGGTTTCGTTGTGCGACAAGTGATTGCCTGCGTGCCAGTAGTGTTTTGCCAGCAGTGGGCCAATTTCTGGGTTATCCGTCAGGTAACCAAACTTCTCAAGGAAGTATGCACGGGTCTGATACACCGCCATGTGCGCGAGTAGATAACCTTGATACGCACAAGCTGCTTCGTCGGATAGCAAATGTGGAATCGCCATCAGTGGGCGAGGGCTGCATTCCAAACCAAGGATCTGTTTTTCACAATCGCGAGCTAGCTTAGTGATGCGCTCTGGCGTTAACTCGTCATCGCTCAGTTGATACAACGCGCGCTCAAAATATGGCACAACCAAGATGCTACGTTCTTCATAAGCTTTGAATGGCTGACGGCTGTTGATCATTGCTTGAATAATCTCATCAGGAACAGAATTCCCTTCATCATCCAGTGCGTACTGTTTTAGCCAATCGGCATCGGTTAACAGGCTATCACAGAACATCGACTGAGTTTCTGCATAAGCCATTGACGTCGGCGCAAACTCCTGCGAGAAACAAGGCGCGTTCATTTTTACGTTCGCAAAGTGTGCTGCGTGGCCACCTTCGTGGAACAGCGTGTTAATGCCATCGTAGCCGCTGCCCACTTGGTCTGGTTTGGCATTACTGGTGAAGTTCACCTGCGCTGCGACCCATTCGCCTTGATTATAGAAAGAAGGGATAGGGCCGTGGCAAAACCCATTCGGGTACTTACCTTTGCGATCTAGTAAATCCAGCGTTAGCGTCGCGCCAGAGTAATCAATATTTAGGCGACCAAATGATTCTACCCAGCGTCTCAGAGATTTTGAGAACGGCACGTATGGGTCAAGGTCACGCATAACGTTACCCGCGAATGAGTAAACAAAGTTGTAGCCTGCTAGTGCGCTTGCGCCTTTCTCTTTCGCCAAGTTTTCTAAGCTGTTGAGGTGCGCATCTCGCGTGCGTTGTTCGAAATCTTCCAAAATTTCGAATAGCTGCTCGGAGCTCATCTTTTCCGTTTTTTGCACGGAGTAATCAAAGAAAGTCGCATAACCCAGTGAGCGAGCGAACTGGTTGCGCAGTTTGATCAGTTCAATAAAGCCGTTTCGCAGTAGCCATTGTTCAAGGTTCAGCAACGCTTGATGAGCCGATTGGCGAACTTCTTCATGATTGCTGGTGCGAATGGTTGAGCTTAATACGGGCAGTGAACCTTCTACTTGCTCGCCGTTCTCATCGGTAAATGTTTGTACGTGGTTCTGTTTTTTCTCGAAGAGCTCAGCTTCAAAGGCAATGAGCTGATTTTTCAACGCTTGTGCTTTTTCGCCCTCGATAGCGTGAGATTCAAACATCGCCAGCCAACCCGAAAGACCTGTAATGGTTTGTTGTTTCTCTTGTGGGTCGGTAATTGAGTCCGCGGCTTCAAGCTGTTGTTTGATGGCAGTAATTTGCTCGGCGTTGCTTAAAAAGCTTGTCCATGCCGTTTGTGCTTGCGTCGAGCCATTATGGTCATCGCTGATCCCCATGTAAGTTTCCCAAAAGAAATCTTCTTTGGTGCGGTGAATCGCAAGGTAACGTTGATTGAGGTCGTTGAGGTAATCCGTTGCGGTCATTTTGATCCTTCAAATGGTTTCGTTATGTAGACAGTTGATTATTGCACGCTTGGTCGCGAGAAAGGAACGCTAATCTCATTTGTCGATTTTGCATCGCGTAAAGGTGATTTTACTATTTGTTTACATTTGGGTGAGTTAATAGGAGTTATGAGCTTGCAGTGTTAAGACTGGTATGGAGTTTACAGTTTATTAAGTAATTAATCTGCGGTGCGCTATCGATGATCCTTATCAGGTGTAATAAGATTTCCATATCGTGGCGATACAGTTGGAAACGATATGATAAATAAGACAAAAGTTACGTTATTGGCGGTAGGTACGATTTTAGTTGGATGTTCCACAGTCGCGCCACCAAGAAATGATGCGGTTGAAAGCATTCAACAAAAGTGTTCTGTGATTCTAAGCAATGATGTTGCGGGCGATCAGCGCTGGCAGACGTACAACGGCTTGCTTGTAGAATATGCCGTGCATGGCGTTAAGAGTCAGGCGCAACTGGAACGCTTTGAAGCGTTTGTGCAGCGAGTACAAAATGATGAATCTGGACAGTTAGTTACCGAGCTGATTGAAGTCACCGATTGGGGATGCTCAAACGGCAATTATCTTGAAGAGATGGGCTTGTTTATTCAAGAAGTTCAAAAGTAGAAAACCGAGCGTTAAGTCGCTCGGCTTTTCTGTTTGTGGAGCGCTTTGTGCGCTGGTTAGTCAGGACGTTTACTCCTCTGGATACTCGCCCATACCTTGCGTTTTACCTTCCGCTTTCCAATGCTCTCCAGGGGCAAATGCTTCATCGCATAAATCTACGGTGTAGCCCATTTCTGTGATTTCCTTCAAAGTGAGGTTATCAGCAATATTTGCAACTTCCCCCGATTTATTCCGTAACTCCATGTTGATCTCTCCTCTGTAGGTAGACGAGTGGCATCAATGCACAGTGAAGAATGCATTGGTAACCTTTGTTCTAAGTATATAACCCTCTGCTAAAAATGAAGGCTTAATCCTCTTTTTAAGTGTGGTTAATTGGATAATGCTTTGAGCTGCTTCCGTTATTTAGAACCGCAGCATCGCGATAGTTTGCCATTTGTGATTTATTGAGTGATTAAACGGTCAATTTGGAAACTCGAAATGGTGATTCTCGACCACGCTTTAGCACAACAAATTGTTGATCGAACCATGTCCATCATTGGTCACAATGTGAATGTGATGAACTCGGCAGGCATCATCATTGGCAGTGGCGACCCTAAACGTGTTGGGCAAGTGCATGATGGCGCGGTACTGGCGCTGAATCATGGCGATTCGCTAGAGCTTAATGAGCAGCAATGTTTGACGT
This sequence comes from Vibrio sp. D417a, assembly GCF_030248595.1. Lineage (NCBI taxonomy): Bacteria > Pseudomonadati > Pseudomonadota > Gammaproteobacteria > Vibrionales > Vibrionaceae > Vibrio > Vibrio sp. D417a. The sequence continues at coordinate 25,637 of NZ_JAHGAM010000005.1, read as the reverse complement.
TGCAGGGTGTCAAACCCGGTATCAATATGTTGTTGAAATTACATGGCGACGTGGTTGGTATTGTTGGTGTCACAGGCGAGCCGGAGAAAATCCGAGATTTTGCCAAACTGGTTAAAATGACCGCTGAATTGACAATCGAGCAAGCCGCGCTGGTGGAAAAATTTCAGTGGGACAGACGTCATCGCGAAGAGTTTATTCTGGCTTGGATCAATGGCAAATTGACCGATGAAGAGCTGAAAGATTGGGCGATGCGTCTTTCTATCGATGTTACTCAACCACGGGTGGCAACGGTGATTGAAGTCTCGACGCCGTCGGCCTCAAAAAGCATGAAGAGTGTGCGCAATATTGTTGAACTGCTTGAATACCCAGAGCGTAACAATCTAGTTGCGATTGTCTCGGTGAATGAAATTGTGGTGTTGAAACCGTGTCATTCCGCCAAGCAGTGGGACAGCCAAGTTGAAAGTGAGCGCATTGATAAGTTGATGTCGCGTTTAAGCGATCACGATTCGCATACGTTTCACATTGCGCTAGGACAGCTGTTTAATGAGCCTAAAGATGTCGCGTTGTCATACCAAAGCGCGAAGCAGGTATTAGCCATTGGCAAGCAGTTCTACCCAGAGAAACGTAAGTACCTGTTCGATGAACTTCGTTTGCCTGTTTTGTTAGCGCCGTTGGCGGATATTTGGCAAGGTGAACAAATTATTGATGGTGTGAAACGGTTGAAAGAGAAAGACAAATCTGGGCAATTATTGAAAACTCTAGATGCACTTTTTGAATGCAATGGCAATGTAACAGAATGCTCTAAAATGCTGTTTATTCACCGGAACACTCTGCGCTATCGGTTAGAGAAAATCACCGAGATAACAGGGCTACCAACTACCAATTTTGTGGGGTTAGCGGAGCTTTATATTGCTACTCGGCTCTCAAAAATGTCGTGATATTGTGCATCTGCACAATACGCGTTATTTTTTGACCACATCATTTGTCACTCCGCCTAAAGGAATTCGAAAGCAAACGATTAATAATTCATGCATCCCTACATGTTGAGTGAGCCAACACGGACTCGCTCAGCAAAATAAGAATAAATGGAGTTATCATGAACCTTATATTAATCCTGCTCGGGGTGATCGCATTTATTGTGCTCACGACCACCAAATTCAAATTACATCCCTTTTTAGCGCTGATCATCGCGGCGTTCCTTGCGGCATTTGCTTACGGCTTACCGGCAGATAGCATTGCCAAAACCATTGCTTCTGGCTTTGGCGGCATCCTTGGTTACATTGGTTTGGTTATCGTTTTAGGTACCATCATCGGTGTTATTTTGGAAAAAAGTGGTGCAGCGATCACTATGGCCGATACGGTCATCAAAGTGTTGGGTGAGCGTTTCCCAACATTGACCATGAGTATCATCGGTTACATCGTTTCTGTTCCGGTATTTTGTGATTCAGGCTTTGTCATTCTGAACTCGCTCAAAGAATCACTCGCGAAGCGTTTAAAAACCTCAAGCGTTGCGATGAGTGTGGCGTTGGCAACTGGCCTATATGCAACGCACACATTTGTGCCGCCAACTCCTGGACCGATTGCCGCTGCGGGTAACTTAGGCCTGGAATCTAACCTTGGTTTAGTGATTGGTGTGGGTGTGTTTGTTGCAGCGGTTGCGGCGTTAGCGGGTATGTTGTGGGCGAACCGATTCCAACATGTTGAACCAGATGGCATTGAAGCCGTAGAAGAAATTCAGCAAGACTGGCAAGCACTCAAAGCGTCTTACGGCAAATTGCCAACGGCGAGCCAAGCATTCGCTCCTATTTTTGTTCCTATCTTATTGATCTGTTTTGGCTCTATCGCGAAATTCCCAAGCCTACCGCTGGGCGAAGGTTTTGTGTTTGATGTTCTGATTTTCTTAGGACAGCCACTAACGGCATTAGTGATTGGCCTGTTCCTTTCTGTTCGCCTACTCAAATCAGACAACAAGATTGAAGAATTTGGCGAGCGAATCAGCCAAGGTATTATGGCTGCTGCGCCTATTCTTTTGATTACCGGTGCGGGTGGTGCTTTTGGCGCGGTATTAAAAGCAACGCCGCTAGGTGAATACTTAGGTACGACGCTATCGGCGCTGGGCGTGGGTATTTTCATGCCATTTATCGTTGCGGCTGCGCTAAAGTCGGCGCAAGGTTCATCAACGGTTGCATTGGTGACCACATCGGCTTTGGTTGCGCCTATGCTTACGCAATTGGGGCTCGATTCAGAAATGGGCCGCGTATTAACGGTGATGGCGATCGGTGCTGGTGCGATGACGGTTTCTCATGCAAACGACAGTTTCTTCTGGGTAGTTTCGCAGTTTAGCCGCATGTCGGTGGGCTTAGCGTACCGCGCGCAAACCATGGCTACGCTCGTTCAAGGTGTCACGGCAATGGCATTGGTGTACATTTTGAGCCTCGTTCTCTTATAAGTCTCTGGAAATACGTATGAAAGTGGTAATTGCACCTGATTCATTTAAAGAAAGCTTAACCGCCAAACAAGTGAGCGAGGCGATCAAAACGGGTCTTGCTCGCGTATGGCATGATGCTGAGTTTGTTACGGTTCCGGTCGCAGACGGTGGCGAAGGCACGGTTCAATCTTTGATAGATGCAACTCAAGGCGAACAAGTCTTCACAACAGTGACTGCGCCATTAGGGAATGATGTTGAAGCGTTTTATGGCATCCTCGGCGAAGGCGAAACTGCGGTTATTGAAATGGCGGAGGCCAGTGGGCTACACCTTGTGCCGAGTGACGCTCGCGACCCAAAACTGACCAGTAGCATTGGTACCGGACAGCTGATCAAACACGCGCTAGACAGAGGCATTCAACGTTTAATCATTGGTTTGGGCGGCAGCGCTACCAATGATGGTGGCGTGGGCATGTTGACCGCGTTGGGGGTGGCGTTTCTTGATGAATCTGGTAATGCAATTACCCCAAATGGAGGCGGGTTAGCGGCGCTTGCGTCCATCGATATTTCTGGTCTTGACCCTCGTTTAGCAACTTGCGAAGTGTTGGTAGCGTGCGATGTTGATAACCCACTCTGTGGTGACAAAGGCGCGTCGGCTATCTTTGGCCCGCAAAAGGGAGCGACCGTATCAGACGTTACTCTGCTCGATAACGCATTGCGCAAGTTTGGCGAGTTGACGGAACAAGCGACGGGTAAGCATGTACTGACTCGTGAAGGGGCGGGTGCTGCTGGTGGTATGGGCGCGGCCTTGCTCGGGTACACGCCAGCACGTTTGCAACCGGGAATTGAGATTGTGCTTGAAACGGTCAAACTTGCTCAGCATGTTGCGGATGCGGATATCGTATTTACAGGCGAGGGTCGAATCGATCATCAAACCGCACATGGCAAAACGCCGATGGGCGTTGCTCAGGTCGCCAAGCAGTGTAATTTACCAGTCATTGCATTAGCAGGCTGTGTGGGCGACAACTATCAGGCGGTTTATGAGTGCGGCATTGATGCGGTGTTTGCTTGTGTACCAAGGGCGATGAGCTTATCTGAGGCCATGAAAGAGGCTGACGTCAACGTTGCCAATTTAGCCGAAAACGTCGCGAGAATGTGGCAAATTAAGTTGCACTGAGGGCGATAACGATACGAGAAAACTCCACCTTTGCGTGGAGTTTTTTGTTGTTACCTGTTTGTGTGTGTCGGCATAAGTTCATTTAGTAAGAGCGAGTTAACAGGCATGCTTTGCTATCAATTTTGCCAGTGTTTGCATCGCGTGACTCCAATCGGTTTCATGACCAAAGTTTGCCACGCTGAGGCGTACGCAATGCCGATATTGCCCTTGAGTGCCAAATACGGTGCCGGGAAGTAGGCTGATTCTGTGCTTATTGCATGCTTGATACAACGCATAGCTGTCCGTGTCTTCGGGCAGTCGCAACCAAAGCAAGAACGAACCTTGCACGGCGTTGATCTGGTATCGATTTTTTAGAGGTTCGTATTCATCCAAGTATTGATGAAGCATCTGGATAAATCGGCGCATGTTGTTTTGATAAACCCGACCCATTCGCGCAGTATGCGTTCGATACTTGCCTGACGTTAGAAACGTTGCCACGGCGGATTGCATCAGGTTCAAACTGCCCATGTTCTCACACAGTAGATATTGCTCAATTTGATCTCGATATCGCCCCGCCAACATCCAACCAATTCTCAAACGCGAATCGAGCGTTTTGGATAACGAATTTACGTAAATTACGCGTTGCCTGTCATCGAGCAATCTCAAGCTTGGCAACGGCTTGTCATAGCTTAACCCGCCAAACACATCGTCTTCGATAATAGGAATATTGCCGGACGCCAATAGTAATTGTTGACGCTTTTCTAGCGGCATCATGGCACCAGTTGGATTGGTGAAGTTTGGCGTTACGATGATCGCTTTTATGTCCCATGTCGCCATTGCTTTTGCTAAGGCTTCGGGGCACATACCGTCGCGTGGGCAACTCGGAATTTCCACCACTTTGAGGCCGAGTGATTCTAGCATCAATAAGTTGCCAAAATAGCAAGGGGACTCCACCGCGACGATATCGCCTTTTTGTGTCGTTGCGCGCAGCGCTAGGCTAATGGCTTGTTGCGCGCCGTGCGTCACCATGATCTCATCCAACTTGGCTGGCGTGCCCAAATCTTGTGTGATTTTCGCTAGTTGTTTGATTAAGAGGTGATCACCGGGTGGTAATTGGTAATGGCTCGGTACATGCGTTTGCTGGCGGCTGTGGCGGCCGATCTCGGCGTACAAGCTTTTGATCGCGGGGGAGTCAATGTTTGGGTGGGCAGAACCGGTAGGCAAACGCTCTTGGTATTCAGGATAAGTAAGGATTTCTTTGCAGATCGAGAGCAAATCCACGCGAGTCGGATCCGGAATTGAGCGAGAGGTCGGCAAGGCGACTTTAACTCGATAACCCGATTTGGGAACCGAGTAAACCAAGTTTTGTGCTTCCAGCTCTTGATACGCACGAATCACGGTATTTTTACTGACGTTTAATTCTTGGCTCAACGAGCGAATGGAGGGCAGTCGATCATCCGCCTGATAAACGCCACCATTGATGGCTTGTTTGAGGTGTTTTTCCACCACGAGGTACTTATTCCCTTCACCGCTTCCCAATAAATCTGTACCCATAAAAACACTTCCATCTGTCACTTTTTGAAAACACTGTACCTAATTACATTAGCAGTATCTCAAAACATAAAACAAGCGTGAGTGAGGCGATCATGTTAATCCGAGCCATCCCTTTTGTATTTGTCATCCTTTGGGCTTCTGGATTCGTTGGTGCGCGTTTTGGTTTGCAATATGCCGAGCCAGCGACACTACTTTCTATCCGTATGGCATTCAATGTCTTATTGTTTTTGGTTCTTGTGGCGGTATTGCGTAGAAGGTTGCCGACAGGAAAAGATTTTTGGCACAGCTGTGTAGTTGGTGCGTTGATCCACGGTTTCTATCTGGGCGGTACTTATTTCGCTATCGCCTTGGGTATGCCTGCTGGGTTGAGTTCGTTGCTGGTGGGTATTCAACCGATTTTAACCGCGGCTTTGCTGGTGGCGTTTGTTCGTGAGGAATTTAAACCCTCGCAATGGTTGGGTTTGGCTCTTGGTTTTGTCGGTATCGCTATGGTGTTGATGGGCAAAATGGAGTGGCAATCCGAGCAGCATAAAGTGTTGGCCATTGGTTTGTGTTTATTGGCTTTGGTTGGTATCACGCTAGGGACGCTTTATCAGAAAAAACATTGCCAACAAGTGGATATGGTGGGTGGTGCGACGGTGCAATATTTGGCCGCGCTCGTCATGTTTCTGCCCGTTGCGATGCAGTTTGAAACCATGCAAGTGCAGTGGGAACTGGAGTTTATTTTGACTGTGTTGTGGTTGGTCGTCGTGCTCTCTTGTGTAGCTATTCTACTGCTGTTGTACATGGTTAAGAACGGTGCTGCATCGAGCGTAGCTTCTGTATTCTACCTGGTGCCGCCAACGACGGCGATTCAGGCTTGGCTCGCGTTTGGAGAGTCATTTGATTGGATGGGGATTTCTGGTTTCGTACTGGCAGCTACGGCGGTGTATTTGGTGGTTAAAAAGCCGGATCTGACGATAAAGAAATCGATTCAAACAGAATATACCTAAATTGGGTAGGGACATTTGCGTACCAGTGGGTACAATCTGCTTCATCTTAATCCGTGGAGCAGAATGATGAAGGTAAAGCCAGATCGAATGACCGCCATGCGTAGCATCATCGAGCAAGTAAAAGCGGAACTACCAATTTATGAACCAGAAACGTTTGTATGTGGACCAGAAGGGCAGTGCATTGGCTGTCCGAAGAAATTGTTGGAAATGGTCGATTCAGAAGTCACTTATTGGGAGTCAGCCATGGAGCGCGGCATTGTTCCGCAGTTCGATGAGATTCGTCGTTTTGGCAAAATGTGCACGAATGTTCGTCGTGGTCTGGTGCGAAATCATGTGCCTTTACTCAGTAACTAGAGAGTAAAAACCGTCTAATATCTGACACATAGCGTCGTTTTGTTACACTGCTCTTTGGCTGCTGTTCTCAAGTTTGAGTGGTGTTTGTCTCTTCTTACCCCTTAAGCCTTTAATCGTAAGAAATTGGCGATATATTGGCTCGGTCTCACATGGATGTGGGGCTATTGTCTTGGGCTAGTTGAGATAAGAAACGTGAAATCAAAGGGATTTACGCTGATGGAAATCACCATAGTGCTTACCACTTTGGCTTTCATCGCATTAGCTGCTTTACCAGTACTACTCGATATTCATCGCCAAGCATACGCTGCGATGCTGCACAGTTCTCAGTCTTCTTTGGGTACGGCTCTCAAATTCTTTCATGCTCAATCAGTGATTGATAACGCTTACGGCCAAGAGCACGTTCACTACATTGACCGACATGTCAAAACACGCAAAGGCATGCCAGAAGCGAGTGCCGATAGTATTCGAGCTTTGTTAGAAATCGATCTACCAGCCAGAGGTTATTCGAAAATTGACGTGCCGTGCAAAGGCAGTGATTTTTGCATCATCGGTCAGCAGCACCCAAACAGTGCTCATTTTGTCGCTATTCCTGATTATCAGTTCTTAGATAAATCGGGTGTTGATCGCGTGGTGTACATTTGGCCGCAAGGTTACACACTGGCAGAAGAAGCATGCTATTTCTACTACGTGAATCAAGCCTCTAACGATTCAATTGTTCGAGGGCATGTGACGCAAGGGTGTTAACCCCGAATAAGTGTTGCGAACAACGGTTATCGTGACTCTACAAATCTGGGCTTTTCGAACGGCTTTGCGCTTTATACAATATCATTTTTTGACTCATCAAGACTTTACCATTTGGCAAGGTCACTTCCCCAAGTTCTCCCTGATGTTCAAATCCAAACCGTTCATACAAAGCAATCGCTGGTGTGTTGGTTGTGTATACGTAGAGTGCGATTTGGTCGTAACCAAATTCCCAACCACGTGCGATCGCGACTGCCAATAGTTTCCGCCCCAATCCTTTGCCTCGGTAGTTTTTGTCGATGTGAATACCAAGAATACCGACGCGAAGGCGTTGCCCTCTTTCGTAACCGCACATCTCAGCTGGGTAGATTTCAACACTACCGATAAGTTTTTGGCGGTCAAACGCGACAAACTGAGGGATGGACTCGTTTTCCACACGTTGCAGGATTCTGCGAAGCGTTGCGTTATCGGGTGCAGGAGAAATCAAAAATTCCCCTTCGGAGTACACTCGATTCCACAGCGCGGTGAAGCGCGCGATATCGCTCACCTTGATGGATCTGATTTGCATTCATCTTCCTTGATTAGTGCAGGTTAGTAACGGTTAGGGGATAAGCTCAGATAAACAACGAATTTGGTTAGGAATGGCTTCGGCTGGTGCATCAGCGCCCGTTGGGTTAAACCAAATTGTGTTTACGCCCGCTTTCATCGCAGGGTAAATATCTTTGTGAGGTAAATCGCCAACCATGGTTATTCCACTCACGTTAACCCCTAACTGTTTTGCGATGGCGAGATAAAACTCAGGTTGGTTTTTAGCGATGCCGAGGTTGGCAAAACAAAAATAGCCATTTAAGTATTGGTCTAAGTCGACGCGAACAAATGCACGCTGAACCTCTTCCATGTTGGAATCAGATGCACTGGTCGCAATGTAGATGGGATGATTTTGGGAAAGTATTGCCAGTGTTTCTCTGGCTTGAGGAACTGCTTCTACGTGTTCCCAATCGCACATTTTTCCTTGTGCCTCAGGGAAATCTACCATCAAGGTGTTCCCCCAATCGAAAAGATAAATCATGTTCGAATCTCCTTATCCGCACATCATATCGTCTTTTTCTAAAATTAGGGGGTAAATTGCATCGATAAATACGATTTAGGTGGGTTTAGTCGTGAAAAGCGCTTAATTGTCGTTATCGTTACAAATGTTTCAGCATAATGCGTGAGTTAGTTTTAAAACCTTGATTATCGTAAAAGCGCTGTGCTGGCTGATTGAATTCCATCACTTCCAATCGAATTTGTGTGGCATTGGCGTCGCGCGCCCATTGCTCACAGGCTAGGAGCAGTTGGCGGCCGATTCCTTGCTGCTTTTGCGCTTCATCGACAACAATTGTTCCCACGCGACAAATTGGGTCTTTGATCAGAAAACTGACGGTGTCGTTTTGGGTGATCATCGCGGTTAAGAAGCCGAGAATTTGCTGTTCGCGTTCGGCAATCAAAAAGAGTCGCTCTTTGTTCTCTAGTGCTTGTGCAAGAAATTCTCGATCAGCTTCTGATGGCGCAACAAAGGCTTCTGGCGCATTCGCAAAATGCAGTGAATTAATTTGAAAATTAAGCTGAAAAATTTCGTCTAAATCATCGGGAATCGCTTGTCGGATATGGACTTGCATTCTATCTGCCCCCTGCAATATCGATAAATGATCCTGTGACATAAGAGGCTTCGTCACTTAATAGCCAAGCGATCGCATTTGCCACTTCTTCTACCGTGCCACCGCGTTTAAGAGGAATTTGAGGGCTGAGTCTATCTACTCGGTTTGGTTCTCCGCCGTCGGCATGCATATCAGTGTAAATGAAACCAGGTCGAACGCCATTGACGTGAATATTGCGCTCTGCCAACTCTAGCGAGAGCCCTTTAGTTAAGGTATCCATCGCGCCTTTTGATGTGGCGTAATCGACATACTCAAATGGCGCGCCTGAGCGCGACGCTCCAGAGGAGACATTCACAATTGCACCGCCTGCACTGAATCGCCTCGCCGCTTCTCGACAGCAGAGAAAACAGCTATTCACATTGGTGTTCATTACTTTCTGAAAGCGTTCCAAGCTGATTTCTGACAAAGGCGATTGAGTAAATAGGATGCCAACGTTGTTGACCAAGTGCGTCACTGCACCAAATTCACGTTCTGTTTCATCAAACAAGGAGAGCACTTGCTTCTCATCGGCTACGTCTGCGGCGATGGCAATCGCTTTTCCACCGTTTGCTTGTATTTCTGCCACAACTTGGTCGGCGGCCTCTTGCTGAGTGCGGTAATTAACGCAAACGCGATAGCCTTGCTCGGCCAGCTTTTTTGCCGCTGCGGCTCCAATGCCTCGGCTTGCGCCGGTAATGATGACTACTTTATTCAAAATACGTCCTTATTTATGTAGTGAGTAGATTTTATCGGCGTAGGGTTTGCCACCAATTTGGTATGCGTCTGGAATGACCTCAATGAGTTCGAAACCACATTTTATCAGGACACGCTCTGATGCAATATTGCCTTCAGTGACCGTCGCGGAAAAGTGGTTGATGTTATGTGTCGAGGTTGCCCAGTATAGAAGCGCTTGAAGAGTTTCTGTTCCAAACTGTTGGCCATGAAATTCCGGCAAAAGTAAGTAACCTACCTCTGCCTTACCGTTTTCAATAGCAAAGCCAGTGATGCCGATGGGTTGTTCAGATTGCTTATCGAGTATTACAAGGCAAAGCCAATGCTGGCAATTTGGGGTCCATGGTAATAATCGCGAAGCAAATTTTTTTCTTATTTCTGTTTCGCTGGGACGATCGAAACAGAGCGCAATAACCTCTTGTTCGGAAAGTAATCGTTGAAAGAGTTCCCAGTCACTGGCTTTGATGGGTCTTAATTGGCTTCTGTGCGTCTCGATGTAAACTGACATGCGTGTCCTTACTGCATCAATGTGGAGATTCAGTCTCTCATCCTCTTATCTGTTTAATCAAATAGTTGCATTCATAAAAGTGATTTATGTGGTGAATAGTTGGCTGGGTAATGGATTGTTGCCATATATTCATCTTTGAGATGCAAATAACAAAATTTCATACTTGAGGCATACAGAGCAACACGGAAATGATGTGGATCAAGAGAGGACTACCCATAAAGTAGTAATTTGCGACCTATAATTACATTTTATTTGGAAGTGTTGCTAATTATGTCAATAAAAAAACGATATGTTGCACTGCTGGTTGCTGCCGGCATTGGTGTGGGCTGGTTAACTTTGGGGGGGAGTGCGGCAGTAATGCATTACACCTCAGATACTGAATTTTGTCTCTCGTGCCACTCTATGGAAACCCCTTACAAAGAGTACCAAGGCTCAGTGCACTTCAGTAATGCGAAAGGCATTCGCGCGGAATGTTCTGACTGTCATATTCCTCAAGAACCAATGGATTACCTGATCACCAAAATTCGCGCGTCGAAAGACATCTACCATGAATTTGTGACAGGTAAGATCGATACGCCAGAGAAATATGAAGCACATCGTAAAGATATGGCTGAAACGGTATGGGCTCAGTTCCGTGAAAATGATTCAGCGACGTGTCGTTCGTGTCATGATTTCGATGCAATGGAAGAGTTTGAGCAATCACGTGATGCGGCGAAGATGCACGCTTACGCGAAAGCAAACGATCAAACGTGTATCGATTGTCATAAAGGTGTGGCGCACTTTGCACCAGAAGCAGAGCTAGACAGCAAGGCATTTGAAACGTTGATGAGCTTCACCACAAAAACATCACCTAATGCCAAGGTTGTTTACCCTGTGACTGAAATCGCAATGGGTGAGATGGGTAAAATTAACCCAACGACGAAGTTGGAAGTAATCAGCTCTGAAGGCGACAACCGCACTGTTAAGTTGAATGCATTCCAAATGAAAGGCGCAGAACAAGTGCTTTACATGGGAGAAGGTCAACGTGCCATCGTTGCAACGCTAACAGAGCAAGGCCAACAAGCGCTTGAAACTGGTGAATTTGAGGCAGATGTTTACGGCAACGAATGGCGCGCGGTTTCTCTAACTGGCGCTATTGATTCTCCAGTTGTTGACACGCTTGAACCCGTATGGTCATACGCAGAAGAGTTGGACAACGTTTACTGTGCAACTTGTCACGCGAAAATTCCTTCAAATCACTTCACAGTGAATGCATGGGGACCGGTAGCGAAAAGTATGGGTGATCGAACTGATATTTCAGCCGAGAACCTAGAAATTCTAACCAAGTTCTTCCAGCACCACGCGAAAGATGTGGTTGGTCACTAACGATAAATAGAAGGATAAGATTATGACTAATATGACCCGTCGCGGATTTCTAAAAGGCACTGGTATGGCGGCTGGTGCAATGGCATTCACTTCATTTGCACCTATGTCTGTTGCTTCTTCTAATGCTCGCGGCAAAGGCATTCTAACGGCGGGCCGCATGGGCCCAATGCTGTGTGAAGTGCAAGACGGTAAGTTGGTTTCGACTACTAATGCTCTTCCACAAACTGTACCAAATAGTCTACAAACTACTGGGCCTGACCAAGTGCATACCAAGGCGCGTGTGAAGTACCCAATGGTACGTAAAGGCTACTTGGCAAACCCATCGTCGCCAGAAGGTGTGCGCGGTAGTGATGAGTTTGTGCGTGTGTCTTGGGATGAGGCTTACAAGCTGATCCACGAACAGCACATGCGAATTCGCAAAGAATATGGCCCGGCTTCTGTGTTTGCAGGCTCTTACGGCTGGCGTTCAAGTGGCGTGCTGCACAAAGCACAAACCTTGCTGCAACGTTACATGAGCATGGCGGGTGGCTATTCAGGCCACTTGGGTGACTACTCAACGGGTGCTGCGCAGATCATCATGCCGCACGTTGTGGGCTCTATCGAAGTGTACGAGCAACAAACCACGTACCCAGTGGTATTAGAGCACAGCGATGTGGTTGTGCTTTGGGGCTTAAACCCAATCAACACTCTAAAAATCGCGTGGAGCTCAACAGACTGTGCTGGTCTTGAATTCTTCCATCAATTGAAAAAATCAGGCAAGACGGTTATTGCGATTGACCCAATTCGTTCTGAAACCATCGAGTTCTTTGGCGAGAATGCGGAGTGGATTGCTCCTCACCCAATGACCGACGTGGCAATGATGATGGGTATCGCACACACCTTGGTGAAACAAGGTAAGCACGATAAAGCCTTCCTCGATAAATACACCGCAGGTTACGACAAGTTTGAAGCGTACCTGATGGGCGAAGAAGACGGTGTAGAAAAATCAGCAGAATGGGCATCACAAATCTGTGGCGTACCTGCGAAGCAACTTGAGCTACTGGCTGACATCTTCAGTAAAAACCGCACCATGCTGATGGCGGGTTGGGGCATGCAGCGCCAACAATACGGTGAGCAGCGTCACTGGATGCTGGTTACACTGGCAACGATGTTGGGCCAGATCGGTTTACCGGGCGGTGGTTTTGGTTTCTCTTACCACTACTCAAACGGTGGTAACCCTGCTCGTGACGCTGGAGTACTTCCTGCGATTTCGGCATCGCTGGGTGGCGGCTCTTCTGCGGGGAACGACTGGGCGGTGTCTGGCGCGGTGCAAAGCTTCCCTGTGGCGCGTATTGTCGAGGCGTTGGAAAACCCAGGTCAATCCTACCATCATAACGGTCATGAACTGACGTTCCCGGACATCAAGATGATTTGGTGGGCCGGTGGTGCGAACTTTACTCACCACCAAGACACCAACCGTTTGATTAAAGCGTGGCAAAAGCCAGAGCTTATCGTTATCTCTGAACCATACTGGACGGCGGCTGCGAAGCATGCGGACATCGTTCTGCCAATCACCACATCGTTCGAGCGTAACGACTTAACGATGACGGGTGACTACAGTAACCAACACTTGGTGCCAATGAAGCAAGTGGTTGAGCCGCAAGGTGAAGCGCGTAATGATTTCGATGTATTCGCGGACATGGCAGAGATGCTAGCTCCGGGTGGCCGTGACGTATACACCGAAGGCAAAACTGAAATGGAATGGCTGTACGGCTTCTACAAGGCGGCGCAACAAGGTGGCCGTGGCTCTCGCGTAGCAATGCCGAACTTCAGCAAGTTCTGGGAAGATAACCAACTGATCGAGATGAAGTGGAACGAGAAGAACGCACAGTTTGTTCGTTACGCAGATTTCCGTGAAGACCCGATCATGAATCCACTCGGTACACCAAGTGGTAAGATCGAAATCTTCTCGAAAACCATTGAAGGTTATCAGTTGGAAGACTGTCCTCCACATCCAACGTGGATGGCACCAACCGAGTACACTGGCAATGCAAAAGACGGCGAGTTGCAGCTAATGACCGCGCACGCAGCGCATCGTCTACACAGCCAGTTTAACTACGCGAAGATTCGCGAAGAGTACGCAATTGCAAACCGTGAACCTATTTGGATTCACCCTGAAGATGCGAAAGCGCGTGGTATTAAAACGGGCGATTTAGTTCGTGCGTTTAACAACCGTGGCCAAGTATTGGTTGGTGCAGAAGTGACTGACCGAATCAAGCAAGGCTCAGTATGTATTCATGAAGGCGGTTGGCCGGATTTGGATCCGAAAACCGGCATTTGTAAGAACGGCGGTTGTAACGTGTTAACGTTGGATATTCCGACCTCTCGACTTGCAAACGGCTGTGCGGCGAACTCGGCACTGGTTCGTATTGAAAAATACACTGGCCCAGAATTAGAACTAACAGCGTTTGAACCACCAAGAAATGGTTAGAAAAAAGTAGCGCTTTAAAGCAAGAAGCCAGCGAATCGCTGGCTTCTTTTTTTATCTAGTCATCGTTCACATTAGCGCGAAGCAAGAGAAACAAACGGCATCTGTTTCTTAATCTGAAATGTCGGGAGTAAAGTAAATACAATCGCGACAAACAAGACTGAGCCTATTAAATCTTCAGGGCGATGCATGCCCAGCCATAAGCGGCTATATGCGACGCTCATTCCCCACATCCATAATGACAGTGCAGAGATATAGCACTTGTTCTGTAAGAACAACCCGCCAAAGAAAGCCAAACAAATCGAAACGAAAATCGTATGGCCGGATGGGAAAGAATAGTCTTTTTCGCCTTGCCAATGGCGCGTTCGCCAATCACTGACGTGTTCAGAAATCTGGTTAATTACGTTGGCTTGCTGCTTTGTATCCAACTGATAAAACGTTTCTGGTGTTTCAATCAATTGTTCTGCTGCGAGCAATTCCGTGTAGGGACGCGGGCTTTCTGTCATCAGTTTTAGCCCCGTTTTGCTGGCAAAGCCAATCACCAGTAACAACCCTAACATTGAGAGTTTTTGCATCCACTCAGTGCGATTTGGTTTAAAGCGAAATAAAGAAAGCAGTAGCAGTGTTAACGTAATTAAAAAGCCTTTGCTACCAGCAGAATCTGTGAGCAAAGTAAAAGTAATACCCAGACTTTCAGGCACCTGTGACGTGAGATTGTGATAAGAGCCAAACAGCGACATCGGGATGATGCCAAGAACAAGCAAGGCGAGCATCATCAATCCATATTTTTTGGTTTTCATTGAGAGCGTTTTGTTTTTATTGAGGGTTATTCAACCACGTGAAAATAAGGGGCTTATCTTACGTTATCTGGCGTGAAAAACTTATCAACGCTCTGTCAATTTGACGAGGGAATGAAGGTTGAGTGATGAATTGATGACATTTATCCGGAGGGTAAAGGCGCTCATCCTTAAGCGTTGGGGTCTTAATCCATCAGAGAAAGTAAGTACTCTGCTGCTTTGGTTGGGTTTTCTGCATGACAAATGGCAGAAACCAAAGCCAAACCGTGTACACCTGTCGCACTCAGGGCAGGAATGTTGGTTTCGTTAATGCCGCCAATGGCAACAATCGGCAGTGAAGTCGTCTCTAACGCCATTTTCAAACCATCAATACCCCAATGTTTTTTGGTGTTGGTTTTGGTCGGCGTCGCGAAGATGGCACTCAAGCCGATGTAATCAATGGGCAGAGACCCCGCCTCTGCCAACTGCTCTTCAGTCTCAATCGATAAGCCGAGAATCTTGTTTGGGCCAATCAATTGACGAGCGATCTCTGCTGGCATGTCTGACTGCCCGAGGTGAACACCATCGGCATCGACGGCAAGGGCAACATCAACACGATCATTGATGATTAACGGGACGCCAGTGCCTTCAAGGATCGTCTTCACGGCTTGAGCTCGTTCAATAAATGCACGAACGTCACCATGTTTTTCGCGCACCTGTACCATGGTGACCCCACCTTTCACGGCTTTTCTCACAACACGCTTTAGTGTGGCTAAATCTTGTTGGTCGTCGGTGACCAAATATAAACGATAGGCGTTCATTGTGTTTCCTTTGGGCCTCTCCTAGATGGAATGAGAGGCCGGTATTTATTAGAGCAAAGCTTAGCTCACTTGCAGCTTTAAGCGTTTTGCCAGCGTTTCTTCATCCAACTGGTAAAGCTCATCCAACAGGTTCATTTGCAGGCTACCTGGGCCGCGAGCTTGTTCCGCTGCAATCTCGCCAACAACGCCCAGTACCGCCGCTGCAGCAAGGCCGGTATCATCACCAACAGCAGCGAAAGCACCCGTCAGTGCCGTTAGTGTACAGCCCATTCCGGTTACGTAAGGCATCATCTCGTGACCATTATTCAACTGGACGGTTTGCTCTTTCGTGACGATGTAATCAGTCTCGCCAGAAATCACTACACTTGCACCATACTCTGCGACTAAGAAGTTGGCTGCGCCAAGTGCTGCGTCGCTGCTGTCTAACGCATCAACGCCTTTGCTTTGTGCTTGCTCGCCAGCGAGAGCGATGATTTCTGAAGCGTTACCACGAATGATCAACTTGTCTGCAAGGCGTGCGATTTCACGTGATGTCTCTGTACGTAGTGAGCTTGCTCCGCAACCGACAGGGTCGAGTACAACGATTTTACCATTGGCATTGGCTTGCTCTACGGCATAGCTCATACGTGGTGTCCAAACGCTGTCTAGGGTACCAATGTTGATAACCAGTGAACCCGCGAACGACATCATCTCTGCCATTTCCTGCTTGGAGTGCGCCATGATTGGAGAAGCGCCGATCGCTAATAGTGCGTTTGCTGTGTTATTCATCACCACGTAGTTAGTGATGTTGACGACTAATGGCTTTTGCTGGCGTACTGCGGTTAATGCTTGGGTGATTTGTTCAATTAACATGAGACTCTCCGATTAATCTTGCTGAGCGTTTAGACCTTGTTGCCAGAATGCCACTTCCATACGCGTTGCAGTTTTGAATACCTGAATCAGGTTTTGACCACGCTGACTATTGATATCGATTTCCGCCAATAACTGATTAAAGTGTTCTGCACCTTTTGCGACACCAGATTGGAATTCCTCACCACCGTAGAGGTTGATCCAACTTGCGTATGGGTTACCTTCGAGCACAGTGCTTTCGTCTTCAATCAGCATCTTACCGATTACGGCATAACCGATAGAGCATGGTGCTAGTGCCGCGTATAGATCAACAAGATCGCCCGTCATGCCAGCATCTAATACGTAACGGGTGTAAGCCACAGTGCCGAAATCTTCTGGCTCGTTTTCTAAGTCGGATTCTGTCAGTCCCCATTGCTCACAGTAAGTCACGTGGTGGGCGATTTCAGAATCGAGCAATGCGTGTACGCTTGGTAGGGCACGGCGCATGTCATCCAAAGTACGTGCTTTGTAGATCGCTAATGCGTAAGCTCGTGCGTACTGCTTTAGGAAAAGAAAATCCTGCTTTAGGTAATGCAGAAAACAAGGCTGAGCCAGAGTGCCTTGCGCCAATTGCTGCACGAAAGCATGCTCAGTGTATTCTTGCCAATCTTGGCGGCAAGCGTCGATCAAATCTTGGTATTTCATTATGAGTATCTCGTTATCAAAAGACCCTAGGCTTAGATCCTAAGGTCAGTAGAATTAGTCAAAGCTCGGTACGTAATCTTTCGCTTTTGGCAGTGTTTCGATGATGTTTTGTGAATACATGAACTGCGCATAATCATCGTAGCGTTTCAGATCTACTGCGGATGGACGAAGAGCGAAACGAGTTAGCGTGTCGTTCCAAGCGCGTTGGTTAAGCTCGTTGTTGAGCGTGTCTGGTGAATAAGCCACGAACTCTTTCCACGACTCTTTTGGATGGTTAATGATGTAAGTGGTCGCTTGCTCTAGTGCTTTGTTGAATGCCTTGATGGCTTCTTTGTCGTAGTTTTTTGCATTGGCTACGAAGACTAACTCGTCATACGCTGGCACGCCGTGTTCTTCAGGGAAGAAGGCCTTAGCTTTATAACCTTCTAGTGCCAGTTGGTTGGTTTCGAAGTTACGTAGACCGCCCCAAATCGCATCCACCTTGCCAGACGCAAGAGACGAAGACAGCGCCCAACCTACGTTGATGATTTGTACGTCAGAAAACTTCACGTTCTCTTGAGCTAGCATGGTGCCGATTGTCGCTTCTTCGTTGCCTGCGATCGCAATACCGATCTTCTTGCCTTTCAAGTCGCCAAGGTTTTCATTCTTACCGTTATCCAGCACCATCAACGTGTTGAGTGGCGTAGCAATCAAAGTCGCAGAGCGGATTAGTGGCAAACCCGCCGCGACATCGATAGTTAGGCTTGGTTGGTAAGAAATCGCCATGTCGACTTTACCCGCCGCGACCAACTTAGGTGGCGTGCTTGGATCTGCCGGCTCTTGAATGTTGACCTTCAAACCTTGTTCTTTGAAGTAACCACGCTCTTTGGCAATCACGATAGGACCATGATTTGGGTTGACGAACCAATCCAACATCAGTGTCATCTCTTTTTCTGCTGCAAGCACATTGGTTGATACCACTGAAGCGAGTAGAGCAGCAGCGCTCATAAGTTTGTTTTTATTCACGGGGTTCTTCCTTTTCTTTCCCAATTTTCTTTGGTTATTTTCTGTAATTATTTGCTTTCCCAAGGGATGGCTTTTTTCAATAATTTATCGGTGATGAAGTAGAGTGAGATAGACAGCACGGCTAGGATAAACAGCGCCGCAAACATCTCATCAATGATCATGCGAGCATTAGCTTGGAGCATCAGATAACCCAAGCCTTCACTTGAACCTACCCACTCACCGACCACTGCTCCAATCGGCGCAATAACGACGGCAACACGAATGCCTGAGGCTAAAGTTGGTA
Organism: Vibrio sp. D417a; assembly: GCF_030248595.1. Classification (NCBI taxonomy): domain Bacteria; kingdom Pseudomonadati; phylum Pseudomonadota; class Gammaproteobacteria; order Vibrionales; family Vibrionaceae; genus Vibrio; species Vibrio sp. D417a. The sequence continues at coordinate 7,249 of NZ_JAHGAM010000005.1, read as the reverse complement.
GGGCGGCTGGCAATTGAATATGACGAAGTAACTGCCATTTAGACGCGCCCATGGTCTTGGCAAGGTCGAGGTAACCTGTTGGTGTATTACGTAAGCCGTCGTAGCAACATGTGGTGACGGGGAAAAAGATGATGATCGCCGCCATGACGACTTTCGATGCAATGCCGTAACCCAGCCAAAGCATGAGTACTGGCGCGATGGCGAACACAGGGATCGCTTGGCTAGCAATCAGAATGGGCAGTAACCAACGCTTCAGCGGTTCGAACATCAGCATTTGCAATGCGAACAGCAAACCCATTGATAATCCAAGCGCCAAACCAAGTAAAATCTCTTGCGCGGTAACCCAAGTATGTTTGAGCAAGACATCGTAACGAGTGACCAATCTATCCAGCACTTCAATTGGTGAAGGTAAGATGAAGCTTGGCATGTCGAATACCACAACAACCAACTGCCACAATCCCAAGATCACCGCTGTGCTAATGACCAAGCGCAGAGCCGGATGGGTCACGCGTTCTTTTTTACTAATGCGTGCCGAAACGGAGTTGTACTGAGTCATATCACTCATAGTCTTTCTCCAGTTGATCCAAAATCTCTTGTTGTAACGCCGCGCACTCTCCATCGAGAACTCGGGGCGGCTTGGAGTCTGGAACGACCAAGTGCTGAGCTTGCGCAGGTGTGCCTTGCAACACATAGAGTTGGTGAGCTAATCGCACCGCTTCTTGTGGGTCGTGGGTAATCAGAACAACCGTCTTATCTTTCAGCAATTCGGCAGACAAGGTTTGCAACTTATGACGAGTAACCGCGTCCAGTGCAGAGAAAGGCTCATCCATCAGAACTAGAGGCTTGTCTTGCATCAGAGTGCGAGCAAGGGCAACACGTTGTCTCATGCCGCCAGAGAGCTGAGCTGGCTTAGCATCCGCGTAATCGGCGAGTCCCACTTGGCTTAGTAAAGTCAGTGCACGTTGTCTATTTTGCTCTGGTGCTTGCACTTGAGAAAATCGAGAACTGAGGCAGACGTTGTCTAACACATTCAACCACGGTAGCAATAAATCCTGCTGAGCCATGTAAGCGATACGGTCATGCAGTGCAGCGCCATCCGTTGTGATGAGTTCGCCATGCCAGTCAACTTGGTCATCCAGTAGGCCAGCTAAGTAACGCAATATTGTGGTTTTCCCGCAGCCACTGCGACCAAGTAACACTGTCCATTGATTAGCAGGAATAGTCATACTCAACCCTGCTAGCGTTGGCGTTTGGCTGTCTTTGTATCGCAGACTAGCATCGGAAAGCTGAATGCCAATCGCGTTAGCGAACATAAGTATGACCCGCAAAAAAGTGGTTCACAGGGCCATGGCCTTTACCTACATCCAATTCATCAGCGTGTGCGATAGCTTGGCTGATGTACTGCTTACCCAGGTGCACCGCTTTGTGTAGGTTGTTGCCTTGGCCAAGATAAGACGCAATGGCGGAAGAAAGTGTACAGCCTGTGCCATGAGTGTTTTTGGTTGGAAATCGCTTGGCGCTAATTAACTCGGCACTGTCTTGCATGATAAGCAGATCGTTGCTGTTTTCATTTTCTTCAAGGTGACCGCCTTTGAGCAGAATAGCTTTGGCGCCAAGCGCACGAAGGTCGGTAATCATATCGTTCATTTCAGATTCTGATTGAGGCATTGGCTTACCCGTCAATGCTGCGCCTTCGGGTAGGTTAGGGGTAATGATGTCTGCGAGCGGAATCAATTCTTCTTTTAAAGTGCGGATTGCCGACTGTTCCAGTAATAGATCGCCGCTGGTGGCCACCATTACAGGGTCAATCACGAGGTGTTTTGGCTGGTATTGTTTAATTTTGTCTGCAACGACTTTGATGATGTTGGAATCTGCCAGCATGCCCACTTTGACTGCAACGATGTTGAGGTCGGTAAATACTGCATCAAGTTGGCTCTCCACATGGTCGAGAGGAATGGGGAAAATCGCAGAAACGCCTTGGGTATTTTGCGAAGTAATCGCCGTGATTACCGAGCAAGCAAAACTGCCGGTTGCGGACATCGCTTTGATGTCGGCTTGAATACCTGCACCGCCACCACTGTCTGAGCCCGCGATGGTCAATACGATAGGGGTAGGCAAGGCTGGCGTGTGATGTGAATGAGGTTGTGATTGCTGCGTCATGGTCGCTCCTACTACAAGACGTATAGGAACTGACTTTGACCGTTGCAGATAGATCGATTTTTCGATCGCTATCGCTTACCTAAGAGGGGCGACGAAAGGCAAAGTGTGCATAGTTCCCTACGTCAGTGCTAACTGAATCAGGTTCAACGGGTCTCGAATTTCGATCTCAGCCAACACTTGTCGTGTGGCCCCCCGACTATTTCGTTCGGATGATAGCAGGACCATTGCGGAAGGGATACGTTTTTTGAGCGTAATTATAATGAGTATTCAATTATGCGAGGTGAGTGATAAAGTAAGCACCTAAATGGTTTGCTGGGTGGAATTTACTAGTGCAACGCTCTGGTGAATGAGCAGAACCTGGAATATTTAATAAATAATCGTGGTCTCGTTAAGCAAGGATTAGCACAAAACAAGGTTAAAAAACTGTTAAAATTTAACGTGTTGCCAATTTAACTTTGTTGAACTTTTTCACAGTTAATTAGGAAGGCTAAGACGATCATCGAGCAAGGAGACTTCATGCTTAATTCTGTAACAGCGAAGTCAGTGATCGATCATGCGCTCTTTTTGGGGGCTGATTTCGCTGAACTATTCGTTGAACATCACCAAACCAACACTGTCCAGATCGCATCTGGTGAAGTGGATAAGGTTAACTCGGGTATCGATTTTGGTATCGGTATTCGTCTTTTTTTCGGTCATAAGGTGCTTTACGGTTACACCAACAGCACAGATGAAGCCGAACTAAAGCGCGTAACCTCGCTGCTTGCTGCAAAAGACAAGCGTGAGCAAATCGCGTCAGCGGGTTCTTTGAATTTGAACCGCTACCCAATCCAACATGGTTGCCGCATGCCGCTAGGTAAGGATGCTAACCTAGATTCAAAAATCGCGTTTCTATTGAAAGTTGACCAAGCCGCACGTGCTGAGAGTGAACATATCAGCCAGTTTATTGGCAGCGTTCTTCAGCGCGAGCAACAAGTGTCTATCTTCAACTCAGAAGGTCTACACGTTGACGATACTCGCCACTACATTCGTGTTGCTGGTAACACTGTCGCGCAAAAAGGTAATGAGCAGTCTTCTGGTATGGAAGGTCCTGGCGCTCTTGCTGGTTGGGAATTCAGTGAACAGCTTGATGCCAAAGAGCTAGGTCAAACTATCGCGCAGCAAGCGTTAGTAAAACTTGGCGCGGATGCTTGTCCATCGGGTGAAATGCCGGTGGTGATTGGTAACGGCTTTGGCGGCGTTATCTTCCATGAAGCATGTGGTCACTTGCTAGAAACCACTTCAGTTGCGAAGAAAGCATCAGTCTTCCACGACAAGATGGGCGAAATGGTTGCTCACACCGCAGTGAATGCAGTCGATGATGGCACCATGACCAACGAATGGGGCTCGATTCACATTGATGATGAAGGTATGAAGACTCAGCGCACTCAACTGATCAAAGACGGTAAGCTAACCAGCTTCATGGTCGATAAAATGGGTGGCATGAAGACAGGTTATGAGCCTACGGGTTCTGGTCGTCGTCAAAACTACAAGTTCGCACCAACCTCGCGCATGCGTAACACCTTTATCGAAGAGGGCGAGCATTCACTTAATGACATGCTGGCAGGCATCGAACGTGGTATCTATGCGAAGAAGATGGGCGGTGGCTCTGTTCAACCGGGTACGGGGGAGTTTAACTTTGCTGTTCGTGAAGCCTACCTCATTGAAAATGGCAAAATCACCAAGCCTCTGAAAACAGCAACGCTGATCAGCACGGGTCCAAAAGTGTTGAAAGAAATCAGCATGGTCGGCAAAGACATGGCGCTTGCGCCGGGCATGTGTGGTTCCGTGAGTGGTTCAGTACCAACAACTGTCGGTCAGCCAACGCTGAAAGTAGATAACATTCTGGTAGGAGGCGGTAACTAATGAGCCAAGAACAACAACTTCTTAATGCGGTTGATTACGTCCTATCAGAAGCAAAACGCCAAGGTGCAGAAGCGGACGTCATTGTAAACCGTAACAGTAGCTTTTCTTTGAAAGCGAACCAAGGAAAGCTGGATGAGTACAAAGTAAGCTCAAGCCAAGTTCTGGGTGTTCGTGTTGTGAAAGATGCGCGTGTTGCAACAAGCTATTCTGAGTCGTTAGAGCAACCAAGCTTGGATTTAATGCTAACTAATGCGCTGCAAAGTGCTCGCTTTTCCAAGCAAGATGAACATCAGACTATTAGTTGCGTTAACAGCCAAATCACGACTGATGTTGCTGAGATTGTGCAAGAAGATACCACTTCTGTTGACGAAAAAATCGAACTGTCTCTCGCACTTGAGCAAGGCGTAGTGGCTCTGCCTCACGCTTCTAGCGCACCTTACAATGGTTACAGCGATGGCGAAACACAACTGATCATTGCCAATACTCAAGGCACATTGTGTCAACACTTCGAGCGCTCGTTCACTTGTTACGCGTATACCTTGTTTGAAAAAGACGGCAAACAGTCAATGGCGGGTAGAATGTCACTTGGTCGCCGTTTTGATGAGTTGAATCCAGCTTACTGTATCGAAGGTGGCTACAACCTTGCTCGTGATCTTCTGGAAGGTGCTCCGGTTGCGACAGGTAACTACCCTGCTATTTTCCACATTAATGCGCTAGCAAGTTTATTCGGTGCTTTCGGCAGTGCTTTCTCTGGCGTAAGCGCGATGAAAGGCATTACGCCACTGGGTGACAAGCTTGGTCAACGTGTTGCGAGTGATTTAATTACCTTTACTGATACGGCTTACATGCCAAATGGTATGGCAATCGCGAGTTTTGATAGTGAAGGCTTCGCTACTCAAGATAATGTCATGATTGCTAATGGTGAGTTGAAAACCTTGCTACACAACAGCCAGACCGCAAGTTATTTGGGCGCAGTCTCGACAGCAAGTGCCGCTCGCGGTGCAAAATCGAGCCTAGACGTATCAGCGAATCACAAAGTGATTGCGACAGGCAACAGCAGTGCGTCAGAAGTAAAAGCGGGTGAGTACCTAGAGTTAGTCGAGCTTCAAGGTGTCCATTCTGGTGCGGATGCAGTGAGTGGTGATTTCTCATTTGGTGCGAGTGGCTTCTTGTGCCGTGATGGAGAGCGCGTTCAACCAGTTCGTGGGATCACGGTAGCGGGTAACTTCTACAAGATGCTGCAAGAAGTTGAGGCAGTGGGTGATACTCAGTTAATTAACGATAGCCGAACTTTCTTCTCGCCAGACGTTCGTTTTGCTCGTTTGAGCATTGGTGGTAAGTAAACTTAGCATCCCTATAGAAACAAAAAAGAGGACTCAATGGAGTCCTCTTTCATTACCTAGCAACGTGTGCGCGAATAACTAGAATTCGCGTATGTCCAACTCATTGTGGATCAATACCACACACTGAGAAGCGAAAAGCATCTTAGGACCTAAGCTGATCTTCTCTGTGCCAAGGCGCTTTAAGCTGTTAAAAGACTTTTTCGGCATCGGTATATGGTCAGTTAGCAAGAAACATGGATTTTCACCAATTTCTGCATCACGAACAAATTCGCCTTTCTTATCCAACATATATAGTTGGTGATCTTCTGCCAGCTCTTGTACTAGGCGTTCAAAGCTCACTGTACGAACGGTAATACCAGGTTCGACTTCACGAAGTTGCTCTTTACCCATACCAACCGAAGCATCCAAAGCGCGAGCCACTGCTGCAATCAAGGTTGACTCATGGAAGCCGCCAATGTTGGTGATGTCGTTGGAGCGAATAGTAATGGTGCGTGAGAAGTCTTTTGTGCTTTCCAAAACCAAGTGAACAACCACATCTTCACGGTGTGATTGAGCAACGAACATAGTGTTCATCATGGTATGAGCAAGAATCTCTGTATGCGCTTCATTACCAACACCTTCTAACAGTGCTTTGCTGGTGGTTGGCGCCGCGCGAGCTCGTAAAACAAAAGAGCGCATGAATTTAGCCTCTATATAGGAAGAGTGAATGCGCGGAAGTATATACCCAAGCAGGGAAGGGATGCGAGTTTAATAGCAAATGTGAACTTACTTACAAAGCTTCGATTGTCGTGCGGAGTGCGCTGGTTAAAATAGAGGTAACCTGTTAGGAGCGGTATATGGAAATCAAACAGATAAATAAAGACATTTATAAAAAGAAAGTAAACCTTGTGATTGGCGGTTTTGTTGCGTTGCTCGCCATCTCCTCTCTTGCCTTTAGTACCTTGTTGATTGTTTTGTTTGGCAACACTGAAGTCGTACCAGAACAATCAACGGGCAATTTCCATTGGAATTTGATTGGTGTCGTTCTCGCAGTTGCAACTTCCCTCTCTTTATTGAATCACATTAAAACTCGACCATACATGGAAGAAGTGCTGTACGTTTGGAAACTCAAGCAACTGCACAACAAAATCTTTCGTAAACTAAAAAGCATTAAAGCAGCCGCGAGCAATGACGATGTAAAAGCGCTCACTACGCTTAAGTTCTATTACACCACGCAACGCCAAGTGTTTGAGCTAGACAACAACATATTAACGATGAGCAGTGTAAATAAAGAACTAGAGGCTATCGAGCAAATCGAAGCGGCGCAATCACTGAGTCTTGATATCACCAGCTTTAAAGAGAGCTGGGTAGACACATACTGATTGCCTATTTGTTACTTGAAGTTAACAACTGAGTGCTAAAATTAAGCGTTTGAGTGAGATTTAATCACTCGATGCTTTTTTTTAAGTTTTTTTCTAAAAAGGGGTTGCCAAGAAAAATCATCTCCCTATAATGCGCCTCCGTTGTCAGGGCAAAGCGGAAACGCAAAAGCAATTGGCAATAAGGCGAAAGAAAGCTTCTAAAAATTAATTTTAAAAAGTGTTTGACACTGAAAGTTAATTCCTTAGAATACGCCTCCGCTTCGATAGCAAAGCTTATGAAGCAAGCTCTTTAACAATATAGACCTATCAATCTGTGTGGGCACTCGTTGATGATAATCCAATTAGATACCTCGGTATCAAATTAGGTTTCAATGAAACGAAGTGACCATTGAATCTTCGGATTCAGCACAGTCAATTCAAACATTACTTTATGTAATGTTCAGTATTCATTGAGCCGAACAAAATCTTAAATTGAAGAGTTTG